>NZ_JAKRML010000020.1:0-108845 GCF_022346505.1 Achromobacter sp. ACRQX
ATTGATCAACCAGCTCGGCGGGAATCGCCGGCAGTTCCCTCAGCGGTGTCTTTTTCTTGGTAGCCATACATGCTCCTTGAGCAACATGTTAGGCCCCAAACACAAAATTTATGACACTCCCCGGGACAGGGGCAAAACTGCCTCGTGCAATTTCAAACCCTGAGTGCCGGTCTACCCAAAGCGCCGATGAGGCACCCGGGAATCCGAGGGTTTAGTTGACGATTCTGATGCGTCCGAAAGCAAAGAAATTGTTGGTCGTCAGTTTATGAGATGCTATCTCTCGTTTAACGCTGATCGGTCAGATTCTGCTTTTGACTGGAAGCGGCCAATAGGTAGAATGATTGAATATCAGTATTCTCGCCGATGCTGATTGTGAGTCGAGTGAGCAGCAGGGCGCACCGTACTTTGACGCTTAGTAGTGTGCCTGCCCTATCGAAAATTAACGCCTGTGCCTAACGCGGGAGCTGTGATTGAGTGAAGTGCTCAGCCTTTTGGCCCTTATATTGCTACCGCTATTAGTACCCACAATAGCCATCGCGGGAATTTTAGGAAGAGGGCCTTGGCTTTTCGACCGACTCAGATCCACTCTAACTTTAGACGAGGAAAGTGGTCTTTCCGAACAAGGCTTATTGTGGATTTCAATTCTGTCACCATTTTTATACTTTCTCGCTCTTGGAGCAGTTTCTTGGGCCGGGTACTCCATATCTTTGACAAGTGAAGGGCTAAAGGTATTCGTATCGATCAGCGCGCTTCCTTTAGGAGTGCTATCTATCGCACTACCATTGTCCGTTCTTGTATCTCGCCTTCACGCGACGAAGCAAACTGCGAAGCAGATTAAGATTACGCAGCAAAAAAACAACATCGACCTCTTTCATTCCCATCGAAAAGAATTGTTTAGCTATTTCAGCCAAATAGGGGAGGTTGAATATCTTGATTGCATAATAGGAAAATTTAAAGTACACCCGCGGGTGCATAAAGTTTTTTTCACCGGTAAGCCTGAGAGGGGAATCCCTCTTGTAAATGAAGACGCATTCGAGGACATTGAAAGAGAATTGTCTTCGGCCAGATGGCAACTCGATGCGGTTATCCGAGATAAAAATCCTCAACTTACCTACAGTTTCTATATCGCCAATTTCTGCAGCACAATTTATCGATTAAGCCAGAAGCTCGGGTTGCCAGAAATTTATGTTGAGCTAGCCCAAAATAGCCTTCTTGTCCCCACTGTGTTGAACGGCGACAAAAAAATGGAATTATTAACCGTCGGTACAACGACAAATGAAGCCGTTGCCGCATTTAGATATGCTAAAGATTACTTCGCTAACCTCTGTGATTTTGCTGGGCGAGAGTCAAAGGCTTTAGATGATGATGAACTAATATACATAGATATGGGCGGAAAATTCAGGACGATAAAAACAGAGAAGGTTATCGAACGGCTGCATAAAAATGAAATTCAGCAGGCTATTTCGGCAAAGGCATAACAGGCATTTAAATGGGCCACGGCTCACTGGGTTGGGCCTATGCACTCCCTGACTAGTTGAAAAGCAACGTAACGTTCGTGTCCGAGAGTTGGATGTCTGCAAGAAGTCGAAATCGACTCGTTGGCGACGACTGCTCAAGGCCGTCTGCGGACGCTCTTCCGCGCTTCCAAGGGACTTTCGTACGGCCATTGTGAACTTGATGATGCGCCAGAGGTCTTGGAGTAGGCGGAAAGTCGGACCTCTTTTGTCGTTCACCAGTAGAAACGGCAACTGGACGGCGTGCCGAACTCACTGCTGTCCAGCTTGGATTCAGACTGACGATCCTGGCCCTTCAGGTTTGGCCCTTCTGGCGTGCTCTGCCTTTTGTCATTGGGCCAACGTTCGGCTTCGAGGTCAGTAGGCTGCCTTAAGCTGGCCGGGAATAGCCGAGGCCCTTGCTTCGCAATTATTTTTTACGTTTGCGATAATGGAATTGTGCGGCCCGAGGGCGCCAACTCCATTATGCGATTCGCTTGATCCGCTCGGACATCCGTGTGTAGAGCCACTCATATTTCTCTCGAACCTTCTTATCGGTCGCGCGGTCCAGCTCCTCCTTTGCTCGGCGAGCTACAAGCTCGTACAGTTGAAGTCCCGAGTACGGCCCAGTTGAGGCATGAGCTTCACGGGAGGAGACGAAGTGGGAGATAACAAATGGGTCTAAAAATAATTTATTGTCCTCATTGAAAATTCCGTCTATTGATAGGCGGTGGAACGCCTCAATGTCTGGATCTAGGATGATCCGCGGAGGTCCACCGTTCGTCTCCAAGATGTACGCGCGGTTCAGTGCTGGACCAAAAATCACGTCGTCGTCGTGGTATAGGTCTCCAACGGTGACGGCCCCCCGGATAAAAAAGCCCATCACGGCGGCGCCCGCTACAACCGCGCACAACCCGCGAAGCGTTCTTTCTATATCGGATTCGTCATACGGCATGCTCACAGCCGCACAATCAGAAAACGCGCTGAGCTTCCGATCCCCTGCAGCGGACAGCTTATCGATAAAGCTCAGTTTTAAGAGCCTTGGTAAAAGTGAAAGTTGCGCGATTTTGTCGGGGTCGCTCCCAGCAAGCTCGATTTTTGATTTCCAGCCCAAAGTATCGAAGAAAATCACCATGCGCCGCTCATAGCGGACTGGGTGGAGCAACGTTGCTAGATTAATTTCTTCCATCTACCATTCCATAGAGCTGCGTAATTATTTCTGGCTATTTTTATCCTTCAACTACTTTAACTCTATCGCGTTATCCTACGGCAATGGCCAAGAAAACGCGATTCGAGTGGAGCCAAAAGAGCGGTCTTTCAGCATAGACTGCTTCGGGCCATAAGCGGCCCCTTTGGGGCTGAAAGTTGCCGATACAATGCGCGCAAGACGGATTTGAAAGTAGGTTTCTAATCGGGGCAATGCACCCTGCTGTCTCACTGCGCTCCATCGCTCATCTCATGGTCTTTCGTGCTTTCGACATTTCGTAGCCAATCGGTTTTGGCTTGAATCGCGGCTCTTTATTAATACGACGCTGTTCGGAGCGCAACCGTTTATAGTCTATCTCTCCGAGCACGTAGTAGTCGCTGATTCCACCTTTCACACGCACAACATCGCGTGCGTAGTCCCGATTTGCCGGAGCGCGAATTCGGCTGTCGCCATATTTTCGATTGTTTGCCTGAATTACGAATGCGTGCAGATCGTTCGCCGTCGATTCGACCAACGAAGCAAATGTCTTTGTGTCAGGATTCCATTCCAGAGCAAAGAGTGCATCGACAGCTCCCCGCAGCACATGTCTGTGAGAAATGTTTGTGAGGTCGCTACATATTAAAGGAGAAAAGTGGAAGTTTCGGTGTTCATACAACGTTGGTTTCGCCTTCTGCCCAACTGGTGTGTGAAGTCTGCCCTTCTTGCCGAGCAACTTTCGAAGTTGCAGTTTCTCGCCATGCGCAGGCTGGAACTTTGACTGAAGAACGACGACATTGCTCGCGTAACCGGGCCAAAAAGTGGTCAAAGAAACGAGACAGTCGTTCCGGAGGTTTTGTGTTGCACGATCTCTGTGATATTCAACGCCCGCCAGCATTGAGATACCGTTTGAAGCCAATTTGCGCGCCGCACGCAGAGCCCAACGCAGTGGAACGCTTAACTCAGGCATCACGATGTAGTCTGGTTTAATCCGCTCTTTCATAATGCGATTGAGCAAGGCATTGAATGCGATGTAACGCGAGACTGAACGATCTTGCTTGCCAGTGGCCGCCGCCTCCCACTGGCCTTCTGAAGTCTCAACGCTCGTAACGGCGATCCGAATGCGCGGCCGAGACTTACCTGGAACCTTGAAGCGCCTGACCGCGGCGTCTTCACCGTCTTTGCTAAAGCCGAAGGGGGCCGGTGACACGACTTCGGCACCCCGAAGAGTTCGTATCGCGGTCTTGAACAGGATTGGGTCAGACAAGACTGCAGGTGCCACTAAACCAATTTCATCTAGTCTCAAAGGCCGCGTGGGAAATGCGAGCGCAGGCCAATATGGCTTTTTAAGTTCTGTTGCCTCTAATCGGAAACGGCGCACAGCGCCAAGCCTTAACTGCCGCCGAACTTCCATCTCGCGCGGGACCTCCGGCCCAACTTCATCAGATTGCTGAGTCTGAAACCAATGCTCCTTATAAGGCCTCCTTCCCCAATCTGCCAGTAAAACGCTTTTCACTAGAGATTGCAGCGTTTTGACTGTGGATGGAATTTTAATGTCCCTACAGAGCGTCTTCAGGCTTCGGAGGACTCCGAGATATCCTGGGCTAATTGTGACTGTTCGAAGTGTTGCCGCCTGCAGCCCTGCTTGAAGCAGTGCATTTGCGTACTGCTGGAGGCACAGATGAAATAGTTGCTTATAATTGCGCTCGCCTAGTGTCGTCGTTGATAGCAAAAGATCCGCGAGCGAAGTCAAATTGGCTATTAACTTTTTCGCGTCCTTAGTATCTCCGCAGCTGAGCATAAGTCCGAATACACGGGGAATATAGCCGAAGAATTCGAAGAAGCCCACCGGAGTCACGACGTGGCGACTGACTAAGCCGTAGAACTCATTCCTTAAAACTTGCCAGGTTGCAGGTTGCAGATCTGCGGCGTACGTTTCAATGTCGCTCAGTAACAACGAGAAACCTAGCCGCCTGACCGAAACGACATCCGCTTTTCGGAGGGCATCTGCCTGAAGTGCTGCACTGGGTGTTGCCAATAATGCGCGAGAGGCCATCGCAATACCGCTCTCGGGTACGGCCGGCAAGAGACGATATTCACTGGACTGTTGTCGGATCTGATCTCGAATTTGGTGTACGAGGTCAGATCCATGGGCCGAAGACAGGAAGAATATCTTTTGCTTGACTCCTGCGAAAACAAGCTCGGAGTCTTTAGCGTAAGGAAGTTTGAGGGATAGCGAGCCAGGGCCGTCTTTGTTTCTTCTAACCTCGACAAGGGGTGCCATTTTTTCGGCGATGCGTTGTGTCACCTGTTGAGCGCCGCCTTCATCCGGAGATGCCTTTAAAACCAAAAAAATATCGTCAACATATCTACCATAATAGATCGGTTTCAACTTTCTGACCGTCAAGCGATCAAATTCGACCAGCAGGACGTTCGCAATGATCTTCGACGCCGATAGTCCTACTGGAATCGCGCCTTTCGGCCTAGTCTTAAAATCAGGCGTGCTTTGGTACCAGGTGCTCATTGCAGCGAGCAGCTGTTCTGTAAATCGTCGCTCGGTAGGAGAAAGGGACAATTGCAGAGCATTTAGGAAAGCTGGACGTAGAAGAAAACGTGGAGAGGCTCGGTGATAGAACTTTTCAATGTCCATCGTAATGGCCAAAATGCTCTTATCGGACGCCAGCGCCGTGTCCATAGCTGAAAGTCCCTTCTCGCGCCAATCTCGGTATGCTGAGAAGTAAGGCGCGAAAAGCCCGGGCGTTGAGAGGTTGATGCTTGGTAAGCCCACCCTAGCGTCTGCAGGCTCTCGATATGTGCGCCTTAGTCGATTCCCGAACGAGGTACTTTGATCAAGTGAGGCATCAAAGAGGTGGCCGACAAACATGATCCACAGGGCGGACACAATTTGAAAGTCAACGGTCGGACGAATAACGAGGCGGAGCGTGGCGCGAGCTCGGTTTCCTGCCTCTTCGAATCTGTGCTGCCAGTCTCGGCGAGGATCAAGGGCGCGAAAATGTCCTTCAATTTCAGTATCCCAAGCGCTGCAATCCACTGACTTTGGCAGGTAGGCGTAATCTCCGATGAACGACAAATCGGTTGACCAATCTGACTTTCTCTTCAGCAATCGGCATCGCAATTTTTTAAGATTTTCATCTAAATCTTGCTCGTATTTCGTGAATGACAACGCATGGAAGTGGGTGTTCTCGTAAAAAGCCTCGGCCTTTGCCTTGCGGTAGGCGACGTAAAGATTGGCGAGGCTAAACATCTCAACTCGCAAGACTGGCATTGCTTCCTCAGTTCTTTCAGACAGACTTATTGCATGAGATCGCCGGTCACTTAGTCTGCGTGCTTTCGGTTTCCAGCTCTTGGTTTCAGAATCTTATAGCAGCTACGAAATTATGGAGCTGAAACTCCTCATTGGGGTCCGTACTTGCAGGGCGATTTTGAGGGGCAGCAACAATTGCGCAGTATGCGATGGTCCCTGCCTCGCGAGTGGCGCGTTCGGATAAAAGCACCAGCGGAAGCAGACGCTTGCTGATGTCCGTCCCAATACCCAGTTGCTAATCTATCCCTCTTTTTCCGACTGGAGTCGCTTCAACCCGTATACTCCTCCGACTACCACCGCTAACGGTAGCCCGGTGTGGAAGCCGGAAAATTCGTCGGTGTTGACCTCTTGGTCAGCACGCCTTCGCGCGTCCAATGGGCGGGCCTTGGCAGGGGTGCGCCAGTCGTACGCCGGTTCCGACGATCCGGTCTTCCAACCTTGTCCTGTGCCCGCCCGCCCCATTTGGAAGTGGGGCAGCGGGATTTCCATATCGTCGGAGTAAGTCCATGCAATCCCACCCCCTCACCGAAAATCCCTGGTCCGTTGACACCAACCCCGAACACGGCCTGGTTCCCCTTTCGCACCTTTACAACATCGACCGCGCCCGATACGCCATCGCTTCGATCGCTCGCCTTGACGGAAACAGCGCCTCTGAACCGGACGCTACCGGCGCGCAGCCGCTGGACGCGTGGACCGTGGCCGCATTGATGGGCGGCGTGGAAGGCCTGTGTGACCACATGGGCGCCATGACCGACGCCATGCTGGAATCGGCACGAGTGTGCGCACAAGACGCCGGTCGCGCCGACCCCACGCACGACGCGCCAGCATCGATGCAGTAAGCGTGAAAACGGCTCGGGCTTGGCGCAATGTGCGACAGGCCCGAGCCATTAGATTTCAACGAAAACGTGCGCGATCTGAGGCGTTAATCGCTCCGCGGCGTCACGATTCACCCACTTGCATGTGCTGACCGCGCCCATCCCCCGCCGTCACCAACGCATAGTTGTACCCCTGCCCCGACCAATACCGCGCCAGCAGCTCCCCATCCCTGCGGCTCCCTTGCGCAAGAAACTGCCCCCCCGGCCCAGGCGGCCGGATATAAAACGTAGCGCGCTGCCCCGCGTTCTCATAGATAACAAGCGCAGCAGGCCCCTGATCGGTAGCCAACAAACGCGCAGCAACAGGCCTAAACCCGCTATCGCTCAAATTCGGCAACCGCTCGGCATGCGCAAAATACGCATCCAACCACCCCTGCAAATCCCCTGCATCCGCACGTACATCCGGCTGCGGCGCATCCGCAGACGCAAACAACCGATAAGCCTGCATCGCATCTTGCATCGGCAGCACCCGATTCGCCATAGCCGTATTGCGAGCACTCCATCCCGTAACCCCGCCAATCGCCACCGCCACAACAAGACTAGCCGCCATCGCCATCCGCCGCCGCGTGCGAACTCTTAGCCCCGCACGCACCGCAGCAGGATCCAACGCAGGATTACCCGGCAGACCATCCCCGCCAGCCCCTTCCCGCAGCCGCTGCGCATCCCGACGCCAAGCCTCCAGCTCCTGCGCCTCATCAGGATGCGCCCGCAAATACGCCTGTAACTCCTGCAATTGCGACGGATCCAACTGTCCGTCCACATACGCATTGCGCGTCAGATCATCGATAGAGCGTTCTTTCATTTCAATATCCTCAGACGAGCCTCGCCGGCCTGACCCTCATGCAATTCGCGCAAGGCACTCCGCGCGCGGGACAGGCGCGACATGACGGTGCCCAGCGGTACGTCTAAAACATCGGCGACGGCCTTGTAGCTCATGCCTTCCACGCTGACGAGCCACAGCAGCGTGCGCTGCGCCTCGGGCAGGCGTTCGAAGACATCCAGGGAAGATCGCGCGATGACTTCGCGCTCGGCCGACGGCGCGGCGGCGTCGGACCCAGCAAACCATGACAGCAGCCGCGCGTAGCGGCGCGAGCGGCGTTGGGCGTCCAGGAACTGGCGGTACAGGATTGTGAAGAGCCACGCGCGCACGTCGCCTTGCGGGCGGCGGCCGCGCCAGCGGGTTAGCGCTCTTTCCAAGGTGGATTGCACCAGGTCGTCGGCCGCGACCGCATCGCGCGTAAGGCGCAGCGCAAAACGCCGCAGGCGCGGCAGTAGTTGGCGCAGCATGGCGTCGGAGAGTTCTTCCGCTGGCATCTCGTCGTCGGTGGATGCCGGCGCGTCGGGCGGCACGCGGACCGGTTGAATCATGGCGGGTTCCTGGGACAGGCCTGCGCAACCAGCTTACAGGTCAATGCAGTAAGACGCCGCACCGGCGGGTTTATTCCATCGCGGAATAACTTTTTTCGCACGGCGTCCTACAGGGGTATTCATCGCCCCATGGGCAAGGAGCCTTATGCAACAAGGATCTGACCGCAACGGCCCGCCGCCGGGTCAAACGCCACCGGGAAGCCAGCCGCCGGGCCGCTTGCCGCCGAATCGCCAACCGCCGGGTGCACGGCACCAAGACGGCCAGCCCCCGAAAGGCCGGAGCCAGACGCCCCGGCCACTCACCGCCCCGCAAACCCTCCTTCGCCTCACCGCAATTGGCGCCATCGTGCTCGCCTCCGGCGCCGCGTTCGCCTACGTAGGCGGCTGGCTCGACCCTCAGCGCCTGACCCCAGACCGCGTGGTGAACGCCCTGGAAGCCAACAGCGGCGTCCACGAGGGCTTTCGCCGTAACCACGCCAAAGGCGTCTGTGTGATCGGCCGCTTTGAAAGCAGCGGCGCCGCCCACGACTTATCCACCGCCTCGGTGTTTGCGCCGGGCAGCACGCCGGTGGTGGGACGGCTCGCCCTGCCCGGCGGCAACCCTTACGCGTCGGACTCCAGCGTCCCGATCCGCAGCTTTGCCTTGATGTTCACGTCGGCCAATGGCGAACAGTGGCGTACCGGCATGAACAGCATGCCGGTGTTTCCGCTGTCGACCCCTCAGGCGTTCTACGATCAGCAGCTTGCCGGTCGGCCCGATCCCAAGACGGGCAAGCCCAATCCGCAGCGCATGCAGGCCTTCTTCGCGGCGCATCCTGAAGCGGCGGCGTTCCTTGCGTGGGCCAAGACCGCCAAGCCTTCGGCCAGCTACGCCACCGAAGACTATTACGGCCTGAACGCTTTCTACCTGATCGATGGGAACGGAAGGCGGCAGCCGGTGCGCTGGCAGTTGGCGCCGTTGGACGCGGCGGCGGCGCCTCTCGCGCAGCCGGGACACGATGCGGACTATCTGCAAACCGATCTGCAACAGCGCCTGACGCAAGGGCCGTTGCGCTGGCGTCTGCTGCTTACGTTGGGACAACCCGGCGATTCAACTAACGACGCAACCCGCCAGTGGCCGGCGGACCGGCCGACTGTCGACGCCGGCACCGTGGTGATAACCAGCAGCGCACCGCAAAGCGACGGTCCCTGTCGCGATGTGAACTACGACCCGACCGTATTGCCGCAAGGCATCGCTGTTTCCGACGACCCGCTGCTGGCGGCGCGTTCCGCAGCTTATGCGGCCTCCTATGAACGCCGCACGGGCGAAGGGCCGCCTAAAGCCGCCGCTGCGTCATCCCATTCGACTCAACCGGAGCGCGCCCAATGATCCCGTCGCCTAATCAGACCCGCCGGCCGCCCGCCACGTTCAGCCTATTCGCACGCGTGCTGCATTGGTCGATGGCGGCCGGCATACTCGCGATGCTGTTCATCGGCGTGGGCATGGTGGCGTCGGTGTCCGAGCGGCATCAGTGGCTGGTGCAGATCCATAAGCCGTTGGGCTTGGCGCTGCTGGCGCTGGTGTGCATTCGGCTGGCCAGGCGCGTGTTCAAGGGCGCGCCCGCGTTGCCCGCTGATCTGCCGGCCTGGCAACGCCATGCGGCGCTGGCCTCGCATATCCTGCTGTACGCGCTGATGTTCGCGATGCCGTTGATCGGCTGGGCGATGCTGTCAGCGGGCGGCTATCCGGTCGTGGCGGGCGGTTGGCAGTTGCCGCCCATTGCGCCTGCGGATGCGGCGCTGTTCAGTTGGCTACGGGGCGCGCATCGCTATCTGGCCTTCCTGCTGTTCGCGACGGTGCTGCTGCATCTGGCCGCGGCGTTGTTTCATGGCTGGGTGCGGCGGGATGGTGTGCTGGAATCGATGACGCGGGGGCGTCCGGTGTCATCGCGCTAACGTGAGGAATGGGCCATGTGAGGCATCCTCCATGGCCCATGCGATCGAAGCGCAAAGGGGGTGACACGAATTCAATTCGGCCTCCACGTCACGCCATCCTTCGTCCGATACTTCGGCGTTCCCGTGCAACACCCGCCAGCCCCAAGCGCCTGCCGCCCGATGAACGCCGTCACGCCGCCCTTCTCTTCCGTCAGCGATTGACTCAAGCATGACGTCGGCAAGGGGTAGAAATCGCCTTCCAGCACCAGCGTCCAGCTCACGTTCTCGCCTTCGGCTGGATCTACCCGATACACCTTGCAGTTGTGCGCAAGCAGATGAATAGGCTTTCCCGCGAGCACGCCCTTGAACTGATGCTCGGCCGGCGCCTCGCGCGTAGCGATGGTTTCAGCGGTGAGCTTCGACCCCGCCGGCGGTGGCGGCAGCGAGGGTTCGCATGCGGCAAGCAGGCTGGTCGCGCTTAGCGTCATGGCGACGCGGCGGGCGGAATGCTTCAGCGATGGTGTCATTTTCTTGGTGGCCATACTCGCTCCTTGGGCGACATCTTAGGCCTCAAGTACCGGATTCACGCCAGACGGACGGCCGCAAAGCCTAGAACCCGTACCGAAGCCGCCCGCATCACCCAATCCGACCTGTTTCGCCTTCACCCCTATAATAGGAACCATTCCCATTAACAAAGCCCGTCCGATGTCCGCCAAGCCCAGCGCCAGTCCCGACGCCGGTATCTCGACGATTTACCGTGACCACCATTCCTGGCTGCATGGCTGGCTGCGCCTGAAGCTTGGCGACGCGCATCGCGCGGCGGATCTGGCACAGGACACGTTTGTTCGCCTGCTCTCGGCCAATTCCTCCGCCCAGACCGAAACCGCCCTGCGCGAGCCGCGCGCTTACTTGCGCACCATCGCCAACCGCCTTCTGGTCGACCATTGGCGCCGCCAGGAAATCGAGCGCAATTACCTGGCGGTGTTGCAGACCTATCCCCAACAACATTGGCCGTCCGAAGAATCCCGCCTGCTGATCCTGGAATCGCTGGAGCAGATCGCGCAGATGCTGGGCCGGTTGAAGCCTGAGGTGCGCGAGGTGTTTCTGCTGGCGCAGATGGAGGGCCATACCTGCCCGCAGATCGCGCGTCAGGTGGGCAAGTCGGTGGCGACGGTTGAGCGCTATCTGGCGCAGGCCCTGCAACACTGCTATCGCCTGGTCTATGAGTGCTGATCGCGTGGCGTCGGCCAAGCCCGGCGCGGGTGTGGATGTCACTCTGAACGGCGCGGGCGATGCGGCGGTGCTGGACGCCGCCATCCGTTGGCGCATCAAGCTGCAATACAACACAGCGGACGCGTCGGCGTGGCGCGCGTTCGATGCGTGGCTGGGCGCTAGCCCGGCGCATGCGCTCGTTTGGGAGCGGTTGCAGGCATTGAGCGCTCGTTTGCAGCGGCCCGCCATAGACATGCCTCCTGAAGCCGCGACGCGGATTCTTCGGCAGACGGGTACGGCGCAGGCGCTGCGTTCGCGGCGCAAGGCGTTGATGTCGCTGGGCGTGCTGGCGGCGGGCGGCTGGATGGCGTGGCAGGCGCGCGATGCGCAGCTGGTTCAGCATGCGCTGGCGGATGTGGCCACGTCGCGCGGCGAGCGGCGGCGGGTCGTGTTGCCGGACGGCGGCACGCTGGTGCTGAACACGGATACGGCGGTCAACATCCATTATGGCGATCAAGCGCGCAGGATCACGTTGCTGGCCGGCGAGGTCTATCTGATCTCCGGCAGCGACCCGCTGTCGCGTCCGCTGTTTGTAGAGACGCGCGATGGTCAGGCGCGGGCGTTGGGGACGCGCTATCGGGTACGTCAGTGGGACGAGGCCAGTGAAGTGTCGGTGGACGAAGGCATGGTCGCCATGCTGCCGCGCGACGGCGGCGACGAGGCCGCAAAGACACTGCAGGCAGGCGAATCCGCGCGGATGACGCGTCAGAAGGTATTCAGTGCGGGGCCAACCGATACCCGCGTGATGGATGGCGGCGCCTGGGTCGAAGGCGCGCTGTCGGTGCGGGATATGCCGCTCGCCGCATTCCTGCAGGAACTGTCGCGTTATCACGGCGCAATCGAATGCGACCCCGCCGTGGCGCGGCTTAGCGTATCCGGCGTGTTTCAGCTGGACGACACGCACAAGGTGCTGGCGCTGCTGCGTCAGATCCTGCCGATCGAACCGCAATCCGGCCGCCTGTGGTGGGGCGGGCGCGTCACGCGGGTGCGGGCGCGCGCGTGATGGACAACGCCCGGTAAAAATTATTTGAGGGGATCGGCGAATTCGTTCGTCATACCGCTTGAAGCAGTGCGCACTGCCCAAGATGGACCGACCCTCATTGGAGTAACCCTTTCGTGAAGACCTACCGACACCCGGACGCCACGGCGCCGGGCGCCCGGGCTTGCATGCGCGCCTGCCCCACCCCTTCCCTTGCCGTTCTCCTGCCGCTGGCGGCGGCGCTCGGTCTGGCCGCGTTGTCCGCCAGCCCGACGACTGCGCGCGCTCAGACAGCGCCCGCCGCAAACGCGCCCTCTGCCGCGTCGCGCGCCTATGCGATCGCGCCGGGTCCGTTGAATGACACGCTGGCGGAATTCGCCAGGCAGGCCGGGATTTCGCTGGCGTATTCGTCCGCGCAGTTGAACGGTGCGCGTAGCGCGGGCCTGAACGGCCAGTATGGCGTGGCAGACGGTTTGCGCGCCTTGCTGTCTGGCACGGGTTATCGCGCCGTCAATGTGGATGGCGGCATCCGCATCGAGGCCGAGCCGCAGTCCGCGGCCAGCACGCTGGCGCCGGTGCTGGTGACGGGCGTCTTCAATGCGACCACCGAGAACACGAACTCCTACGCGGCCCGGGCGGCGACCATCGGCAAGACGGAAGAGGCGCTCAAGGACATTCCGCAGTCCGTCACGGTGATCACGCGCCGCCGCATGGACGATCAGAATCTCTCGACCATCAGCGAGGTGCTGGAGAACACGACGGGCGTGACGATCAGCGAAGTGGCCGACGGCGGCCGCAATTTCTATTCGCGCGGCTTCAAGATCACGAACATCCAGTACGACGGCGTGCCGCTGTCGCGCAGCTTCTACGCGGTGGGCAACAGTTTCACGGGCAGCACGGCGTATCTGGATCGCGTCGAGGTATTGCGGGGCGCGCAAGGCCTGATGGAAGGCGCGGGCCAGCCGGGCGGATCGGTCAACCTGGTGCGCAAGCGGCCTACGGCCGAGACGCAGGTGCTGATGGAAGCGCGCGCGGGCTCGTGGGATCACGTGGGCGGCATGCTGGATGCGGGCGGCGCGCTGAACGCCGACGGCAGTCTGCGGGCGCGTGCGGTGCTGGACTACGACACCAAGGGTTCGTTCATCGACGTGGTGAAGGAGCGCAACACCAACCTGTACTTTGCGCTGGACTACGACGTGTCGCCGCGCACGACGGTGGGCGCGGGTGTGCTTGTGTCGCGGGTGCGGTCGACGCCCTTCTTTGGCGGGCTGCCGCGCTACAGCGACGGCCGCTCGCTGGACCTGAAGCGCTCGACCTTTCTGGGCGCGGACTGGAACCAATGGGACCGCGACGAGACGCAGGTTTTTGCCGACCTCACGCACCGCTTCAACAGCGACTGGCGCTTGAACATCGCGGGCACGTACGTGAAGGAAAGCAGCCTGACGTCGGCACTGGATGCGACGGGGGCGGTGGACCCGGTGACGTTGATGGGGCCGATGCGCAACGCCTGGAACTACGACAAGTCCGCCGAGCACTTTGGCTTTGATGCCACTGTGAACGGCCGCTTCACGACGTGGGGCATGGCGCAGGACCTGACCGTGGGCGTGAGCATGTCGCGCCTGAAGTCCAGCGATCGGATCGAATACGCGTCCAACTACCTGCCGCTGGATGTCTTCAATCCGGATCCGCATGTGCCCAAGCCCGAGAGCTTTCCGGATTCGCAGCGGCTGTCCCGCTATGACCCGCACGTGCAGAAAGGGATCTATGCGCAGTTGCGCAGCAGCCTGACGGACGACCTGACGCTGGTCTCCGGCGGTCGATTCAGTTGGTTTGAAAGCCGCTACACGACGCAGGCCGCAACGTGGAGCGACGTGAGCACCGCGAAAGCCAGCGCGGAGTTCACGCCGTTCCTGGGCCTGGTGTACGCGCTGACGCCGCAGTGGTCGGCCTATGCCAGCTATGCGGATATCTTCGAGCCGCAGACGGCCACCACGCTGGACGGCAGCGTCCTCAAGCCCATCGTGGGCGCGAACTATGAAGTGGGCATCAAGGGCGAGTTGATGGACGGCAGGCTGAACACGTCGTTCGCCGTCTACCGCATCGACCAGAAGAATCGCGCGGTGCAGGATTACGAGGCCGGACCGGTCTGCAATGGCGGCTATTGCTCGCGCGCGGCGGGCAAGGTGCGCAGCCAGGGCTTCGAGGCCGAGATGAGCGGCGAACTGGCGCCGGGCCTGCAAGTGGCCGCGGGCTATACGTTCAACAGCAACAAGTATCTGAGCGACCCCGAGCGCGAGGGCCAGACCTTCAGCGAAGAAACGCCGCGGCACATGCTGCGCGTGTGGAGCGAATACCGCCTGCCGGGTGACTTGAATCGGTTGAGCGTCGGTGCGGGCGTCAATTGGCAGAGCGCGCTGACGAACACGATTTCAAACGTGCGGCGTCCTTCGTATAGCGTGTGGAACGCGCGCGTTGCGTATGACCTGACTTCGCATTGGACCGCGGCGGTGAACGTGAACAACCTGTTCGACAAGGTCTACTACGAGTACCCGGGCTATCTGGAAAACCGCAACAACTACGGCGCGCCGCGTAGCGTGCTGCTGACGCTGCGGGGAAGGTTCTGACGCGTTCGTTGCGCAATTGAAAACGGCCTGCCGTATGTTTCGGCAGGCCGTTTGCTTTTCGCGTGGTCAGGCAACGTTGGCGAAGCGCCTTTCCAGGTACGCGATGATGTCGTTGGATTCGTACATCCAGCGCGTGCCGTCGGCGTCTTCGATGCGCAAGCAAGGCACCTTCACCTTGCCGCCGCCCGCCTGCAATGCGGCGCGCGCTTCGGGGTCGTTCTTGGCATCCTTCAGCGCGACCGGCACATTGAGCCGATGCATGGCGCGGCGTGTCTTCACGCAGAAGGGGCACGCCTGGAATTGATACAGCGAGAGCGCGGCCGCGTCGGCGTTGACGGCGGCCTGGCCTTGCGGCGAGCGCTTCTGCGGACGCGGACGGGTCAGTGCGTCGCCCAGGACAATGATTTGACCCAGGCCGACACGCAGGGCTTTGACGAGCATGAATGGGGACTCGGAATGGTGAGAGAGGGTGTCAGTCTACTCTGTGCGGCGGGGGCGGCGCTTGTGGGATGCGGTTTGGCAGCGGGCGCGGTTTGGCGCATTGCATGAACGCTCACCGCGATATCATGCGCTGGCGCTCTCGCCCAGGCCCTGTTCAGCCGGATGGTTGGCAGGCGTCGATTTGCCCAATATCTAACCCATAGAGGAACCAAGACCGATGACGCTGTCTCGCCGCGTGCTTGCCGTTGTGTGTGTATCTGCGCTGTTTGCCCCGCTCGCCGCGTTGGCGCAGTCGCCCACGGACAAAGCGCTACAGGCCGAAGCGACAGCCATGAGGGAGCGGCATCGCGCAAACACCGACAAGCTGTTCGACCAGGCTCGCGAGGCATGCATTGGCAGCATGTGACCGAGAAGGGATACGCGATGACGGTGGGCCAAGGCAAGCACAAGTTCGATACCGCCGATCTCGGGCCGCTGTTCCAAACGACGCACGGTGCGGTCGCATATCAGGTGATTCCGGTGTGGCCCGGAGAATACCGGCTCAATCGCATTACCTATCACCAGCCGCGCACGGCGTTGCCGGATACGGATGCGCGCGCGAAATCGATGGATTATCTGAAAGACCTCGGCATGGCGACGCTGACGGAGACGGCGGACGTCGATTTCAAGAAGACGGGACCCTGGACGCCGCTGCCGCCCAGCGAGGATATTCTGGGCTCAGGCTGCGAGGTCACGCTGCGCTTTGGGAACGGCTGCGATGAGGCTGCCCGGGAGTATCGCTGGGTGGAGGAGGCCAAGCGCGCCGTCCCGGAACGCGCGGCAGAGATGGTGCCCGTTGCCGGCGTCAATACGGAATTGCTGTTTACGCCGTTGGCCACGATCACGCTGAAAGCGGGTGATGTGGTGCTGATGGATGGGTTCAAGATGCCGGATGATCAGCCAGTCATGGTCAAGGATTCGTGCGGGGTGTTGGCGCGGGAATGGGTGTGTTTGCTGGAGTCGATGACGCTGGAGCGTCTGCCCGCCAGCATTGAGGATTTTCGGAAGGCGCGTAGTGCTGCCACTTTTCAGCTGCCGAAGCTGGATGCTGCGCTGCAGGGGCTGGTCTATCGGGAACCCAAGTATTTCTTCGATCCGGCGGCTGGGGCGCCGAATCGGTTTGAGATGAGCAAGGAAAGCTGGAAGTAACGCGGGTCGCAGTTGGCGGGGGCTTCCATGGCCCGCTGGAGTCAAGGGCGATACGATGGCCCGAATAAAAAGGAGAGACGATGGAAGATAAATCGTACCGAGCACGCATGGTCCCTGAGCTGATGGTTAAAGACCTCGCGCGTAGTCGGCAATTCTGGATCGACTTGTGCGGCTTCGAGGTCGTCTATCAGCGCGATGAGGAGGGGTTTGTTTTCCTTGACCGCGAGGGCGCACAGTTCATGCTCGAAGAGGTTCGCGGCGACGACGGCTGGGTCACGGCACCGCTTGAAGCACCGTTGGGTCGTGGTGTGAATTTCGAGATCAAGGTGAAGTCGATCGACGGGCTGTGCAGGGCGTTGCGGGATGCCGGTTGGCCGTTGTACCGGGAGCCCGAGGAGCGATGGTACAGAAGCGGGGCAGTCGAGATTGGCGTGCAGCAGTTTTTAGTGCAAGACCCTGATGGCTATCTGTTGCGCTTTTCGGCTTGGATTGAAAATCGCCCGTTGTGAGGCGCGAGACCCTTCACATTAAGTGCGGCCTTTGCATCTGACACGGCGAATGTTCTTTGGAAGATTCGCTGTGTTTCTCCTCGTCCGATTTCAGCTGCGGTAAGTGAAATGGCGGGATAAGCTCCTTCACAATGAATCTCCTGGCAAGCACGAGAGACTGGTTGGTGAAAGGACGAAAGGTGCATTCCATGGTTAGCCGAGGGCACAGGTAGCACGGCTTTGATGTTCCAGAAACCTGATCCCACGATGGCCGAATTTCAGGCCGCTCTGCTGCGCAGCGTGAAGCAGGCTGCACGAGGCCAATACGTTCGCGTGCACAAGCCTGACGACATTGCGCAACGCCGCGGTCGGCCTGAGGGCAATACCGCAGCAAACGTTAGGTCTGTGCCACCTCATTCCCATTCAACGTCCGAAGCCGCCTCAACTCCGGAAACCACCGCATCCACAGCGCGGCGACCGCAATCGTGCCAACCCCGCCGATCACCACGGCGGGCACTGCGCCAAACAATTGCGCAGTGAGCCCAGATTCAAATTCCCCCAGCTGATTCGACGCGCCGACGAATAAGGTGTTCACGGCGCTGACCCGCCCCAGCATGTGGTCGGGTGTATTCAACTGCACCAGCGATGACCGCACAACGACGCTGACCGCGTCTGCCGCACCCAGCACGACCAGCGCGGCGATTGACAGCGGAATCGAGGTCGACAACCCGAACACCGTGGTCGCCAGCCCGAACACGATAAGCGACCCGAACAACAGCCGGCCGACGTTTTCGCCGAGGCTCAATCGCGCCAGCGTCAACGACATCAGCGCCGCACCGCACGCAGGCGCCGCACGCAAAGCACCAAGCGCCCACGGACCTGCATTGAGAATGTCTTTCGCAAAGATCGGCAGCAACGCAGTCGCCCCGCCCAGCAGCACCGCAAACAAATCCAGCGACAGCGTGCCCAGCAGCAGCCGGCGCTGGAAGATGAAGGTGATCCCGCCAAACAGCGTGCGCCACGTGGTCGGTTCCTTGCGGGGTGGCGCGCGTTCGATGACGAGGGTGGCAATGGCGATGAAGGCCATCAGATACAGCGCGGCGGCGACGCAGTAGATCCACCCTGCTCCGAGGCTGTAGCCAACGCCGCCGAGCGCCGGGCCTGCGATCTGCGCGATCTGGCCGCCGGATGAGGACAGCGCGGTGGCGCGCGGGAGCCATTCGCGCGGGACGACGGCGGGGATCAGCGTGGAGAGCGTCGGCGCTTCGAAGGCGCGGGCCGAGCTCATGATGATGATGGTGGCGTAGATGAGCGTCTTGCCGCCGACGCCGTGCAGCGCGGCGATGGCGAGGACGAGGGTGGCGAGGGCTTCGAGGGCCATGCAGATGGCGACGATCTTGCGGCGGTCGTAGCGGTCGGCGACGTGGCCGACGACGAGCGTTAGTGCGGCCATGGGCAGGAACTGGGCGAGGCCGATTAGACCGAGGTCAAGCGCGCTGCCGGACAGCGCGTAGATCTGCCAGCCCACGGCGACGGAGACGATCTGGAATGCCAGCGATGCCGCGACGCGGCCGCAGAGGAAATGCAGGAACGGCGGACGGGAAAGCGGACTGGGCGTGTCGGCGGACATGGTGGGCGTGGCGCGGGGGGAAGCGCCGATTCTAGGCGAGGGGCGCTGACGGAGAGCTAAACCGGGATCGGGGGCGTCAGCGCGCGGCCGGACGGGCCTTTTGAGCTGCCGGTCGCGTGTCGCTCATTGGGGCGCGGCAATGAGGGCGGGGTCACGGCCCGCCGCAAAACAAAACGGCTTCCGGCGATACCGCCGGAAGCCGTCGGGTACGTTCAAACCGCCGTTACTCGATCGACACGAGTTCGGCGCCTTCCGTCACCTGATCCCCCACCCCATAGAACACTTCCCCCACCGTACCGTCGGCAGTCGCAGAAATGGTGTGTTCCATCTTCATCGCTTCCATCACGAGCAGCGGCTGGCCCTTTTCGACCTTGTCGCCCGCCTTGACCGAGATCGAGATGATCTTGCCGGGCATGGGCGCGGCCAGGCCCGCGCCGTGATCGCCTTGCGTGTCCTGCGAGTGCGTCAACGCGTCATACAGCTCCAGGACGTGCGAGCCGTCCTCGCGGAAGACGTAGGCGCGGTCCCCATGCAGGACGACGGTGCCGGCGCTTTCATGGCCTTGCAGCGTGATGCGCAGGCCGTAGGCCAGGTTGGGATTGGCGCTGGCGTGCGAGCGCCACAGGAACGGCCGCGCGCCGTCGCCGGTGTCCAGCGTCCACGCACCGCCCTGACGGGCCACGGTGACGTGACGGGTTTCGCCGTTGTCGGTCCATTGCAGGTGGCGCCGATACTGGCCGCCTAAGCGCCAGCCGTCGCGCGCGTCCCACGGGTCGGTGGGGCCTTTGCCCGCGCCCTGCGCGCCCGGTTGTGCGAGGCCTTGCCGCACCAGCACCGCAGCGGTGGCCAGCGCCAGCGCGTCGGCGTCGGCGGGTTGCGGGTCGGGCAGCAGCGTGGCGCGCTGGCGTTCGATGAGACCCGTATCCAGATCAGCGGCCGCAAAGGCGCTGTCCTTCATCAACCGCGCCAGGAACGCGACGTTGGTCTGCACGCCCACCGCCTGCGTCTGCGCCAAGGCTTGCAGCATGCGGGCGCGGGCCTGGTCGCGATCGGCGCCGTGCACGATGAGCTTGGCGATCATCGGGTCGTAGAACGGGGTGATGGTGTCGCCCATGCGCACGCCGCCGTCGACGCGGATGTCGCCGTTGGCAAACGCGGTGTGCGGCGGCAGGCCCAGGTAGGCGAGCGTGCCGATGGACGGCAAAAAGCCCTTCTCGGGGTTCTCGGCGTAGATGCGGGCCTCGATGGCGTGGCCGTTGATGCGCAGGTCTTCCTGGCGGGCGGGCAGCGGCTGGCCGGCGGCGACGCGCAGTTGCCATTCGACGAGGTCGTGGCCGGTGATCATTTCGGTGACCGGGTGCTCGACCTGCAGACGCGTGTTCATTTCCATGAAGTAGAA
Source organism: Achromobacter sp. ACRQX (assembly GCF_022346505.1). Taxonomy (NCBI): domain Bacteria; kingdom Pseudomonadati; phylum Pseudomonadota; class Betaproteobacteria; order Burkholderiales; family Alcaligenaceae; genus Achromobacter; species Achromobacter sp. ACRQX. The sequence goes on from NZ_JAKRML010000020.1 coordinate 20,180, forward strand.
GCGGCCGTCGGGCTCGGCGATGAACTCGACCGTGCCCGCGCCCACGTAACCCACGGCGCGCGCGGCGGAGACGGCGGCCTCGCCCATGGCGCGGCGGCGTTCTTCGGTCATGCCGGGGGCGGGGGCTTCTTCGATCACCTTCTGGTGGCGGCGCTGAACGGAGCAGTCGCGTTCGAAGAGGTACACGCAGTTGCCGTGCGTGTCGGCGAACACCTGGATTTCGATGTGGCGCGGCTTTTGCAGATAGCGTTCGATCAGCACACGGTCGTCGCCGAAGCTGGACGCGGCTTCGCGCTGGCACGAGGCCAGTGCATCGAGGAACGCGCCGGGGGATTCGACGATGCGCATGCCCTTGCCGCCGCCGCCCGCGCTGGCCTTGATGAGGACGGGATAGCCGATGGCATCGGCCTGCGATTTGAGGAACTGCGGGTCCTGGTTGTCGCCGTGGTAGCCGGGCACGAGCGGCACGCCGGCTTTTTCCATGAGGGTCTTGGCGGCGGACTTGCTGCCCATCGCGGCAATGGCGGACGCGGGCGGGCCGACGAAGGCGATGCCGGCATCTTGCGCGGCCTGGGCGAAGGCTTCGTTCTCGGACAGGAAGCCATAGCCGGGGTGGATGGCGCCGGCGCCGGTGTCGCGCGCGGCTTGGAGGATGGCGTCGGCGCGCAGGTAGCTGGCGCGCGGCTCGGAGCCGCCGATGTAGACGGCCTGGTCGCAGGCGGCGACGTGGCGCGAGTTAGCGTCCGCGTCGGAATAGACGGCGACGGTGCGCAGGCCCATGCGGCGAGCGGTGGCGGCGACGCGGCAGGCGATTTCGCCGCGGTTGGCAATCAGCACAGTATCGAACATTGCGTTATCCAAGCTGAGTTTGTTTGTTGACAGCGGTGCGGCGAGGGCACTGCCGCTAAATTTCTAACAACCGTTCCCCGCCTGCGCCGGCCCTATCGGGGGCACCGCGGATCCGGCTCCGCCGGTCCGCCAGTGCCGCCTCCTTGAGGGGGCGCGCGAAGCGCGTAGGGGGTGGGTCCCATTCACATCCGGAAGACACCGAACTTCGTGTCTTCAATCGGCGCGTTCAGCGCGGCGGACAACGCCAGCCCCAACACGCGGCGCGTGTCGGCGGGGGCGATGATGCCGTCGTCCCACAACCGCGCAGTCGCGTAATACGGATGGCCTTCGCGCTCGTACTGTTCGCGGATCGGGGCCTTGAACGCCGTCTCTTCTTCCGCCGACCATTGCCCGCCGCGCGCTTCGATGCCGTCGCGCTTCACCGTCGCCAGCACGCTTGCCGCCTGCTCGCCGCCCATGACCGAGATGCGGGCGTTGGGCCACATGAAGAGCATGCGCGGCGAATACGCGCGGCCGCACATGCCGTAGTTGCCGGCGCCGAACGAGCCGCCGATCAGGACGGTGAACTTAGGCACGTTGGCGGTGGCCACGGCCGTCACCATCTTGGCGCCGTGGCGCGCGATGCCTTCGTTTTCGTACTTGCGGCCGACCATGAAGCCGGTGATGTTCTGCAGGAACACGAGCGGGATCTTGCGCTGCGCGCACAGTTCGATGAAGTGCGCGCCCTTCTGCGCGGACTCGGAGAACAGGATGCCGTTGTTGGCGACGATGCCGACGGGCATGCCGTGGATGTGCGCAAAGCCGGTGACCAGCGTGGGGCCGAAGCGCGCCTTGAATTCGTCGAACTCGGAGCCGTCGACGATGCGCGCGATGACTTCGCGCACGTCGTAGGGCTTGCGGGTGTCGGCGGGAATGATGCCGTTCAGTTCGCTGGGATCGAAGCGCGGCTCGCGCACGGGGATCGTGGCCAGCGGTTGCGGCTTCTTGCGGTTCAGGCGCGCAACGGCGTTGCGCGCCAGTTGCAGCGCGTGCATGTCGTTGGCGGCCAGGTGGTCGACCACGCCGGACAGGCGCGTGTGCACGTCGCCGCCGCCCAGGTCTTCGGCGCTGACTTCTTCGCCGGTGGCCGCCTTGACCAGCGGCGGGCCGCCCAGAAAGATGGTGCCCTGGTTGCGGACGATGATGGACTCGTCGCTCATGGCGGGCACGTACGCGCCGCCGGCGGTGCACGAACCCATTACGACGGCGATCTGCGCAATGCCTTGCGCCGACATCTGCGCCTGGTTGTAGAAGATGCGGCCGAAGTGGTCGCGGTCGGGAAAGACTTCGTCCTGCTGCGGCAGGTTGGCGCCGCCGGAGTCCACCAGATATACGCACGGCAGGTTGTTCTGCGCGGCGATCTCTTGCGCGCGCAGGTGCTTCTTGACCGTCATCGGATAGTAGGTGCCGCCCTTGACCGTGGCGTCGTTGCAGACGATGACGCACTCGGTGCCGGACACGCGGCCGATGCCGGTGATGACGCCCGCGCCGGGCGCGTCGCCGTCATACATGCCGTGCGCCGCCATGGGCGACAGTTCCAGGAACGGGGTGCCGGGATCGATCAGGTTTTCGACGCGGTCGCGCGGCAGGAGCTTGCCGCGCGCGGTGTGCTTGGCACGGGCGGATTCGCTGCCGCCCAAGGCCGTCTGCGCCAGTTGCTGGTTCAGATCGTCCAGTTGCGCTTGCATGGCGCTGGCGTTGTCGATGTAGTCCTGCGACCGCGGATTGATGCGGGATTCGATGATGGGCATGGGGTACCACCCGTCCTGCTTGATTGGAATTTGAAGGCGCTCGGTGTGAGCGGGTTGTCTCGCTGCCCGGTGGGCCGGGCATTCTTGTCGATTTGGTAAATCAGGATTTCGTTGCGCCTTTCCTGCATGGCCCGCGACCGACCCGTCGCGGTGGTTGCAATGCCAGAAAGGCGCAGCGAAATCCTGCTTGAGGCACAGGCCGAAGCCCGTGTCTCAAGCAGGCAACGGCTTAGACCATTTCGATGGCCATCGCGACGGCTTCGCCGCCGCCGATGCACAGCGTGGCCACGCCGCGCTTGCCGCCGGTCTTGCGCAGGGCGCCGATCAGGGTGGCCACCAGGCGTGCGCCGGAGGCGCCGATCGGGTGGCCCAGCGCGGTGGCGCCACCGTGGATGTTGACCTTTTCAGGCGAGAGCTTGAAGTCGGTCATGGCGGCCATGGCGACCACCGCGAAGGCTTCGTTGATCTCGTACAGGTCCACGTCCTCGGCCTTCCAGCCGGTCTTGTTGAACAGGTTCTTCAGCGCGCCGACGGGGGCGGTGGTGAACCAGTTGGGTTCCTGCGAGTGCTGCGAGTGCGCGACGATGCGGGCCAGCGGTTTGACGCCGAGCTTTTCGGCGGTGGACGCGCGCATCAGCACCATGGCGGCGGCGCCGTCGGAGATCGACGACGAGTTCGCGGCGGTGACGGTGCCGTCTTTCTTGAACGCGGGCTTGAGCGTCGGGATCTTTTCCGGCATGGCCTTGGTGGGCGCTTCGTCGGTGTCGATCACGGTGTCGCCCTTGCGGCCGGCCACGGTGACGGGGGCGATTTCCCACTTGAAGCTGCCGTCTTCCGAAGCGGCGCGCGCGCGGCGCAGCGATTCCAGCGAGAACGCATCCTGCTGTTCGCGCGTGAACGAGTACTTGGCGGCGCAGTCTTCGGCGAAGACGCCCATGGCCTTGCCCTTGTCGTACGCGTCTTCCAGGCCATCCAGCGCCATGTGGTCGTACACGGTGTTGTGGCCGTAGCGGTAGCCCTGGCGGCCCTTGAGCAGCAGGTACGGCGCGTTGCTCATGCTTTCCTGGCCGCCGGCGACGACGATCTCGGCGCTGCCCGAAGCCAGCAGGTCATGGCCGAACATCGCGGCCTTCAGGCCCGAGCCGCAGACTTTGTGAATGGTGGTGCACGCCACGCCCAGCGGCAGGCCGGCGCCCAGCGCGGCCTGGCGGGCGGGCGCCTGGCCTTGGCCGGCTTGCAGCACGTTGCCCATGATGACTTCGTCGACCTGCTCGGGCTTGATGCCGGCGCGTTCGACGGCGGCCTTGATGGCGACCGAGCCCAGCTCGTGCGCGGCCAGGCCGGACAGGTTGCCCAGCATGCCGCCCATGGGCGTGCGGGCGACGGAAACGATGACGATGGGATCTGACATGACTTGCTCCTGTGAGGGTCGGGACAGCGATTGGGTTACAACACCGCGTTGCCGTTTGAAGGGCGGTCTGCACGCAAGCGTCTGTCCTTATCGTAAGGGAAAAATTCTTCGATCCGGCCTTGCGCCACATGGGCGCGGCAGGCTTGCCACCAGTCCGGTTCCAGGAGGTCGGCATGGTGACGCATGAAGGCGCCGCGCACGCGCGCATCGCCCAGCAGGAAGCGGCCGAATTCCTCGGGGAAGACGTCGTTCGGGCCGATGGCGTACCAGGGTTCGGAGGCCATCTCCGCTTCTTCGTTCGGGGCCGGCGGAATGCGCCGGAAGTTCATCTCGGTCATGCGCTGGATTTCGTCGTAGTCATAAAAGACGACGCGGCCCAGGCGCGTGACGCCGAAATTCTTGTAAAGCATGTCGCCGGGGAAGATATTGGCCGCGGCCAATTGCCGGATGGCGTCCCCGTATTCGCGCACGGCGTGGTCCAGCAGCGCGTCCGGCGCCTGCTGCAGATACAGGTTCAGCGGCGTCATCCGGCGTTCGATGTAGACGTGGCGGATGACGACGGTGTCGCCGGTTTCCTCGATAAGGCTGGGCACCAGGCGCCGCAGTTCGGTGAGCAGCGCGGGCGCAAAGCGGGCGCGCGGCAGGGCCACCTGTGAATATTCCCAGGTGTCGGCCATGCGGCCCACGCGGTCGTGCAGCTTGACCATCTGGTACTTGCGCCGCACGGTGGCGTGATCCATGCCGTCCTTGTCGATGCGGTCCTTGATGAGCTTGAACACGTACGGATAGGACGGCAGCGTGAACACGCACATCACCATGCCCTTGATGCCGGGTGCGATGTCGAAGGCGTCGCGCGAGTGGGCCAGGTGGTGCAGGAAGTCGCGGTAGAACAGCGTCTTGCCCTGCTTTTGCAGGCCGATCATGGTGTAGAGCTCGGCCTTGGGCTTGCGCGGCAACAGGCTCGACAGAAAATTCACCACGGCCGCGGGCGTTTCCATATCGACCAGGAAATACGCGCGGGTAAAGCTGAAGAGCGTGCTCAGGTCGTCCGCGCCCAGCAGCAGCGCGTCCAGCGTCACCTGTCCGGCCGGATTGCGCGTCAGCGCGATGGCAAAGGGATAGACGGTGGTCTGGTTGATCAGGCGGCCGACGATGTAGGCGCCCTTGTTGCGAAAGAACAGCGACCCCAGCGCATGGAGCTGGCAGTCTGTGGCGATGCGCCGGCCGACGTGGCGCGGCAGGACCGCGCGCAGCTTGGACACGGCGGCGCGCGCCAGCAATCGCGTGTCGCGCGGTAGGTCTTCAAAGGGCAGCGCGAGACCAAAGTCGGCCACCATGCGGATCAGGCTTTTTTCCAGGCCGTCGGTCGCCGGGTAGTACACGCGGTAGGACGGCACGCTGCTGTCCAGGTAGTCGGTGGCGACTGCCGGGCGTACGAACAGGAAATCGTTGTGAAAGTAGTCGCGGTGAAGCAGTCGGCACGAGACCGAGTTGAAGAAGGTCTCGGCGCATTCGGGCTGGCGGTGTTCGCCCAGGAGGCCGACGAACTCCTGCTTGATCTGCTGCCAGTACGCGGTCTGCGCGTCGGTCAGGGACGGGGCGGCGGCGCCATTGCCGTTCTTGGCGGCGTGCTCCGCGCCGTTGCCCGTATTGCCAACCGCGCCGCCAACCGCACCCTCTGGCCGCCCGCGCAGCACGCCTTCCAGTTGCGTGGCGCATTCGCGCACGCGCATGTCGTAGTACTCGATGCGTTCGCGCGACAGGTGCTGGATGCCGTGCCAGTCGCCGGATTCGAACAGCGCCTTGGCGCGCTGCGCGCTGTAGCGGAACAGCGCGTAGTGCCGGTCAAAGCCCGCCAGGATCAGGCGCGCGACTTCCAGCGGAGACGGCCCCGGCGCGGGAGCCTGCTCGATGTGCTGGATGTCGGACGTGCGGATCATGGCGCGGGCTGTGGATAAGGCGTCAGGCGGTTTCGTTGAAGAGTTCGCGGCCGATCAGCATGCGGCGGATTTCGCTGGTGCCGGCGCCAATTTCATACAGCTTGGCGTCGCGCCACAGGCGGCCGACCGGGTATTCGTTGATGTAGCCGTTGCCGCCCAGGATCTGCACGCCTTCGCCCGCCATCCACGTGGCCTTTTCGGCGGTGTACAGGATGAGCGCGGCGCAGTCCTTGCGCACCTGGCGCACGTGGTCGGACCCCAGTTTGTCCAGGTTCTTGCCGACCTGATAGCAGAAGGCGCGGCTGGCTTGCAGCGTGGTGTACAGGTCGGCGACCTTGCCCTGGATGAGCTGGAATTCGCCGATGGCCTGGCCGAACTGCTTGCGGTCGTGGATGTAGGGCACCACCACGTCCATCACGGCCTGCATGATGCCCAGCGGGCCGCCGGACAGCACGGCGCGTTCATAATCCAGGCCGCTCATCAGCACCTTCACGCCGCCGTTGACCTGGCCCAGCACGTTTTCCTCGGGGATCTCGCAGTCCTGGAACACCAGCTCGCCGGTGTGGCTGCCGCGCATGCCCAGTTTGTCCAGCTTCTGCGCCACGGAAAAGCCCTTGAAACCCTTTTCGACCAGGAAGGCGGTGATGCCGCGCTGGTGGGCCTCGGGGTCGGTCTTGGCGTAGACGACGAGGGTGTCGGCGTCCGGACCGTTGGTGATCCACATCTTGGTGCCATTCAGCACGTAGCGGTCGCCCTTCTTTTCCGCGCGCAGCTTCATGCTGACGACGTCGGAGCCGGCGCCCGGTTCGCTCATGGCCAGCGCGCCGACGTGTTCGCCGGAGATCAGCTTGGGCAGGTACTTGGCCTTCTGGGCGGCGGTGCCGTTGCGGTTGATCTGGTTCACGCACAGGTTCGAGTGCGCGCCGTACGACAGGCCAATGGAGGCGCTGGCGCGTGAGATTTCTTCCATGACGACCATGTGGGCCAGGTAGCCCATGTTGGCGCCGCCGTATTCCTCGTCGGCGGTCATGCCCAGCACGCCGAGGTCACCGAATTTGCGCCACAGGTCCATGGGGAATTGGTCGCTGCGGTCGACTTCCGCGGCGCGCGGCGCGATCTCGGCCTGCGCGAAATTGCGGACGGCGTCGCGCAGCATGTCCAGGTCTTCGCCCAGGTCGAAGTTCAGGCCGGGAAGATTCATCAGTGTCTCCGTGATAGTAGGTGCTTACATTCATGAACCTGCGCGGACGTGTCTTGGCCGCCGTCGCGGGGGTGATCCATGATGCGCCGTTCATCCGGCGCTGCGCAATGATGCAGTGCAAATATTACGTTTACGTAAACGTAAATTGGATGAGGGTTATCCCTAGCGCGTTGCACACCGCTGCGACAGGGACGATGGGCAATACTTGATATGACCCTTTAATCCTGAAATATCCGACGGAGTCAGCTGTGCTCGAACTTTCCAATCTGGACGACATCGTGGCGTTGCGCCGTGACATTCATATGCACCCGGAGCTTTGCTACGAAGAGCACCGCACGGCCAAGGTGGTGGCCGATACGCTGCGCGGCTGGGGCATCGAAACGCACACGGGCGTCGCCAAGACGGGCGTGGTCGGGGTGATCAAGCGGGGCACATCGGACCGGGCCATCATGCTGCGCGCCGACATGGACGCGCTGCCCATGCAGGAAGAAAACCAGTTCGAGCATCGCTCGCGCCACGACGGCAAAATGCACGGCTGCGGCCACGACGGCCACACCGCAATGCTGCTGGCTGCGGCGCAGCATTTGCAGACGGCGGGCGGCTTCGACGGCACGGTGTACCTGTGCTTTCAGCCGGCCGAGGAAGGCGGCGCGGGCGGCCGCGCGATGATCCAGGATGGCCTGTTCACGCGCTTTCCTTGCGAGGCCGTGTTTGGCATGCACAACTGGCCGGGATTGCCGGCCGGCGCCTTCGGAGTCTGTGCCGGTCCTATGATGGCGGCGGCCAACGGCTTCAAGATCACGGTCAAGGGCAAGGGCGGCCACGCCGCCGCGCCGCAGGACTGCAATGACCCGGTGCCGGCGCTCTTTGCCATCGGCCAGTCGCTGCAGACGATCCTGACGCGCAGCAAGCGTCCGCTGGATGCCGCGGTGCTGTCCATCACGCAGGTGCAGGCGGGCGGCAGCGTCATCAACGTGATTCCCAACACCGCGTGGCTCGGCGGGTCGGTGCGCGCGTACAGCACCGATGTGGTGGACCTGATCGAGCGGCGCATGCAGGAGATTGCGCCCAGCATCGCCGCGGCGCACGGCTGCGAGGCCGAGGTGTACTTCGAGCGCCGCTACCCGGCGCTGGTCAACACCGTGGCCGAGACGGAATTCTGCATGGGCGTGATGCGCGAGGTCGTGGGCGAGGACCGCGCACTCACCATCGAACCGGCCATGGCCTCAGAAGACTTTGCCTTCCTGCTGCAGGAAAAGCCGGGCTGCTACGTATTCCTGGGCAATGGCGACGGCGAGCATCGCATGGCGGGCCACGGCCTGGGCCCGTGCATGCTGCACAACGCCAGCTATGACTTCAATGATTCCTTGATTCCGGCGGGGGCGTCGTACTGGGTTCGCCTGGCGCAACGCTACCTCGCCTGATGTGCTTTACCGCAGTCCGTTTCACCCACGCAGTGCTACGCAACATCACCAGGACGATATGAAAAAGAAGACGTTGTTCATCAAGGCCGCGGGGGCGGCCCTGGCAATCATGGCAAGCGGCGCGATGGCGCAGAGCTGGCCGGCCAAGCCCGTTACCGTGGTCGTGCCCTACACGGCCGGCGGTAGCGCCGATGCGATCGCGCGCCGGTTGGGCGATGCGCTGCGCAAGGAAGCCAACATCACGGTCATCGTTGAGAACAAGCCGGGCGCGGGCGCCTCGGTGGGCACGGACTACGTCGCGCGCGCGCAGCCGGACGGCACCACGCTGCTGCTGGCCTCGACCAGCCCGCTGACGATCTTTCCGCATCTGGCCAAGACCAACTATGACCCGATGAAGGACCTGACGCCGGTGGCCAGCGTCGCCGTCGCGCCGGTGGCCATCGTGGCGACCAAGGCGTTGCCGGTGAAGGATTTTGCGGGGCTGGTGGAATACGCCAAGTCGCATCCCGAAGGCGTGCGCTACGGCACGCCGGGTCAGGGCACGGTCGCGCATATCGGCATGGCGGCGGTCACCGCACAGACCGGCACCAAGATGCTGCACGTGCCGTATCGCGGCAACAGCCAGGCGCTGACCGACGGCCTGGGCGGCGTGGTGGAGCTGCTGGTGGTCAACAGCGACGTCGTGCTGCCGCACGTGGCCAACGGCGCGCTCAAGCCGCTGGCGGTGATGGCGCCGCAGCGTCTGGCCGCGTGGCCCGACGTGCCGACGATGGCCGAACTGAAGCTGCCCCAGGCGCAGTACTACTCGAACTTCGGCATCTTCGCGCCGGCCAATCTGCCGCCGACGGTGTCGCAGCCGTTGCAGGCCGCGTTGACCCAGGCCGTGGCCAGCGCCGAGTTCCAGGAACTGCTGGCCAAGTCGTTCCTGCAGCCGGGTACGGCATCGGGCGAGGCGTTTGCCAAGCAGGTGCAGGCCGAGTTCACGAACAACGCCCGCATCATCAAGGAAAGCAATATCAAGGCGGAATGATCGGCGGTTTGTAATGGCACTTCAGCGCGGCGGCGGTCGATCCGCCGCGTGAAAATGCGCCGAGGCGCAGCCTGCGTCAAAGACCAGCACCTATGCGAAGCGCGCGGCCCTTCACGGGAACGCGCGCTTTTTTCTTGCCCGTCTGGCAGGCCGGTTCAGGTCCCGCGCGGCCCGAACATGATCACCAGCATGCCGGCCAGGCACAGGCCCACGCCGATCCAGTCGCTCGCGCTGGGCCGCACGCCGTCCACCGCCCACAGCCACAGCAGCGCCATGCCGATATACACGCCGCCGTACGCGGCATAGACGCGGCCGGACGCCGTCGGGTGAAGCGTCAGCAGCCACGCGAACAGCGCCAGGCTCAGCGCGGCGGGCGCGAGCAGCCAGATGGAATGGCCCTTGCGCAACCACAGATAAGGCAGATAGCAGCCGATGATCTCGGCCAGGGCGGTCAGGACGAAAAGCCCGATGGTTTGAAAAACGGCCATGCAGACTACGGCTTCTGCGCCAGAAGAACGCGGCACTGGCGTTCCTGCTCGCTGATTTCCTGAAGGGTATCGTCGATGTCGCGACGCTGCTGCTCGAGCGTGGCACGATGCTGTTCCAGCACGGACAGATACTGGCGCAACTGCACCTCGGTGTCGCCGGGCCCGTCGTACATGTCGATCAGCGTCAGGATCTCGGACAGTTGCAGGCCCAGCCGTTTGCCGCGCAAGGCCAGTTTCAGGCGCGTGCGGTCGCGCGGTCCGAAGATGCGGTTGCGGCCCTCGCGCGCCGGGCTGACGATCCCCTGGTCTTCATAGAAGCGGATCGTGCGGGGCGTGACGTCGAACTCGCGGGCGAGCTCGGAGATGGTCCAGGTTGACGGGGACATGCGACGTGTGGCAGTTTACGTAAACGTAAATTATGATGACTTGACGTGATCGTCAAGCGTGGAGCGAGAGGCAATGAACCCCAACGAACAGAAGCTTCAGTATCCCTGGGCCGATTTTCAGCCCGAGGCCGGCCGCGCGCATGCGGTGGCGGAGGGCGTCAAATGGATCCGGATGCCGCTGCCGTTCGCGCTGGATCATATCAACCTCTGGCTGCTGCGCGACAACATCGACGGCCAGGATGGCTGGACGGTCGTCGACTGCGGCATCTCGCGCGACGAAGTGAAGACGCTGTGGGAAGACGTGTTCAAGAACGAACTGGACGGCCTGCCCGTGCTGCGCGTGCTGGTGACCCACATGCATCCGGACCACATCGGTCTGGCCTACTGGCTGTGCGAGCGCTGGAACGCGCGGCTGTGGATGACGATGACGGATTACATGGTGGCGTCGCTGTGGTCGTCGCGCCGCACCGACGCCGGCGCGGGGCCGGGCGGACAATCGGCGGTCGAGCACTTCGCCCGGCACGGCCTGACGGACCCGGACGCGCAGGAACAGATCCGCCAGCGCGCCAGCTATTTCCCCAACTTGGTGCCTGCCGTGCCGTCGCGCTATACGCGGATCATGGACGGCGATCAGGTGCGCATCGGCGGTCGCGACTGGTGCGTCATCGTGGGCTATGGTCATGCGCCGGAACACGCGTCGCTGTTCTCGCCCGATCTGGGCGTGCTGATTTCCGGCGACATGGTGCTGCCGCGCATTTCCACCAACGTCAGCGTCTTCGACTACGAACCTGACGCGAATCCCTTGCCCTTGTATCTGCGGTCGCTGCACGGCTATGACGGCCTGCCCCGCGATACGCTGGTGTTGCCGTCGCACGGCCGCCCGTTCAAGGGTCTGCATGAGCGCATCACGCAGCAGCACGAGCATCATCGGGATCGGCTGGCCGAGGTGCTGGAAGCCTGTGCCGTGAAGCCGCAATCGACATCCGACATCGTGCCCGTGCTGTTCAAGCGCAAGCTGGATCTGCATCAGCTGACTTTCGCGATGGGCGAGGCGCTGGCGCATCTGCATGCGTTGTACTTCGAAGGCAAGCTGACGCGCGCGCAGGATGCCGATGGCATCGTGCGGTTCAAGGCGGTTTGATTGGCAGGATGGGCGGCCGGGGGATGCGAGCGTCGCTGCTCGTGTCCGGCTGCCGGTGTCCCGCTGATCGCGTGCCGCCGCTGGTGATCAGCGCCAGCGCGACGATTAGCGGTGTCTAGCGGGAAGCCGTCGCCAGCCTGACCGCCAGCCCGACGAACACCAGCGCGGCAATGCGATTCAACCAGCGCTTGGCCGTGACCGAACGCTGCAGCAATTCCCCGAACGCACCCGAGAAGAACGCGATCGCCCCGAACACCAGCAGCGTCGACACGATGAACACCGCGCCCAGTTGCATGGTTTGCAATCCGACCGGCCCGAGCCGCGGAGACGTGAACTGCGGCAGGAAGGCGAAGAAGAACAGCAGCACTTTCGGATTGGTAAGGTTCATGACGATGCCGCGGCGATACAACGCGCTGGGCCGCATGGGTTCGGGACGTTTGCCGTCTTCGGATTCGACGGGGGCGCGCAGGATCTGCCAAGCCAGATACGCCAGATAGGCCGCGCCCGCCAGCTTTAGCACCGTAAACGCCACGGGCGACGCGGCAAATACCGCGGCCAAGCCAACCGCAACCGCCGCCGTGTGTCCCAGCAGTCCCGTGCACAACCCCAGCACCACGAACATGCCCGCCTCGCGTCCCCAGATGGCGGACTGCATCAGCACAAATAGGTTGTCCGGCCCCGGCGTCAGCGCCAGCAGCACGGCAATGCCAAAGAATGCGATCAGGGTGTCGAGGGGCAGCATGGAGTCTCTTCGGTATCGGACCGCGGATGCAACGGGCGGGACGGTGGCGGACAGCAAGTGGCATGATAAGGGCAAAGCCGACCACGACAGGAGACAGTTTGATCATGACCGTTGCCGCTCAGAACGCCAATAACACCGATAACGCCAACAACGCCCTGCCCGATACCGCGCTCGAGGACTGGCTGCTTGCCCGCCACAGCTGCCGCGCCTTTCTGCCGCAGCCCGTGCCCCGCGCCACCATTGAACGCATCCTGACCCTGGCGCAGCGCACGGCGTCCTGGTGCAACTGCCAGCCGTGGCAGGTGGCAATTACCGAGGGCGACGGCACGAAGCGGTTGCGGGACGCGCTGGAGCACCGCGCGCAGATTGAAGGCTTCAAGCCTGATTTCCCGTTCCCGCGCGAATACCGGGACGAATACCTGGCCCGCCGCCGCGAGTCCGGCTTCCAGCTGTACGGCGCCGTCGGCGTGCCGCGCGGCGACCGCGAGGCCTACCGGCGCCAGGAGATGCGTAACTTCGCGCTCTTTGACGCGCCGCACGTCGCGATCATCACGACCGACGAAGCGCTGGGCGAGTACGGGGCGATGGACTGCGGCGGCTATGTCGCCAACTTCCTGCTCGCCGCCCAGGCCAACGGCGTCGCAACCGTGGCGCAGGCATCGCTAGCGATGTACCCCGAGGTGCTGCGTGAAGTGCTGGGCATCGCGCCCGGCCGTCGCGTGGTGTGCGGCATCTCGTTCGGCTTCGAGGACACGGCGCATCCGGCCAACAGCTATCGCACCCGGCGCGCGGATTTGTCCGAGACGGTTCAATGGATCGGCTGAAATTCCGGCCGCGTCCTGATATGGTTTGGTTTTCCCGGTTTTGACGCACCTCTACAAGATGCCTACCAAACACATCGATACGGTTCTCCAGCACGCGGGCACCGCCCCGTTCAATCCCGAGACCGGCACGGCGCCGGTGCCGCTGCCGCCCATGCGGGCCAGCACGGTGCGCTTTGCAAATATCGCCGCGCTGGAAAACGCGCAGCGCAGCAAGGCGGCTGGCGGCCGCGCGTCCACGTACGGGCGCATGGGCATGGACACCCATGCCGCGCTGGAAGAGGTCTTCACCCAGCTGGAAGGCGGCACGCACTGCTATCTGGCGTCCTCGGGTCTGTCGGCCATGACGATGGTGATGATGGCGCTGTGCTCGGCCGGCGACCATGCGCTGATCTCCGACAGCGTGTACGGCCCGATGCGCGAGCTGGACGATGCGGTGCTCAAGCGCATGAACATCGAGATCACGTACTTTGCCGCGGGTGAAGACGTGGACGCTTTGGTGCGGCCCAATACCAAGCTGCTGTACGTGGAATCGCCCGGCTCGCTGCTGTTCGAGATGCTGGACATGGGCGCCATGGCCGCCATCGCGCAGCGCCACGGGCTGGTGCTGGCCACCGACAACACCTGGGGTTCCGGCTATATCTACCGGCCGCTGACGCTGGGCGCGCGGGTCTCGGTCATTGCCGGCACCAAGTACGTGGGCGGGCACTCCGACCTGATGCTGGGCGCGGTGGTCACCAACGACGAAGGCATCGCCCGCAAGCTGAACCGCACGCAGTATGCGATGGGGTATTCGATCAGCGCGGACGATGCGTGGCTGGCGCTGCGCGGTGTGCGCACCATGCCCATCCGCATGGCGCAGCATGCACGCCACGCGATGCAGGTGTGCGAGTTCCTGAATTCCCGTCCCGAGACCGTGCGTTTGTTCCATCCGGCTTGGCCCAAGGATCCCGGCCACGAATTGTGGAAACGCGATTGCACGGGGTCGAACGGCATGCTGTCGGCCGAACTGGCCCTGTCCCCGGCCGCCGCGCGCCGCTTTGTCGATGCGCTGACGCTCTTTGGCATCGGCTTTTCGTGGGGCGGCTATGAAAGCCTCGTGCAGCTTGTGTCGCCGAAGGATCTGTCCAAGCACGGCTATTGGGGCGAAGGCGAGAACCCGGTCGTGCGCCTGCACATCGGGCTGGAGTCGCCCGAGGACATCATTGCGGACCTGACGCAGGCTTTTGAGCAGGCTGCGGCGGTCAAGGAATAGCCACGCGGCTGCGATACGCCTGAAGAAAAACGCCCCGGCCTGGAAAGGCTCGGGGCGTTTTCATTGCAGCGCTTGGCGCGGTTTACTTCGCGCGCGCCATCGGAATCAGCGCGTTGACTTCCTTCAGCGCGCCTTCGTAGCTGTTGCCCGCCATGACCGGCGAGGTCATGAACTTGCCGCCCACGGCAAACGACGGGGTGCCTTCGATGCGATAGGCCTCGGCCAGCTGGTTGGCGCGCTGCACCTGGGTCTGCACGCTGAACGAATCGAACACCGAGTCGAACTTGGCGCGGTCCACGCCCTGGGTGGCAATCCACTCACCCATGGCCTTCTTGTCGAACAGGCGCTTGTGTTCGCCGTGGATGGCCGTGAAGACCTTGGGGTGCAGGTCGGGACGGTCCAGGGCCAGCAGCGTGTAGTACAGCTGTTGCAGCGGCTTCATGCCGGCGTTAAAGGCGATGGGGACCTGCTTCAAGACGACGTCGGACGGCGCGGTCTTGGCCCAGTCTTCGACCATGGGTTCCATGGCGGCGCAGTGCGGGCAGGTGTAGGCGAAGAATTCCAGGACCTCGACCTTGCCCGGGGTGTCCGACGGCAGCGGCGGGTTGATCGGCACGTACTGCTGGGCGCCTTGCGCGTGGCTGGCCGGGCTGAAGAACGCCGTGGCGGTCAGCGCGGCGGCTGCCAGGATGCGGATGAGCTTGGGGGACAGCATGGGTGAGGTTCCTGAATAAAAGGCTACAGACAGGCCCGGGGCCGGATTAGTTCAATGCAAAACGATCCGCCGCGTAGCGCTATTGGCGCACCACGGCGGTTTCGATCTTGTTCTCGCCCAGGCGTCCGCGCGCCCGGTTCATGTCGTCCAGGCGGGCAAACGGACCGACCCGAACGCGGTTGATGGGCTTGCCGTTCAATTCCGCCTTCTGTACCGCGACCGGCAGACCCAAAAGGATGATGCGCGCCTTGAGCGATTCGGCGTCGTTCTCGCCGCGGAAGGCGCCGGCTTGCAGGTAGTACGTGCCGTTGGCGGCGGGCGCGGACGGCTTGGCGGATGCCGTCGCCGTGGGGGCGGCCTTGGAGATGGGCGTGGGCGCGGACGCCGTGGCGGGGGGCGCCGACGGCGCAGCAGCCGGCGCCCGGGAGGTGGGCAGCGTGGCGATCAGCGCGCCCAGGTCGTCCAGCTTGGCGGGCGTTTCATCGCCCTTGGACGGTGCGCCCGCACCCGGCAGCGGGGCCGGCGCGGTGGCGGTGGGACCGGTGGGCGGCGCGCCCGCGGCCCCGTCGCGGCCGTACAGGCCGGCGTTGGGGTCCGGCGCCGAGCGCGGATCGGGCAGCTTGCCCGTATCGCCCTGGCGGCTGGCCCGGTCCACGAAGGGAACGGGCGCCTTGGTGACATAGAACGCGACGACGGCGGCGACGATCAGCCCGATCAGCAGACCGGCCAGCGCCCCGTACAGGGTGCTGCCGCTTTCGCCGGAGGAACGGCGGGTGGATTTGCGCTTGGTTGCCATGAACCGATGTTACATCCGCTCGGGCGCGGAAACGCCCAACAGCGCAAGGCCGTTGGCCAGCACCTGGCGGGTCGTGGCGGCCAGGCGCAAGCGGGCCAACTTGACGGCGGTGTCGTCGACCAGCACGCGTTCGGCGTTGTACCAGCCGTGGAAGTCCGACGCGCAGTCGCGCAGCCAGAACGCGATGTGGTGCGGCGACAGGTCCTGGGCGGCCAGCGCCACCACTTGCGGGAACTCGGCCAGGCGCTGCATCAGCGCGAATTCGGTCGGGGCCGTCAGCAGCGCGGCGTCGGCCTGGGCCACGTCGGCGGCGGGCATGCCCGCGTTGTTGATGACCGAGCAGATGCGCGCGTGGGCGTACTGGATGTAGTAGACGGGGTTCTCGTCGCTCTTGGACAGGGCCAGATCCACGTCGAACACGAATTCCGTGTCGGCGCGGCGCTGGATCAGGAAGTAGCGGACGGCGTCGCGGCCGACCCAGTCGATCAGGTCGCGCATGGTGACGTAGCTGCCGGCGCGCTTGGAGATCTTGACCTCTTCGCCGCCGCGCATCACCTTGACCATCTTGTGCAGCACGTAGGACGGATAGTCCTTCGGGATGCCCTCTTCCAGGGCCTGCAGGCCGGCGCGCACGCGAGCCACGGTACCGTGGTGGTCGCTGCCCTGGATGTTCACGGCGCGATGGAAGCCGCGCTCCCATTTGGCCTTGTGGTAGGCCACGTCGGGGACGAAATAGGTGTAGCCGCCCTCGCTTTTGCGCATCACGCGGTCTTTGTCGTCGCCCGTGCCCAATTCGGTGGTGCGCAGCCACAGCGCGCCGCCTTCCTCGTACGTGTGGCCGCCGGCGATCAGCGCCTTGACCGTCGCTTCGACGCGGCCGGACGTGTAGAGCGAGCTTTCCAGGTAGTAATTGTCGAACGCCAGGCCGAAGGCCTGCAGGTCCAGGTCTTGTTCGCGGCGCAGGTAGGCCACGGCAAAGGCGCGGATGTCGTCCAGGTTGTCGATGTTGCCGGTGGCGGTGACGGGCTCGCCGTCGGACGCCTGGATGGTCTTACCGTCCTGGAAGTCGCGGGCGATGTCGGCGATGTAGTCGCCCTTGTAGCCGTCTTCGGGCCAGTCGGGGGAATCGGTGGTCAGGCCGCGGGCGCGGGCCTGCACGCTGATCGCCAGGTTCTGGATCTGGTTGCCGGCGTCGTTGTAATAGAACTCGCGGGTGACGTCCCAGCCCACGGCGTCGTACAGACGGCACAGCGCGTCGCCCAGCGCGGCCTGGCGGGCATGGCCCACGTGCAGCGGACCGGTGGGGTTGGCCGACACGAATTCGACCAGGATCTTCTCGCCCAGGCGCGCGGCGCGGCCGTAGGCATCGCCCTGCTCAGCCACCGCGGCGATCACGGCCTGGCGGGCAGCCGGCGTGATGCGCAGGTTGATGAAGCCGGGGCCGGCCACTTCAGCACTTTCGACCAGCGCGGCGGCGTCGGGATTGGCCATCACGGCGTCGACGATGCCCTGGGCCAGTTCGCGGGGATTGCGGCGGGCCGGCTTTGCCAGCTGCATGGCCACGTTGGTGGCGACGTCGCCATGGGCGGCAACCTTGGGGCGCTCCAGCAGCACGTTGGGCTGGGCGTCGGGCAGGCTCTGCGCGACGGCGGCCTGGATCAGGGAGATAAGCTGTTTTTGTTGCTCGAGGAGCATGGGCGTCTGGCGTGGTTCTGAGTGAGTGACGATGGCGGCACGGCGCTTGCGGCCTGCCGGCGATCCGCGCCGTGCCCGCAGGCTGGCTCGCGGTTCTGTCCGGCGGCGGCGGGCAAGCCGGCGCGCATGTGCCGGAAATCTGGGGCCCGGCGCGGCGCCTGCTGTCACGGGAAACCCCTGAATCATAGTTGATTTGGGGGCGCCAGTTGGCATCATGGGGGCGTTGGGGTAGTGTACGGAGCTAAGGTAATCAATGTAGGAGACCGGAATATGCTGATCACTTTTCACTCCAAGGTCGTGGCCGAAGTCCTGATGCTGACCGACCACGCGGGCGCCCTGTTGCAGGCGGCCGGCAAGCCGGTCGGCGACAAGATCCCCGAGCGCGGCGTCTTCACCGTGGAGCAGCTTGGACCGGCCATCAGCGGCATCGAACGCGCGATCGACGAGTACCAGCACGCCCACGAAAGCCCGGACGAGGACGACGAGGACAAGGCGCCCGTCGCCCCGATGGCGCGCGCGGTCGGTCTGAAGGAGCGTGCCTTCCCCCTGCTGGACATGATGCGCCAGTCGCAGGCCGCAGGCGCCGAGGTCACCTGGGAAGTCTCGCGGGGCTGGTAGGACTATGTCGCCGGACGGACAATCTGTCCGGCTTTTTTTGCCTACCCTGTTGGCCTGACGCCCTCTGACGGAGCCTTATTCCCATGCGCAGCGACATCACCATTGTTTTCGACTCCCGGCGTTCGCTGGACCTTTCCGCGAACGTCGAAACCTCCCCGCAACGCCAGGCCGATGCGCGCGACTGGTTTGACAGCGCCTGGGAAACCCTGGGCTGCGAGCCCCTGCGGCCCAGCGGCAAGGTCCTGTTGCTGGACAAGGTGCTGGGCGTGGCCGACGCGCTGGGCTACGACACGCTGTCCACCGACGAAAAGGAAGCCCGCGAGTTCGCCGAGCACCTGGCATTGGCGCTGGAGCGTCCGCGCATCACCGTGGACCTGCCGGGCCTGACTGTCGGGTATTGAACGGCCGAACATTCCGCCACCCGTGAAAAACCCCGCCTGGCGGGGTTTTTTGTGCGCTGCGTTCACGGCGGCGCGATGTGTGCGGCGCGCCGTGCGAACGGATTCCTACCGGATCCCCGCCCGCATGAACGACTGCACGAACTGGCGCTGGAACAGCAGGAACGCGATCAGCAGGGGCGCGGCCGACATCAGCGTCGCGGCGGTGATCACCGACCAGTCGATGCCCTGGTCCGTTGACGAGAACACCTGCAGGCCGACCGTCAGCGGCCGGGATTCCACCGAGTTGGTGATGATGAGCGGCCACAGGAAGTTGTTCCAGTGGTGGCTCACCGACACCAGCCCGTAGGCCACGTAGATCGGCTTGGCCAGCGGCACGTACACCTTCCAGAGCACCTGCAGCGCGTTCGCGCCTTCCATGCGGGCCGCCTCTTCCAGTTCGCGCGGAACCGTTTTGAAGGTCTGGCGCAACAGGAAGATGCCGAAGGCCGAGGCGAAGTACGGCAGGCCGATCGCAAACACCGTGTCGCGCACGCCCAGAAGGCTCATCGACCGGTAGTTTTCCACCAGCAGCACGTCGGGCATGATCATCAGCTGCAACAGCACCAGCATGAACACGAAATCGCGGCCGCGGAATTCGAAACGCGCGAACGCATAGCCCGCCAGCGTCGACAGCACCAGCTGCGCGGCCAGCACCATCGTGACCAGCACGAACGTGTTCAGGAAGTAGCGCGGAAACGGCGCTGCATTCCAGGCACGGACGAAGTTATCCAGCGTCAGCGGCGCGAAGAGATCGAAGCGGGTGGCGTAGGCCGGCGGATGAAACGCCGCCCACATCGCGTAGGCCAGCGGCAGAATCCACAACAGGCCCAGCGCCCACGCGCCCAGGGTATCGAGCTTGTCTTTCATTGGTAGTGCGTCCTGCGGTCCAGCCAGCGGAACTTGATCAGCGCGGTCAGCGCCAGCACCACCAGCAACACGACGGTCAGGGTCGCGGCGTAAGCCGTGTCCCAGAAGCTGAATCCCACCTGGTAGATGTAATAGAGCAGCAAGGTGCTCGCGTTGTCCGGCCCGCCGCGTGTCATGACGACCACGTGGTCGACCAGCCGGAACGCGTTGATCAGCGCATTGATCAGCACGAAGAGCGTGGTGGGCATCAGCAGCGGCCACAGGATGCGGCGGAAATACTGCCAGCGCGAGGCGCCTTCCAGCATGGCCGCTTCACGCAGCGACGGCGACACGGTCTGCAGCGCCGCCAGATAGAAGATCATGAAAAAGCCGGCCTCTTTCCAGACGGTCACCAGCATCAGCGCGGGCAGCGCGGTCTCGCGGTTGCCCAGCCAGTTGGGACCCGGCGCGCCGAACCAGCCCATCACCTGCGCGATCAGCCCGTACTGCGGCGTGTAGAAGAACAGCCAGATGTTGGCGACTGCCACCATGGGCAGCACGGTCGGCGTGAAGTACGCCATGCGCAGGAACCCGCGCCCGGTGAGGTTGCGGTTGACCCACAGCGCCATGATCAGCGCGATGCCGATCGAGGTGGGAATGGTGCCCAGCGCAAACCACAGGTTGTTCCACAGCGACTGCCAGAACACGGGGTCGTCGCGCATGACCGCGTAGTTGTCCAGCCCGACGAAGCGGGCCGGGCGCGCGCCCTTTGGGGTGGAGAAAAAGCTGTGCCAAAGCGTCGCCACCGCCGGGTAATGCGTGAAGGCGGCGAGCAGCACGATGGCTGGCAGCAGAAGCAGCCAGCCATAAAGCGCATTCAAAGAGCGGCTCATCGTGCGTGCAGTCGGTTTACTTGTAGGAACGCAGTATGCGATCGGACTCGCGCTGCGCGTCGGTCAGGGCCTGCTGCGGGGTCTTCGAGCCCGTCAGCGCCGCCTGCAGGGCGTCGTTCAGGGTCTTGGTGACGCGCTGGTTCTCATGCGTCGAGAATTCCGCCACGCTGACTTCCAGCTGGTCGCGCGCGACCGTGGCGGCCGGCACTTCCTGCGCGTACTTCTTCATCTTCTCGGTTTCCCAGGCGGCCGGCGTCACGGCCACGTAGCCCGTGGCGATGCTCCAGTCGGCCGCGCGCTCGGGCGTGGTGGCCCATTGCGCGAACTTCAGCGCTGCGGCCTGCTGCTCCGGCGTGCCGCTCTTGAAGATGTAGAAGTTGCCGCCGCCCGTGGGGCTGCCGCCGCGCTTTTGCTGCGGCATCATCGCCACGCCGAACGGGAAGTCCGCGTTCTTGCGGATGTTGGTCAGGTTGCCGGTGGTGGTCCACACCATGGCCGCCTTCTTTTCCAGGAAGTCCTTGGGCGTGGTGCCCCAGTCGATCGTGCCGGTCGGCATGATCTTGTGCTTGGCCGACAGGTCACGCCAGAACTGCGCGGCTTCGACCACCGCCGGCTTGTCCAGGTAGACCTCGTTGCCGGCTTCGTTCATCAGGATCGCGCCGTTGGGCGTGGTCAGCGCCTGGAACAGCCAGTACGCGAATGCGCCGCCCGACGGGATCTCGATGCCCCACTGCGTCGTGTTGCCCGAGGCGTCCTGCTTGGTCAGCTTCTTGCCGTACTCGACCAGCTCGGCCCAGGTCTTGGGCGGCTTTTCGGGATCCAGGCCGGCGGCCTTGAAGAGATCCTTGTTGTAGTACATGACGATCGTCGAACGCTGGAACGGCACGCCCCAGGTGTGGCCGCCGGTGCGGCTGTTCTGCATGAAGGCGTCATAGAAGCCGCCCAGCCACTTCTTGTCGGCGTCGGTCTTGGCCAGGCTGTCGATCGAAACGATGGCGTCCTCGTCGATCAGCGTGAACATGTCGGTGGACAGCAGCACCGCCAGTTGCGGCGGGGTGCCGCCCTTGAGCGCGGTCAGCGCCTTGGCGATGGAGTCCTGATACGAACCGGCGTAGATCGGCTTGATCTTGATGTTGGGATTTTCCTTCTGGAAATCCGTCACCATGTCGTCGACGATCTTGGTGATCGGGCCGCCGACAGCAACCGGGTAGTAGAACTCGACCTCGACGGGCTTGTTCTGCGCCTGCACAGGCAGAGACAGGCAGGCGGCGGCCAGGCTGGCGGCCAGGGTCTTGAGTACGATGCGTCGCATGGGATGTTCCTTTCCTGTGTGTGGGCTATTTTTTCTAGCGCCCGTCGGTGTTGATGACCGCCGAATCGGCGGCGAAGAAATGCTGTTGCCCGTCCGGCCAGGACAGGCGCAGCGACTCACCTGCGCTTGCGCGCAGATGGCCGCCGACCCGGACGGCCACGCCGCCCGTGTCGCCGATGCGGCACACCACGATGGAGTCCGCGCCGAAGTACTCCACGCTTTCGACAGTGGCTGCGATGCCGTCGCTGTCGATGCGGATGTGTTCAGGACGCACGCCCAGCTTTACGGCGCCCGCGGGCGCATTCGCGATAGCGGGACCCTGCGTGCCGGCGATCACCGTGGCGCCTGCTTGCTGCGTCAGGTTGATCAAATTCATGGGCGGCGTGCCGATGAAGCGCGCCGCGAACTCGCTGGCCGGACGCGCATACAGGCCATCGGGCGTGTCGTGCTGTTCGATCTGGCCGCCCCGCAGCAGCACCACTTGATCGGCCATGCTCATGGCCTCGGTCTGATCGTGCGTGACGTAGACCATGGTGATGCCCAGGCTCTGCTGCAATGCGCGGATCTCGCGGCGCATCTCGTGGCGCAGCTGTGCGTCCAGGTTGGAAAGGGGCTCGTCCATCAGGCAGACCGGCGCTTCGGAAATCACGGCGCGGCCCAGCGCCACGCGCTGCTGCTGGCCGCCGGACAGTTGCGACGGCTTGCGGTCCAGCAGGTGCGACAGGCCCAGCAGGTCGGCCACGCGCTTCAAGCGCCGGTCGAAGTCCTTTGCCGGTTCCTTGCGCACCTTCAGGCCGAACAGGATGTTCTCGCGAACCGACAGGTGCGGAAACAGCGCATACGACTGGAACACCATCGAGATGCGGCGCTTGGCCGGCGGCAGTTGCGTGACGTCGCGGTCGCCGATGCGGATGGTGCCCGACGTGGGCGTATCCAGGCCGGCGATCATGCGCAGCGTCGTCGACTTGCCGCAACCGGACGGACCCAGCAGAACGGTGAAGCTGCCGGCCGGAACCGTGAAGCTCACGCTTTGGATCGCCGCCGCGCCGGCGTACTGTTTGGTGAGGTTATCCAGAACGATGGATGACATGCTGTCTCGAAGATCTAATTGTTAGATCCGCATTGTTGCCTGTTATGAAAACCTTTTCATTGTGCAGCGCAAACATGACGGATATGTGGCAATGCGCGGGTTCCCCGCGCCGGCTTCAACCGAACGGATACGGGCCGGGGTAATCCCCAATAACGGCGTGATGCGTGACCAGGTTGCCGCCCTGCCACCAATGCAGCTGATAGCCGGGCGGTTCCATGATGTATTGCAGCGTCGGGCGCGGCCCGAGTTCCAGCGCAAGCTGGTGCGCGGTGCCCGGACAGGTCGATGCGATCGTGCCGCCAAAGCGCTGGAAGATCGTGCGATGGAGGTGGCCGCACAGCACGCGTTCGACGTTGGGATAGCGCGCGACGATGCGTTCCAGTTCCGGTGCGCCAGCCAGCAGGCCGATGTCGTCCATGTGCTCGATGCCGGTCAGGAATGGCGGGTGGTGCATCAGGACCAGCGTGGGCCGGCCGGGCTGTTCGGCCAGGCGCTCTGCCAGCCAATCCAGGCGCGTCTGGCAGAGTTCGCCATGGCTCTTCATCGGCACCACGGTGTCCAGCGCCAGCAGGCGCAGCGGATAGGTCTCGATGGCGTACTGCACGAACTGACCGCCGTCCTGCAGATACGCGTGGTCCGGAAATGCGGCGCGCAACTGGGCGCGGTCGTCGTGGTTGCCGGGCAGCAGGAAATACGGAATCTCCAGCGCCTGCAGATGTTCACGCAGCGTCTGGTATTCGATGGGCTTGCCCAGGTCCGTCAGGTCGCCGGTGATCAGCACGCAGTCGGGGCGCGGCGTCAGCGCGTTCAGGGCGCGCACCGCCGGCGCCAGAAACGCCGCGGGATCGATGATGCCGTAGGCCTTGTCACCCGGGGTGCGCATGTGGAGGTCGGTGATTTGTGCGATGAGCATGGCGATCTGGAAGTTGTCTGAATGGTGGATAGCGGGCTTAGCGGCGTACGGATGCCGCAGTGCCGCCGACGACGATGCAATGCGGCAGGCGGTTCGATTGCGGTGGCTGGCCATGAATCTGCGCAAGCAGGTTCGAGCACGCGGTCTGGCCGATGCCGTCGCTGGGTTGCGCGACGGTGGTCAGCGGTGGGGTCAGCAACGCGCCAAAACGCATGCCGTCAAAGCCGCACACGGAAATGTCGGCGGGCACCGACAACCCCAGTCCCACCAGGTCGGCGATGACGGCGGTGGCCAGCAGGTCGTTGGAACAGAAGAGCGCCGTGGGCGCCTGCTTGCCGCGAAGCGCGGCCTTCAGCGCGTCCACGTCGCTGCCGGTATGTGAACTCATGGAAATGTGCTGGATGGCATCGAGGCCCAGCTTCTTGGCGCTGGCGCGCGCGCCCATCAGGCGACGGCGCGCGCGGTCCGAGGCGGTCAGCGGGCCGGTTACCAGCGCGATGCGCTTGTGCCCCATCGCGGCCAGATGCGCCACCATGTCGCTTGCCGCGGCGCGATTGTCGACCGAGGCAAACGGATGATCGTTGGATTCGTTGTAGACCAGCACGTAAGGAATGCCGCTGCGGTCCAGGTCGTCCAGCGTGGCGCTCTTGCTGACGTCGGCCACGGTCAGGATGAGGCCGTCGACCTGATGGTCGATCAGGCCCTGCACGGCCGCGGACTCCACGGCGGGGTCGTAGCCCGTGGCGGTCAGCATGACGCTGTAGCCCGACTCACGGGCGCGGCGTTCGGCGCCTTCGAAGCACTCGGCAAACACGGGATTCGATAGCGTGGGCAGGATCAACCCAATGGTGCGTGTGCTGCCCGAACGCAGGCTGCGGCCCACGCGGTTGGGCCGAAAGCCCGCGCGCTTGGCGATGTTGCGGATGTGCGCCAGCGTGTCGGGATGCACGATCTCCGGCTGGTTGAACGCGCGCGACACCGTCGCCGGCGACACTCCCGCCTTGCGAGCCACTTCGATGATGGAAAAGCGGGGCGACGGGCGCGTAGCCATTGATGGAATCGCTGCAAGTTTGCTGAAAACGATTTCACTTTACTTGAGGAATATGAACTTTGTATTGCACGGGTTTGCGCTATGCTGGTGCGAACGCAACAACACAAAGCCATGGCGCAGCGCGTTATCCGGCGGAAACCCCGTTCTTTCGGTGTTTTTCCCAATTGACGCAACACGCACAACGGCGGGGTCGGTGTGCCGGGCATGACGCTTGCTTTCACAGGCAGGCAGCCACGCCGGGCATACCCTCGGTCAAGGGGACCGGGTGCGCAGTATGTTTTTCCGCGCTCGTCGCGGCACCGGCAAAGAGGAAAGAATCATGTCTACTGCCTTGAACAGACTGGGCGCGGTTGAAGCCGCGCGCAAGCTGCAACGGCGTGAATTGACCGCAGTGCAATTGGTGCGCGCCTGCTTCGCGCGCATCGAACAGCGCGAGAACACCGTTCATGCCTGGACGGCCCTGCAGAAGCAGGTTGCGCTCGACCACGCCGAAACCCTCGACCGCGGCGCGCTGCGCGGTCCGCTGCACGGCCTGCCCATCGGCGTGAAAGACCTGTTCGATACCGCCGACCTGCCCACCCGCTACGGGTCTCCCATCTACGACCGCCATCATCCCGGACTGGACGCCGCCTCGGTGGCGCTGTGCCGTGGCGCGGGCGCCATCGTCATCGGCAAGACCGTCACCACCGAATTCGCCACCTACCAGGCCGGCCCAACCCGCAATCCGCGCAACGAGGCCTACACGCCCGGCGGCTCGTCCAGCGGCTCGGCCGCTGCGGTGGCCGACGACATGGTGCCTTTTGCGCTGGGTTCGCAGACCGCGGGTTCCATCATCCGGCCCGCGTCCTATTGCGGCGTGGTCGGCTTCAAGCCCACGTTCGGCGGGATCTCCCGCGCCGGCGTGAAAAGCCTGGCCGAATCGCTGGATACGGTGGGCGGATTCGCGCGCTCGGTGGAAGACGTGGCGCTGTTCTCGTCGGTATTGATGCGCGATCCGCGCATGCTGGATCTGTCCTATCACGACGCGCCGCGCGTGGGCATGTATCGCAGCCTGCAATGGCGCCATGCGCAGCCCGAAACCAAAGAGGCCTTCGCGCAGGCCGCGGCGATCCTGTCGCGGGCGGGCGCCAAGGTCGAAGAAGTGCCGCTGCCGCCGGAGCATTGCGTGCTGGTGCAGCTGCATTCGGACATCATGGCGTTCGAGGCCTCGCAGGCGCTGGCGTACGAACGCGTGGAACATGCGGCGCAGCTCAGTCCCAAGCTACAGGCCATCCTGGAATCCGGCGCGCAGATCAGCGCGGAGCAGCACATCAAGAACCTGGAACGCGCCGCCGAATCGCGCGCGCGGGTCGACACATGGTTCGACCAATACGACGTCCTGATTGCCCCCAGCGCCAGCGGCGAGGCGCCGTTTGCCGATTTGGGCACGGGCGATCCGCAGTTCTCGCGGGCCTGGACGCTGTTCGGGCTGCCTTGCCTGAACCTGCCATTCGCGACCGGCCCGCAGGGCCTGCCGGTGGGCTTGCAGCTCGTTGGCGCGCGATATCAGGACCACCGCCTGCTCGCCATCGGCGCATGGGTTCATGCGCGGCTGCTGGCCGCCAATGCGCCGGATATCGGCGCGTCCGACATGTGGCCGCGCGGCTGATTGCAATCGCCCGCAATGAAAAAGCCCGCCGGATAAGGCGGGCTTCATTTCATGCCCCGTTGTCGGGGGCTTCAGGCCTGGTCGTGGATCACACGGCTTCGGCGGCTTCCTGTTCGGCGGTGACGGCGCCGGAATTGATGTGGCGGTTCACGGCGCTCAGCACGGCCTGGAACGAGGCCGTCACGATGTCGCGGTCGATGCCCACGCCAAAGCCCGTGGCGGATTCGCCGACGCGCAGTTCGACATAGGACGCGGCGCGCGTGCCGGTGCCGGTGCCGATGGCGTGCTCGTGGTAGTCCATGATGCGCACGGGCACATCCAGCGCGGCCACGAAGGCGGAGATCGCGCCGTCGCCCTTGCCGCTCACGACGCGGCGTTCGCCGTTGAATTCAAGTTCGGCTTCGATGCTGAAGTGCTGGCCTTCACCGGCCGACGGATCGCCGTCGATGCGATGGCGGATCAGCTTCCACGGCGCCTTCTGCTCAAGGTATTCGCGGTTGAAGATCGTGTGCACGTCGTCGGCGGTGACTTCGCGGCCGGTTTCGTCCGTGACGCGCTGGATGGCGCGGCTGAATTCGATCTGCAAGCGGCGCGGCAACACCAGGCCGTGTTCCTGCTCGAGCAGGTACGACACGCCGCCCTTGCCCGATTGGCTATTCACGCGGATGACGGCGTCGTAGCTGCGGCCGAGGTCGGCGGGGTCGATCGGCAAGTACGGCACTTCCCAGACGGCGTCGGCCTTTTGCAATGCGAAACCCTTCTTGATCGCGTCCTGGTGCGATCCCGAGAACGCGGTAAAGACCAGGTCACCCGCGTACGGATGACGCGGATGGACCGGCAACTGGTTGCAGTATTCAGCGCAGCGGCGCACTTCGTCGATGTCCGAGAAGTCCAGGCCGGGATGCACGCCTTGCGTGTAGAGGTTGAGCGCCAGCGTGACGAGGTCGACGTTGCCGGTGCGCTCGCCGCTGCCGAAGAGGCAGCCTTCGATGCGGTCGGCGCCGGCCATCACGGCAAACTCGGCGGCGGCCACGGCGGTGCCGCGGTCATTGTGCGGATGGACGCTGAGCACGATGCTGTCGCGGCGGGCCAGATTCTTGTGCATCCACTCGATCTGGTCGGCGTACAGGTTGGGCGTGGTCGCCTCGATGGTGGCGGGCAGGTTCAGCACCATCTTGTGGTCCGGCGTGGGTTGCCAGACATCGGCGACGGCGTTCGAGACTTCCAGCGCGAATTCGGGTTCGGTCGTGCTGAAGACTTCGGGCGAGTACTCGTAGCTCCACTTGGTTTCGGGACGCTGCGACGTGTACTGCTTGATGAGGCGCGTGCCGGTCGTGGCGATGTTCTTGATCTCGTCCTTGGACATGTTGAACACGACCTTGCGGAAGGCCGGTGCGCAAGCGTTGTACATGTGGACGATGGCCTGCTTGGCGCCCGCGGCGGCTTCCACGGTGCGGCTGATCAGGTCTTCGCGCGATTGGGTCAGCACGATGATGGTCACGTCATCGGGGATGCGCTTCTCGTCGATGAGCTTGCGCACGAAGTCGAAGTCGGTCTGCGACGCGGACGGGAAACCGACTTCGATTTCCTTGAAGCCGATCTTCACGAGCTGTTCGAAGAAGCGGACCTTGCGTTCCACGCTCATCGGCTCGATCAGCGCCTGGTTGCCGTCACGCAGGTCCGTGCTCATCCAGATCGGCGCCTTCGTGATGCGGCGGCTGGGCCAGGTGCGTTCGGAGAAATCGCGGGTAAAGGGCGCGAAGGGGACGTATTTGGTGGCGGGGTTGGCAAGCATCATCACTACACCTCGATCGGTTTCTTTTGAATCCCGGCGCGTTTTGCGCTCGTCGGCATCGCAACCGGATGACGGTCTTGTGCCAGGGTTTGCCGGGATGGCCGGCAGGATTCAGAGATAAAAAGGGGAAATCGCGTGTGGCAAACGTGGCTGCCGAGCTACCACGGGGACACTAGGCCCGGCAACCGATCGGTAGCAATAGCGATAGCGCGATGAAGGAGGATTGAACGCGCAGGCCGGCGACCGGAGCGGCGGAGCGTCCGGTGGCAATCGCGAGGGGGGTGCGGTAAGCGGCCATGGGGTGCTAGTCAAACATACTTTTTCGGGAAGCGCAAACGGAAAGAGCAAGGGACGGATCAGATCGTGGTCTTTTCCGAAGGCTGACGAATGGGCCTTTGGAAACAGCAAGGCCGCCTTGCGGCGGCCTTTTGGCAGTGCTGGATGCGGCCTAGCGGGCCGGGCCGATGCGGGGTTCGACATAGCGCGGTTCGCGCGGCGCGTCGCGGCGGACGTCGTCACGCCGGCCGTCGTCGCGCGGATCGCGGCCGGGACGGTTGGCGCCCGCTTCCAGGATCCGGGCCTGCTCGGCCACCATGTCGATCTTGCCAATGCGGTTGTGGCGCAATTCCGACAGCGAGCGGCGCAGGTCGCCGACGGTGAAGGGTTCCTGGCGGTCGCCCCAGGTCCAGCGCAGCACGCCTAGCGATTCTTCAGACAGATTGGGCGCCAGTTCGGCCAGCGTATCCGTGCCGACCGGCGTCGCGGCACCCGAGGCCAGGCTGGCGTAGAACCAGGCGCGCACCGAAAAGAAGACGATCAGGGTCCAGATGCCGGCAACCACCCACCAGAGGTAGGGATTGATCCGCTGCGCCATGTCCTGGGTGGGCTGGCCTAGCGTGTGCAGGAAGTCGTAGTTCATGCGCTTGCCGAAATCGAGTATCCAGGAGGCAACCAGATACCAGACAACGATCGCGACAGCGATGACGATCGCGCGCAAAACGAGTCGGGGAAGCGCCAGTTTGAGCAGGGTCTGGCCGATCAGTCGGCAGTCCTGGCGAACGCTTGCGGGCGAAGTCAGATTCATCATGCAAAATATTGTACCTATGACCCGTCCAATTTTAGAACTGCGGCCTGGCCAGCACCTGACGCTGACCCCACAACTTCAACAATCGATCCGGTTGTTGCAGCTGTCGACGCTCGACCTTGAAGCGGAAATCTCGCAAGTGCTGGCCGAGAATCCCCTGCTGGACCGGGAGGACGAGCCGTCGTCGGCCGAGGCGGAGTCGCGGGCCGAGTCCGAACGCGAGTCCTCCGTGCAGGACGACGAGCCGGCGGCCGAGCGCGAGACGCCCATCGACGAGATGCCGGGTTCGGGCGGCGTGTACCCCGATGACGACGCCAGCCTGCCCGAGGCGGCGCGTCCGGACACCTTGCGCGAGCACCTGCTGGGCCAGCTTGCCTTGACCCGGGCGGCGCCGCGCGATGCCGCGCTGGCATCCCTGCTGATCGACGAACTGGACGAAAACGGTTACCTCGGATCGCCGCTGGACGAGATTCTTAGTTGGCTCCCGGCAGAAATGGAGCCGGACATGGACGAGCTGCGCGCGGCGCTGTCGCTGCTGCAGTCGTTCGATCCCGTGGGTATCGGCGCGCGCGACATGGCCGAGTGCCTGCACCTGCAGTTGCGCAATCCCGACCTCGGCCGGCTGCCCGAGGCGGCCGATCCCGCCGTGCTGGCCTGTGCGCGGCGGATCTGCGCCGAACACCTGCCGCTGCTGGCAACCGGCAACGCCGCGCGCGTATGCGCGGCGCTGGGTTGCGACGAACCCACGTTCCGCGCGGCGCATGCGTTGATCCTGCGCCTGGAGCCCCGCCCCGGACGGGCGTGGACCGTGCCGGCGGCCGAATATGCGGTGCCGGACGTCATTGTGCGCAAGACGCGCCGTGGCTGGCAGGCCACGCTCAACAGCGCCGCGGTGCCGCGCTTGCAGATCAACGGCCTGTATGCGCAGATGCTGGGCAACCAGAAGGAATCCGCGCACGCCGGGCTGCAGGCGCAATTGCAGCAGGCCAAATGGATGATCCGGAACGTGGAGCAGCGTTTCGACACCATACTGCGCGTGTCGCAGGCCATCGTCGAACGCCAGACTGCATTCTTCAGCCAGGGCCCGGCGGCCATGCGCCCGCTGATCCTGAAAGACATCGCCGGCGAACTCGGTCTTCACGAATCGACCATTTCGCGCGCCACGACGCAGAAGTACATGCTCACTCCGTTCGGCACTCTGGAGCTCAAGCGCTTCTTCGGCACGGGCGTTTCGACCGAAGGCGGCGACGCCACGTCGGCGACCGCGGTGCAGACCTACATCCGCCAGATGGTGGCCGACGAGAATCGCGCCAAGCCGTTGTCGGACAGCCAGATCATGCAAAAACTGGCCGATCAGGGGATAGTGATCGCCCGCCGGACGGTGGCAAAGTACCGCGAAGCGCTGCGGATTGCCCCGGCCGCGCTGCGCAAGGCGCAAGCCGCGGCGCGTTGAAAATAGGGACAAGCTTCGGCAAAATTGTCCCTATTTTCAATGGCTTGCGTGACACTTCGGTTGCAAAATTATTTGCGCACAGGGCTTGCCAGGGCCTAAATAATTTTCGATAATCATTCGCATGTACATTTGCGTATGTAATGCCATCACCGAACGCCAAGTCCGCGCCAGCGTGGACGCGGGCGCGACGACGCTTTCCGACCTGCAGTTCGAGCTGGGCGTGGCCACGTGCTGCGGCTGCTGCGCGGCAACCGCCGCCGAATACCTGCCGGGCGGCCGCTGCTCCAGCGTGTGCGACGTGCGCTCCATCGCAGTTCCGGTCAATGCTCCCGCCCTCGTCGAATCGGACACGCCGGCTGCCAACAGCAGCTTCCCGATTCCGCTGGTCGCCATCGCCTGAGCATTGGTGTCAATTCCGGCTCGCTGCCTTCATGCGGCGAGCCGCGTCATTTCCTTCTCGCAAAATTCCCTGATATCCATCGCCAGTTGACGTGCCGCTTCGCGCGCGTTGCCGGCCACGCATAGCGCCAATTCGGACGGCGGGACGGCGGGCAGGCCCACGTCCAGGATACTGTGCCCGGCCGCGATGCAGCGGCGTTCCAGCAGCGCGATTCCCAGCCCGCCCGCCAGCGCGGCCTGCACGCCCGACAGGTTCGGGCTTTCGTAGGCGATGCGCCAGCGGCGTCCGGCGGCCTCCAGCGCATGGATGGCGCGGTTGCGGTAGATGCAGCCCTGCGGAAACGCCACTAGCGGCACGGGCGCCTCCGGCGTCAGCGGCGCCTGCATTGACGCGCTGCCGATCCAGTGCAGCCGCTCGGGCCACGCGGCCAGCGCCGTGCCCGCGCCGGGCTCGCGCTTGAGCAGCGCCACGTCCAGATCCCCCCGCTCCAGGCTTCGCGTCAGGACCGCCGTCAGGTCACAACGCACCGACAGCTGCACCGCGGGCCTCGTTCTGGCGAAGGCGGCGACGACGGCAGTCAGCGCGTCCACCGCAAAGTCGTCCGGAATGCCCAGGCGGATCACGTCCACGCGCTTGCGGCCGCTGACGGCCTCACGGACCTCGGTGGATAACGCCAGCATCCGCCGCGCATAGCCCAGAAGGCGTTCGCCTTCTTCGGTTAGCTGGACCTGCCGGCCTTCGCGCAGGAAGAGCGGGCATTCCAGCGTCTCTTCCAGCTTGCGGATCTGTTGGCTGACGGTGGACTGGCTGCGGTGCACGCGTTCGCCCGCGGCGGTGAAGCCGCCAGCGTCCACGACCGAGACAAAGCTGTGCAGGAGATCGAGATCGAGCATGACGGCGCCTTCAAGCATTCGAATTTCAAATACTTTCGATCCGAATAAAGAGTTTGTCAATGGATGGCCCGGCGCGCAGAATGCCTCCCATCCCGCCGCGCATGCGGTTGCAGATCTACGAAGCCGGATCAACCATGAAGGCCCTTTCGACCCCTGCCCCTGCCTTGCCCGCATCCGACAGCCCGGGCATCAGCCTCCTGCCGATCGCCGCGTTCTGCTTTCTATGGAGTTCGGCGTTTGCCGCGGCCAAGATCGCCGTGCGCGACTGTCCGCCGCTGACCCTGCTGACGATCCGGTTCCTGATCGCGGGCGCGTTGATGCTGGGCCTGGCGGCGGCCAGCGGTCGCTGGAAGCTGCCTTCGGGCCGCGACCTGGCCGCGCTGGTCCTGCTGGGGGCGCTCAACAACGCGCTGTACCTGGGCTTGAGCTGGTCGGGCATGACCACCGTGTCGTCGGCATTCACCGCTGTGCTCATCAGCACCAACCCGCTGCTCATCGGCGTGCTGGCGGGTCCGTTGCTGGGTGAGCGGCTGAGCTGGCGCAAACTGCTGGGGCTGTGCCTGGGGTTGGCGGGCGTGGCGCTGGTGTTGCGATCGCGGTTGACCGGCATGCAGGAAGACCTGCACGGCACGCTGCTTGTGACCGGGGGCCTGATTGCGTTGGTGGCCGGCACCCTGCTCTACAAGATGCTCAAGCCCACCTCCGGTCTGTGGACGTCGACGGGCATCCAGTCGCTGGCAGGCGCCGCGGCATTGCTGCCGTTCGCCCTGGCCACGGAAAGCCTCGGCGATGCGCGTCTGACGTCCAGCCTGATCTGGAGCATGGCCTACATGATCGTCGCGGTGTCGATGGGCGGTTATTACCTGTGGTTCATGATCCTAGGCCGCGCCAGCGCCACCTCGGCCAGCGCACTGCATTTTCTGATGCCGCCGCTGGGCCTGTTGTTCGGTTGGGTGGTGCTTCGTGAGCCCGTCTCGTGGCTGGACCTGCTGGGCATCGTGCCCATCGCATTTGGCATCTGGCTTGCGACGCGGCGCACCGCGTGAATTGAGGACGGTCAACGCGTCCTCATCCGGTTGCTGATATGCAACGAGCCGGCGTGACGCGTTGGCAGCGCAGAATGACGCGGCGCAGGGGCCGCCGCGCAACATATATGGGGACAATCGCGAAGCCATTTCAGCGCGACTCGCGTCTGCAGCCCGCGCCGTTGCGTCGCCACGCATGCAAGGCCTCAGACACACATACTCATTCTCATTAGCTTGTCGCTTTCTTGTTGCGCTCCTAAAGCCGTTTACCAAATGCAGAGCAAGGCTAGGCGCGGCCCTGCGGCCAATGGTAGTCTGCATGGGTTGCGTACGCGCGGCATCGTGCGCTCCTTTGTCGCGATGCGCTCGCGTCGCGCCTGACTGCAAGGAGTCCATCATGAAAGGCGACAAAACCGTCATCCAGTTTCTCAACAAGCAACTGACCAACGAACTGACGGCCATCAACCAATATTTCCTGCATGCCCGCATGCTGAACCATTGGGGCTTCGACAAGCTGGGCAAGCACGAGTACGAAGAATCCATCGGCGAAATGAAGCATGCCGATCGTCTGATCGCCCGCATCTTCATGCTGGACGGCCTGCCCAACCTTCAAGACCTGCACAAGCTGCTGATCGGCGAAGACGTGCCGGAACTGCTGGCCTGTGATCTGAAGCTGGAAACGGCCGCTCAGGCGACCGTCAAGGAAGCCATTGCGTATTGCGAATCGGTGCGGGACTACGTGTCGCGCGATCTGTTCCAGGACATCCTGGACGACACCGAAGAGCACATCGACTATCTGGAAACCCAGATCGACCTGATCGACAAGGTCGGCATCCAGAACTACCTGCAAAGCCAGATGTCCGTGCCTGAATAAGGCCGCTGGCTGCAAAAGAAATGGCGCCCCGCGGGGCGCCATTTTTCTTGTCTTGCCCCTGCACGTGCAGGTGGCGATGTGACGTCTTTATGGCAGACGTCTTACTGCGGACGGGCCGGGCATTCGGCCATCGTGCCCCAGGCGCGGTTCGGCGCGCAGTATTTGTTGCGGGCGTTCCAGGAACACGAGGGGCGTTCGAAGAAGCCTTGCGTGGCGCATTGGGCCAGTTCGCGCCGCAGCGCGTCCTGCCAGCCTTGCGCGCCGGCTGCCGGCGCGGTGTTGGGCGGCGGCGGGGGCGCCTGCACCATCTGCGGCGTGCCGTAGCTGCCGCCAGCGGCTACACCACCGTTGATGGCGGTGGAGGTGCCGGGCACCAGCAGGTCCATCGTGCTGACGTCGGAATTGCCCGACGGCAGCGGCACCTGAGACGAGGCGGCGATTTCGCGGGCCTGTTCGGGGCTGATGCGTTCACGCGAGATCTGGACGGCGGGATCGCTGACGGTGTCGAACAGCGACACCGTGTTGACCTGCCATTCGCGATCGGACGGTTTGTCGGGCACGCCCAACGTGCCGTCGATGCGCGGCTGCGGCGGCTGCGCCACGTACGGACGGCCATTGGCGTCCAGCACGGGCTGCTGGGACGCGGCTGCGTCCTGCCCAGGAGCGGGCGCGGCCGCCGGCGCATGCGCCACCAGCCAGTCACCCAGTTGAATTCCGCCCCATGCCGACGCGCCGAGCGCGATAAGGAGCGTTGCGAATAAAAAACGCCAAGACATTGCTACCCTCAATCTGCCGTGCGGAACCCGAACGGGTCTACGCCTTGTCTCCGAAAACCTTGCCGCCGTGCTCCCGCATGGCGTGGAATTTCACATCGGGATACAGTTCCTCGGCGACGCGCAACTGCGCGGGAGAACCGATCAAAAACGCCGCAGCATCGACGACATCATAGGCGATATGGGCGGCATTGGCATCCATGAACTTGCGCAGCGCCTTGGGGTTTTCAGACGTAATCCAACGTGCCATTGTGTAGCGCGAAGGCAGCATCCGGGCATCCACGCCGTACTCCGTCTTCAGGCGGTGCGCGACCACTTCGAACTGCAGTTGGCCGACCGCGCCCAGCAGCAGCGAGCCGCCGGCGACCTCGGGACGGAACACCTGAATGGCCCCTTCCTCGCCCAATTGGGTGAGGCCGGTGCGCAATTGCTTCGTGCGCAGCGGGTCTTTCACTTCGACCGCCTGGAACAGTTCCGGCGCGAAGAACGGCAGGCCCGTGAACTGCAGCGTCTCGCCTTCGGTCAGCACGTCGCCCAGTTGCAGCACGCCGTGGTTCGGAATGCCGATGACGTCGCCCGCATAGGCTTCGTCCAGCAGTTCGCGGCGTTGCGACAGGAAGGACACCACGTTGTTGGGGCGCATTTCCTTGTTGGTGCGCGCGACCTTCAGGCGCATGCCGCGCTCAAAGCGGCCGGAGCTCACGCGCACGAAGGCGACGCGGTCGCGGTGGGCGGGGTCCATGTTGGCCTGCACCTTGAACACCACGCCGGTGAACTTGGGCTCTTCGGGCTTCACTTCGCGTTGCAGCGCCATGCGCGCGCCCGGGGGCGGCGCCTGATCGACCAGGGCGTCCAGCACTTCCTGCACGCCGAAGTTGTTGATGGCCGAACCAAAGAACACGGGCGTCTGCTTGCCGGCCAGGAACTGGTCGCGGTCGAAGGCGGGCGCGGCTTCGTTGATGAGCTCGATCTCGCCGCTGGCCTGGTCGAACGCCCCGCCGAAGCGCTTGGCGATCTCGGGGTTGGTCAGGCCTTCGATGAAGTCGTCGTTGTCGGAACGGCGCTCCTGGCCGGGACGGAACACGCGCATGCGGTCGCGGCGGATGTCGAACACGCCGCCGAACGACTTGCCCATGCCCACCGGCCACGAGAACGGCACGGCGTCCATGCCCAGGTGGCCTTCGATTTCGGACAGCAGTTCCAGCGGCTCGCGCACTTCGCGGTCCATCTTGTTGATGAACGTGATGATCGGCGTGTTGCGTGCGCGGCAGACCTGCAGCAGGCGGATGGTCTGCGGCTCGACGCCGTTGGCCGCGTCAATCACCATCAGCGCGGCGTCCACCGCCGTCAGCACGCGATACGTGTCTTCGGAGAAGTCCTGGTGGCCCGGGGTGTCGAGCAGGTTGATGACGCAGTCGCGGTACTCCATCTGCATCACCGAGGACGCCACGGAAATGCCGCGCTGCTTTTCGATTTCCATCCAGTCGGACGAGGCATGGCGCGACGCCTTGCGCGCCTTGACGCTGCCGGCGATCTGAATGGCGCCTGCGAACAGCAGCAGCTTTTCCGTCAGCGTGGTCTTGCCCGCGTCAGGGTGGGAAATGATGGCGAACGTACGGCGCCGTGCGACTTCGTTGGAAATGCTCATGATCGGAGGATTCTACTTAACGCCGCTTTTCAGGCCGGTGCGGTCCGGTGTCATGCACGAAAACATGTGGGGCACGCGCCGTTGCCGGCCCGTGCCCCACGCTTTTAATTTCAGTTGTGGCGGCGGAAGGTTGCCAGGAACACGCCGGCCAGGATGAAGAGCGACCCGAAGGTGCGGTTCATCCAGCGGATGTGCTTGGCGTCGCGCAAGAGGCGCAATACGCGCGCCGCCAGCAGCGTGTACACGCCCATCGCCACCAGGTCGGTGAACGCCAGCGTGGCCGCCAAGGCCGCATACTGCGGCGTCAGCGACAGCGCCGGATCCACGAACTGCGGCACCACGGCCAGCAGGAACACGGTGCCCTTGGGGTTCATGGTGTTGATCAGGAACCCGCGCAGGACCAGGTCACGAATGGACGCCTGACGCGGATCGCCGGCATCCACCGCGACCGGCGCGGCATCCGTGCGGATCTGGCGCACGCCCAGGTAGATCAGGTAGGCAACGCCCAGGTACTTGACCACGTTGAACGCCATTTCCGACGTCGCCAGCACGGCGCCCAACCCCACGGCGACCACGACGAACTGGAACAGGATGCCCAGGATCAGGCCTGCCGTGTTCCAGTAGCCGCGCGCAAAGCCGTATTTCAGGCCGGACGACATGGCCGAGATGGCGCCGGCGCCCGGTGAGAACGAAATGGCCCAGGAGGCCAGGAAGAACGTCAACCAGGTGGATAAGGGCATGATGGCGCGGGTCCGTGGATCGCAGTGTCGGGGTTGCAGGAGATATTACTTGCTCAGCAACGCGGCACGCGGCGCGCCGCTCGGACGGCCTTGGCCGGCGCGTCCCTCGGCCGGGCGGCCCGAACCAGCATTGCCGGCCGGACGCGACGACCCTTCGGGACGGCGATTCTGTTGCGGACGGCCCTCGTTGCGGCCGGCGTGAGCCGGACGGTCGGCGGGCTTGCCATCGCGCGAACCGCCGTTGCCACGGCCTTCGCCGGCGCGGGCCGGTGCGGGGGCACGGCCGCCTGCCGCTGCGCGAGGCTGGCCTTGGGCAGGACGCGAGGAGCGGCCCGAGCCGCCGTTGCCGCCGCGGCCGCCATTACGGGGACCGCCGCGCATGCTGCGCGAGTCTTCGTCGCGTTCCTGGCGTTCGAAGGCGGCTGCGCTGGTGGCGGGCGGTGTCCAGCCTTCCACGGGCTTGCGTTCGATCGTCTTCTTGATGAGGCGCTCGATGTCCTTGAGCAGCTTGATTTCGCTGTTGTCGACCAGCGAGACCGCGGCGCCGGTGGCGCCCGCGCGGCCCGTGCGGCCGATGCGGTGGACGTAGTCTTCCGGCACGTTGGGCAGCTCGAAGTTCACGACCTGCGGCAACTGGTCGATGTCCAGGCCTCGGGCGGCGATGTCGGTGGCGACCAGCACGGTCACGCTGCTGTCCTTGAAGCCGGCCAGCGCGCGTGTGCGGGCCGATTGACTCTTGTTGCCGTGGATGGCGGCGGCGGTCAGGCCGTCCTTCACGAGCTTTTCGGCCAGGCGGTTGGCGCCGTGCTTGGTGCGCGTGAAGACCAACACCTGGTGCCAGCCGCTTTCACGGATGATGTGGCTGATCAGGTCGCGCTTGTGGTGTTGCTCGACGATGTGCACCGTCTGCGTGACCAGCTCGGTGGCGGTGTTGCGCGGGGTGACCGAGACTTCGCCCGGATTGTTCAGCACGCCGCGCGCCAGGGTGCGGATCTCGTCGGAGAACGTGGCCGAGAACAGCAGGTTCTGACGTTGCTTGGGCAGCAGCGCGAGAATCTTGCGGATGTCGCGGATGAAGCCCATGTCCAGCATGCGGTCGGCTTCGTCCAGCACCAGGATTTCGACGCCCGACAGGTCGACCGTCTTCTGGCCGCAATGGTCCAGCAGGCGGCCGGGGGTGGCGACCAGGATGTCCAGCGGCTTGCGCAGCGCGGAGATCTGGGGGTTAATGTTGACGCCGCCGAACATCACCATGGACGTCAGCGAGGTGTACTTGCCATAGGTTTGCACCGATTCGGCGACCTGCGCGGTCAGTTCACGCGTCGGGGTCAGGATCAGGCAACGGGGGCGGCCGGGCTTGCGGGCCTCGGGCTTTTTCTGCGACAGCAGGTGCAGGATCGGCAGCGTGAAACCGGCGGTCTTGCCGGTGCCGGTCTGGGCGGCTGCAAGCAGGTCGCCGCCTTTCAGCACTTGGGGAATGGCCTGGGCTTGAATGGGCGTGGGCGCGGTGTAGCCGGTGTCGGCAATGGCGCGCAACAGCGAATCAGCCAGCCCGAGGTCGGCGAAAGGGGAAGTGGTAGTCAAAACAGCTCCAGCGGCAGCCTGTCGCTCTATTTGAGAGACTCCAATCCAGGCGGTCGAATAAGGAGAAAAGGGGAAGCGCCCATCAGGGCGAAGCTTGGCGGCGAAGGGCCGAGCGGACGTGCGCAGATTGGCTTGGCGCACGGAACGGATTGTAGCTGATGTGGCGGCGCAGCAAGCGCTCAAAAGGTCTCTATAGAATCATTCAGCAATATTTTGAATTAAATTAGAACAAAATAAGTGTTTTCCCTAGTCGGCCCTCCCTATAATCCGTCGGCTTTCATCTATTCAAAATAAAAGGGATGCAATGAAGAAATCGGCATTGGTTGGCATCGTCGTCGCGCTGGGCGCGGTCTGGACCGGCACGGCTTGGTACACGGGCCAAAAGGCCGAAGCATTCGTCAAGCAGGCCATCGAGGACTCGAACGTCGAGCTCAAGAAGGTCGCCGACAAATGGGGCATCAATGCCGTCGCCGAGCTGGTCTCGTTCGACCGCGGCGTCTTCACCTCGACGTCCCGCTACCGCATCAAGTTCACCACGCCCGCCGCCGAAGGCAAGCCCGCGCAAGAGCGCGACGTGGTCTTCATCGAGCACCTGAGCCACGGCCCCCTGCCGCTCTCCAACCTGAAGTCGGGCAAGTTCATGCCGGCCATGGTGGCCAGCGACTTCGCGCTGGAAGAAAGCGAGACGGTCAAGGAGTGGTTCGCCGCCGCCAAGGGCGCGGTGCCGCTGTCGGGCCACTACAGCGTCAGCTACGGCAAGGACATCACCGGCACGTTCAACATGGCCCCGGTCGAAGTCGCCAAGGACACCACCAAGCTCGTGTTCTCGGGCATGAAGGGCGACTTCGATTACGCCACTTCCACCAAGCGCGGCATCTTCGACGTGGTCGTCGACAGCCTGGAGCTGTCGGGCCCGTCCGACAACAGCGACATCACCGCCATGGCGGTCAAGGGC
Source organism: Achromobacter sp. ACRQX (assembly GCF_022346505.1). NCBI lineage: Bacteria > Pseudomonadati > Pseudomonadota > Betaproteobacteria > Burkholderiales > Alcaligenaceae > Achromobacter > Achromobacter sp. ACRQX. Next base: position 59,899 of record NZ_JAKRML010000020.1, read on the forward strand.
ATCACCCTGACCAGCGACCTGAAGCCGGCCGCCAACGAAATGTACGTGGGCAGCCAGAAGGTGACGCTCAAGGACTGGACGATCACGTCGCGCGAAAAGCCGCCCGTCCAGCTCAAGGACACGTCGATCGCCGTGGACATGACCGAGAACGGTGCGGCCATGGGCGCCAAGATGGCCGTCGACTTCGGCATGATCAACGTGCAGGCCAAGGACATGGCCGGCCTGAAGCTGGTCATCGACGCGCAGAACATGGACTCCAAGGCGCTGAAGTCGCTGAACGACATCTATGAGGCCGCCTCGCGCCGTATGCTGCAAAGCAAGGGCGAAGAGCAGACGCCGCAATTCACGGACGAAGAAAAGGCTGCGATCCAGACCAACGTCGAGCAACTGCTGGCCGGCAACCCGACGCTGGCCGTCGCGCCGCTGGAAGTGCGCACCGCTAACGGTACGTCGACGTTCAACCTGGACATGGCGCTGGTCAAGCCGGCCCAGCTGGAAGGCGACGCGTCCGACATGGCGGTGAAGGCCCTGAAGAAGCTGGATGCCAAGCTCGTGCTGTCCAAGGGCAACCTGGCGGACCTGATGGCCATCGAACCGCAAATGCGCGGTGTGGCGGCCGAACAGGCCGCGCAGACCGCCAAGGGTCAGGTTGAAATGGTCGGCACCATGGCCACGGCAATGGGCCTGGGCAAGATCGAAAACAACAATATCGTCTCGTACCTGAACTACGCCGACGGCCAGGTCGACTTCAACGGCAAGAAGATGCCGCTGCAGCAGTTCCTGATGATGGCGATGGGCGGCGTGCTGGGCGGCATGCGCTAAGCTGCCGTAGCACGATCGGCACGCCGCGATCTTCTCGGCGTCGCCCGCGACGGGCTGTCCTTGCGACAGCCCGTTTTTCTTTATGATCGCCCCTTGCGGCAATCACGGCGTATCTCAAACGGACAGAGGCATCATGAACAAGCGGATCGTGGCGGTTGGCGTGGTGGTGGCGGTGGTGGCCGCGGCGTGGGTCGGCACCGCGTGGTACACCGGCAAGCAGATCGAAGCCCGGCTGGCGCAGGATGTGCAGGCGTTGAATGCAGAGGCGCAGCGCCTGAGTGCAAAGCTGGGCGTGCCCGTGACGCTCGAACTGCAATCGTTCGAACGCGGCGTGTTTTCGTCCGATGCGCGGTTCGGGGTGAAGGTCAACGTGCAGTCCGGACGCAAGCCGGCCGAAAAGACATTCGCGTTCACGAGCAAGATCGAACACGGTCCGTTTCCTGCCTCTCGGCTTGCGTCTGGCGCTGTCGCGCCCGTGATGGCGGCGGGCCGGTTGCATATGACGGAGACGCCCGACGCAGCCGCCTGGTTCGCGGCCGCGGGTGGGTCGGCGCCGCTGACGGCAAACTTCTTGATCGCGTATGACCGCGACTTTTCCGGCGATCTGGCGCTGGCGCCGGTGAAGTATGCCGACGCTCCGATCACGTTCGACTTCTCGGGCTTGCAGCTGCAGGTCAAACATGCCGGCGACGGCACGCACGACACGGTGTCACTCGCCGTCAACAAGGCCTCGCTGACCGAAGTGATCAGGGGCAATCCCAACACGCTGACCCTGGATGATCTGGCGGTGTCGCATGAATTGTCCGGCACCGCGGCGTCCTCCACGAGCAGCTCGACGCTGACGGTCAAGCAATGGGCGTCCGATATGGACAAGCTGCCGCTGGGCCTGAAGGACATTGCGCTGACGCTGGGTTCGGAAGGGACACCTGAGCGCATGGCCGGCAAAATGACGCTCGATGTCGGCAGCATCAGCGTGCGCCACTTGCATGTGGCCAAGCTGCGGATGGAGGCGGGCGGCAAGGATATGGACGTGGCGGCGCTCAAGGCGTTTCAGGACGCCACCACAAGCACGCCGTTGAACGCGAAAAAGGCCGATCCCCTTTCGGGCGAGGGGATGCTTGCCGCGTCGCAAATGTTGAAGTTTCTTCTGGCCCGTCCCAGCTTCACGCTGTCGACGCTGCAGGTCGATACGGCGCGTGGCACATCGACGCTCAGCCTGGATATCGGCCTGGATTCGCCGTCATTCTGGAAACACGACCCCATCGCCGTCGCCAAGGAAGTCGTGCGCAACCTGAGCGTGCGGCTGAAGCTGTCGCCGGAAAACCTGGCCGACGTGATCGCGGCGCGGGCGGAACTGAAGGGCGCCACGCGTGAGGCGGCCCGGTCGGCGGCCGAGCGGGAAGCCGCAGGGCTGCGCGGCCTGGTCGCCGCAACGACCTGGGCCCGTATCGAGGACGGCGTGATCCAGTTCGAGGCGGACTACCGCGATGGTCAAGTCGACATCAACGGCAAGCGCATCCCCGTCGAGATGTTCCTGGGCCAGATGTTCATGCGCAATTCGCCGGGCGCCGCGCCGGCGCCCTGAGGGTCAGAACGGCAAGGCCCCCGCCGCAAGTTCGCCGTTGCGCAGCACGGCGACGTGAAACCGCTTGTCGGCGGCCTTCATGATGTCTTCGGCGGGGTCGCCCTGCACCAGCAGCAGGTCGGCCACCTTGCCCTCTGCAATCACGCCGTGCTCGGTCATGCCCATCAGGTCATGGCCGCGTGACGTGCCGGCGATCAACGCGTCCACCGGCGTCATGCCGAATTCCACCATGTAGGCCAGTTCCATGGCGTTCTCGCCGTGCAGGTTGAACGGCGTGCCCGCGTCGGTGCCCAGCGCGATGCGCCCGCCCGCCTTGTAGTACATCTGGAACGACTCGCGATGGCGCTGCTCCACCGCGCGGGCCTTTTCCACCGCGTAGGCGGGAATGCCGTTGTCGGCGTTGGCAATGATGTTGCGCACGGCGGCGATGGTCGGCACCAGGTACGTTTCGGCTTCCAGCATTTCGCGCAGGCAGTCGTCGTCCATGAAGATGCCGTGCTCGATCGAATCGATGCCGGCGCGCACCGCGTTCAGGATGCCCTGCGTGCCTTGCGCGTGACTGGCCGTGCTTTTGCGAAAGCGCTTGGCCTCGTGCACGCCCGCCTTCATTTCGTCGAAGCTGTAGTGCGCATCCATGGGGCTGACGCCCGGCGTCATGACGCCGCCCGTGGCCATGATCTTGACCAGGTCGCAGCCGGCGTGAACCTGTTCGCGCACGGCCTTGACCACTTCCTCGCAGCCGTCGGCCACGCGGCCGATTCGGTTGCCGTGGCCGCCCGTCATGCAGATGATGCGGCCCGAGGCCTTGATGGTGGGGCCGGGAAACACGCCGCGCGCGATGGCGTCGCGCACGCCGAATTCCAGATAATCCTTGCCGCCGCAGTCGCGCAGCGCCGTCACGCCGCCGCGCAGGCTGGCCTGTGCGTTTTCCAGCGCGGTCAGCGTGATCTGCGCGGGGCCCTGCTTGCTCAATTGCGCATTGGGGTCTGCGCCGCCCGTGTAGACCAGATGCACGTGGCAATCCGCCAGGCTGGGCATGAGCGTCATGCCGGTGGTGTCGACCCTTGCACCCGCGTAGCCCGAGAACTCGCCCGCAGGCGCCACGCGGGCCACGCGTGCGCCCTCCACCAGCACGCCGTGGTTGGGAAGTGTCTTGCCCTCCCCGTCGAAAACCTTGCCGCCGATGAAGAGGGTTTGCCGTGACTCGCTCATGTCAGTGGACTCCGTTGGCGCGCGGTCTCAACCCACCACGTCCAGCCCTTCGCGGGACATGGATTGCAGACGAGGCATCAAACCGAGCAGATGTTGGCTGTAGGGATGCTGCGGGTGTTCGAACAGGGTTTCGGTCTCAGCGACTTCCAGCAGTTCGCCGTGGCGCATCACGCCGACGCGATCGCACATCTGCCGGATCACCGGCAGGTCGTGGCTGATGAACAGCATGGTCAGGCCAAGCTCTTCCTGCAGGTCTTTCAGCAGGTTCAGGATCTGTGCCTGGATGGAGACGTCCAGCGCCGACGTGGGCTCGTCGCAGATCAGAAAACGCGGCCGCGTGGCCAGCGCCCGTGCGATGCAGATGCGCTGCCGCTGACCGCCGGAGAACTCGTGCGGAAAGCGCTCCGCGGCGCGGTCCGCGAGGCCCACCACGTCCAGCAGGTCGGCCACGATGCGGCGCGTCTCGGCTTCGCTGGCGGCAAGCTTGTGGAAGCGGATGGGCTCGGCCACGATGTCCAGCACGCGCATGCGCGGGTTCAGCGACGAGAACGGATCCTGGAAGATCATCTGGATCTGCCGCCGGAATGGATTGAGTTCCTTCTCGCCCTTGAGCGCCGTGAGATCGGTGCCGCCGAACGTGACCGAGCCCTCGCTGGGCGTGTACAGCCCCGATATCAGCCGCGCCACGGTCGACTTGCCCGAGCCGGATTCGCCGACCAGACCGAAGACCTCGCCTTCGCCGATGGATAGATTCACGCGCTTGACCGCGTCCAGCGTGCGCTGGTTGCGCTTGAAGAAGGCGCTCTTGAGCACAAAGCGCATGGACAGGTCGCGCACCTGCACCAGCGGGCCTTCCGTTCGCTTGCCGAAGTCGCGGCGCTGGCCCAGCCAGTGGGTGGCCAGGTCCAGCGGCTGCGCAGGCGTGCGCACGGATTCGATATAGGTCACCAGCGGAAAGCGCTTGAGCTTGATGTCCGGACGCGGCACGGCCGAGATCAGGCTGCGCGTGTAGGCGTGGTCGGGGTCGCCAAGAATCTTGGCCGTGGGCCCCTGTTCGACAAGCTTGCCGCGGTACAGCACCGCCACGCGGTCCGTCACATCCGCGATCACGCCCATGTCGTGCGTGATGATGATCATGCCGACCTGTTCTTCGCGGCACAGTTTCTTGAGCAGATCCAGGATCTGCGCCTGGATCGAAACGTCGAGCGCGGTGGTGGGTTCGTCGGCGATGATGACTTCAGGCTCGCAGCACAGCGCCAGCGCGATCACCACGCGTTGCCGCATGCCGCCGGAGAACTGGTGGGGATACTGCTGCACGCGCAGCTCGGGCTGGTCGATGCCGACCTGCGCCAGCAGCTGCACGGCCCGTTTCTTTGCGGCGTCGTGCGTCAGGTCCAGATGCACCTGCATCGTTTCCACCAGCTGGCTTTCGACGGTCTGCAGCGGGTCTAGCGAGGTCAACGGATCCTGGAAGATCATGCCGATGCGTCGGCCGCGCACTTTGCGTTTCTGTGCGGGCGTCAGCGTGTCGATGCGTTCGCCGTTCAGCAGCACCGATCCGCCGGCCAGCCGTCCCGGCGCTTCAAGCAGGCCAATGACCGCGTTGCCGATGGTGGACTTGCCCGCACCGGATTCGCCCACCACGCCCAGGATCTCGCCTTTTTCCAGCGACAGGGAAACGCCGTCCACTGCCACCAGCGTGCCGCGGCGGCTGGGGAATTCGATCCGGATGTCATCAATGTTCAGCAGGGCCATGGCGTCCTCAGCGCAGCTTGGGGTTGAGCGCGTCGCGCAGCCAGTCGCCCAGCAGGTTGACTGACAGCACCAGCGCCACCAGCGCGATGCCGGGGAAGATCGAGATCCACCACATGCCCGAGAACAGATAGCTGTTGCCGATGCGGATCAGCGTGCCCAGCGACGGCGCGGTGGGCGGCACGCCCACGCCCAGGAACGACAGCGTGGCCTCGGTGATGATGGCGATTGCCAGATGAATGGTGGCGATGACCAGCACCGGCCCCATGACGTTAGGCAAGATGTGGCGGCGCAGGATGGTGATGGGGCCGATGCCGATCAGCTTGGCCGCCTGCACGTATTCCTTGTTGCGTTCGACGAGCGTCGAGCCGCGCACCGTGCGCGCGTACTGTACCCAGCCGGAAATGCCGATGGCGAAGATCAGCACGTAGAGCGCAAGCTGGTCGTGCATGTCGCGCGGCAACAAACCGCGCGCCACGCCGTCGATCAGCAGCGCGACCAGGATTGCCGGGAAGGAGAGCTGCACGTCGGCGATGCGCATGATGAAGCTGTCGACACGCCCGCCCGCGTAGCCGCTGATGAGCCCGAGCGTCACGCCCAGCACCATCGAGAACAGCACCGAGGCAAAGCCGACCAGCAGCGATACGCGCGAGCCGTACATGACGGCCGACAGGATGTCGCGGCCCTGGTCGTCCGTGCCGAGCAGGAAGTCAGGGCTGCCGCCCTCTTCCCAGGCCGGCGGCGTGTTGGCGTCCATGATGCTCAAGGACGCGAGATCGAACGGATTGTGCGGCGCGACGACCGGCGCGAACAGCGCGCCGAGCACGATGACCAGCGTGACGATCGCGGCGATGATCGCGCCGGGCGAGCGTTTGAAGCTGTGCCACAGGTCGCTGTCGGCGGCGCGTGTGAAGAAAGGAGCGATGCGAGCAATCATTCGAGTTCCTTTTTTACCGCATCTCATTTGCTCTGCACGCGTAGACGCGGGTCCACGGCGAAATACAGGAGGTCGACGACCAGATTGATCACCACGAACATGAAGGCGATCAGAACGAGATACGCGGCCATGACCGGGATGTCCACCATGCTGATGGCCTGGATGAACAGGAGCCCCATGCCGGGCCACTGGAACACCGTCTCGGTGATGATGGCGAACGCGATGATGGAGCCCAACTGCAGCCCCGTGATGGTGATGACGGGCACCATCGTGTTCTTGAGCGCATGGCGGAAATTGATCAGCCGTTCAGGCAACCCACGCGCCCGAGCAAATTTGATGAAGTCGGCACGCAGCACTTCCAGCATCTCAGCGCGCACCAAACGCATGATGAGCGTCATCTGAAAGAGCGCCAGCGTGATCGCGGGCATGATGAGCGCCAGCCATCCGGATTTGGTAAGAAAGCCCGTTGTCCACCATCCCAGGCTAACCACATCGCCGCGCCCGAAGCTGGGCAGCCATCGCAGCTGCACGCCGAAGAACAGAATGAGCAGGATGCCGATCAGGAACGTGGGCAGCGAGATGCCCGCCAGCGAAATCGCCATGAACGCCTTGGACAGCACACCGTGGCGCTTGAGCGCGGTGTAGATGCCCATGGGGATACCGAGCGCCAGCGCCATGACGGCGGACACGAACGACAGTTCCAGCGTGGCCGGCATGCGCTCTTCGAGCAGGTCGCTGACCGGGCGGCGGTGCCGGTACGACATGCCGAAGTCGCCCTGCACCGCGTTGATGACGAAGTGGGCGTACTGCACGACGAAGGGGTCGTCCAGGCCGAGCTGTTCGCGCAACTGGGCGCGCTGTTCGGGCGTCGTGTCCTGACCCACCATGCTGGCGACCGGATCGCCCACGTAGCGGAACATGGAGAACGCGATCAGCGCCACCGTCAACATCACGAGCACCGACTGAAACAGCCGCTGCGCAATAAAGGAAAGCATGTCAGGAAGCCCTCTGGTTCGGACGGCGCCGGGCCGCGTTCCGCGCGCGATGCGGGAATGGGGGCTGGGCCGGGCGCGTCCGGGCGGCGCGTGCCGCCCGGGGTTGCATCACGCGCCGCTTACGGCAGCACGACGTCGCGCAGGTCCAGCACGTCGTCGGCGCGCTGGGTGACTGTGACGTTTTCCTTCACGCCCCACGACATGGGCTGCTGGTGCAGCGGCAGGTAGCCGAAGTCGCTGCGCACGATGCCGAAGGCTTCCTTGATCATCGCGTTGCGCTTGGCCTGATCGGTTTCGACGCCGATCTTGTTGGTCAGTTCGTCCACTTTCTTGTTGCAGTAGCCGCCCAGGTTGAACTGGCCGGCGGCCGTTTTGGCGTCGCGGCACGAGGTCAGGTTCAGCAGCGTGTTGTGCGCGTCGGTGGAGCTGGGCGTCCATCCCAGCATGTACATGCTGGTCTGGTTGCCGGCCTGCAGCAGGATCTTGCCGAAGTACTTGGATTTGGTCTGCGCCAGCAGGTTGATCTTGATGCCCACGCGCGCCAGCATGCCGGCCACGGCCTGGCAGACCTTTTCGTCGTTGACGTAGCGGTCGTTCGGGCAGTCCATCGTCACGGTGAAGCCCTTGGGATACCCGGCTTCGGCCAGGAGCTTCTTGGCGCGTTCAGGATCTGGCTTGTACGGCGCGCCGAACGATTCGTCGTAGCCGTTGATGGACGTGGCGATCAGCGAGCCCAGCGGCTTGGCCGCGCCGCGCATGATCTTCTCGTTGATGGCCTTGGTGTCCACGGCCAGCACGACGGCCTCGCGCACGCGCACATCCTTGAACGGGTTCTTGCCCTTGACGTCTGAGAACAGCAGCTCGTCGCGGTCCTGGTCCATGCCGATGAAGATGGCGCGGGCTTCGGGCGCGGTCAGCGGCTTGACGCCCTTGGCGTCTTCCAGGCGCTTCCAGTCCTGCACCGGCACGGGCTGCACGACGTCCATCTCGCCCGAGATCAGCGCGGCCACGCGCGTGGCTTCCTGCGTGATCGGCTGGAAGACGACTTCGTCGATGTTGGTCTTGATGTTCTTGTTCCAGTAGCCGCCGTAGCGCTTGAGCACCGTCTTCACGTCGGGCTGGCGCTCGGTCAGCATGAACGGGCCGGTGCCGTTGGCGTGCAGGTTGGCGTAGTTGCCCTGGTTGTCGCCCTTGACGTTGGTGGCCTCGGTGGTCTTGTTCTTTTCCGCCCAGTTCTTGCTCATGATGTACAGGAACACCCATTCGCGCGGCAGGATGGGGTTGGGCGTGGGCGTGGTGACTTCGATGGTGTAGTCGTCCACCTTCTTGATGTCGCTGGCCTTGGCGCCGTAGCCCTTCATGTCCGAGCCGGGCGTCAGGCTGCGCTTCCACGAGAAGATCACATCGTCGGCGGTGAACGGCGAACCGTCATGGAACTTCACATCCTTGCGCAGCTTGAAGACCCATTTGGTGGGCTCGGGGTTCTCCCAGCTTTCCGCGAGCAGCGGCGTGAGTTTCAGGTTGCCGTCGTAGCCGGCCAGCGTTTCGTAGATGTTGCCCTGGAAACCCAGCGTGAAGGTCTCGTTCAGGGCCATCGGATCCATCGACGTGGCGTCGCCCTGATACGACCAGTGCAGCGTTTTGGCAGCTGCGCCGGCGCTGAAGGCCAGCGAGGCGGCCACGGCAGCGGCCAGCGCCGCCTGCTTGAAGTGGGGAAAAGTACGCATAGCCCTCATGCTCCGTGTGGTGCGCGGATCGCGCGACAGAAGTGACAGGGCCCCGGCCCCAAGGGGATCCGGGGCATGGCGTTGCTGCTTACGACGATGGAAGGATGGGGGCCGGGCGGCGCGCGGCGCGAACTGCGCGCAGGCCGTGGTTGGCGATGCCGGTAATCACTGCGCAGGACTTCGACTTCACGATAGACCGACCCCTTGTGATTGGCATGACGGGGACGGACCCGCGCCGATGCAGATCGAATCTTATCGACGCATTCGTTTAAGCGTCAATTGCTTTGGGTTGGGGTTATCACGCGCTTGCCGGATGCCGTGAATGGTGCGTCCTGCGGGGCAAGCGGGCCGCCGGTCATTCGGCCGGGAGCGGCGTGGATGCTAGGGTTTTCGCCAATTCGTGCAGCATGCGCTTGCGGCGGTCGCTGTCTTCATAGTGTTTACCCAGGGCCGACCATTCGGGGCGGCTGCGCGCTTCCTTCAACGTGTCGGGCAACGGGCCCTTGCGCCATGCATCATCGGCGGGAAGGTCCAGGCGCAATGGATCGCGGGCCGCGTGGCCACGGCGCTCCAGCGCCTCGATCAACTGCCGTTGGCGCAAGGCGAGCAGGCGCAGCACGGCATCGTCGACGCTGATCTCGCGATAGCCGCGCAGCTTGCCCGCGACCCGCTTGCCCAGCTTTTCGACGCCTTGCCACAAGCCGCCCGCGGCCGCGCCGATCAGCATGCCGGTGCCCAGGCTCAGGCCCGCGCTCATCAGGTCCACGGCGGCGCCGGCCATGGCGCCTGCGGCCGCGCCCATGCCGACCTGCACGCCCATGTCCTTGAGCGCCTGCGGATGAAAGAGATCCATGCCCCAGCGTTCGCCCTGCAGGGGCAACGCGTCGTCGGTGTAATCGGTGGCGCGGAAGTTGTACAGCGCGAGCAGCGCGTTGACGCAGGTCTGTTCGCGCTGGCGCACCTGATCGCGTAGCTGGCTGGACGCGGCGGCCAGCGCGGCTTCATCGCTTGGACTCGACAGGTGCAGCGCAGCCACGTCGATGAGCAGGTCCGCGACCAGCTCGTAGGCGGCGGCGTGGCGTTCGCGGCGCTGGGCGGCAAGGCTGTCCGACAGCCGGGCCAGCGCGCCGGCGTGGCGATCCAGCAGCACGCCGAGTTTGGCGTACAACTGCTGTTCGCCGTCGAGCGGCGGCGCGACGGTATCGAACTCCACCACGGCGTGCAGGCCCAGTCGTGCCATGGCATCGCGCCATTCGTCGGCGCGGTGCGCGGGTGCGTTGACGAAGTTGAGGACCGGCAGCAGGGGCCGGCCGCACGCGGCCAGGATGGCGAGTTCATCGCGATGCTTGCCCAGCACCGGATCGCGGGCGTCGATGACGTACAACGCGGCATCGCAATCGAGCATCTTGGTCAGGACGCGCGCCTCCTGTTCGTAGCGGCCGTGCGCTTCGGGCGTGTCCAGGAAACGGCGGATGCGCGCCGGGCCGTCCAGCCGTTCGCCGGGGCGGTCCAGCCGTTCCAGGTATTCCAGCAAGGCGATGCTGTCTTCCATGCCGGGCGTGTCAAACCATTCCAGCACGGGCCGCCCGTCCAGACGCAGGCGTGCGCCTTCGACGTGACGCGTGGTGCCCGGGCGGTCGGCCACTTCACCAAACGTCGTGTCGCGGGTCAGCGTGCGCAAGAGCGACGTCTTGCCGGTGTTGGTGTGACCGACGAGGGCGATCTTGATGAGCGGGTCAGCCATGACCGGACTCCAGCCAGGTGAGCGGTGCGACGGGCGCCTGCAGGATGGCGTCGGCGGGCAGGCCCAGCGCCAGCAGGCGGTCGCGCCAGAGGCCGGCGCGGGTTTCGGCAGACGTGTCGTCGCCGGCGCGCGGCGTGATCAGCCAGACGCGCGTCTGTCCCGCGTGGCCCGACAGGTCCGCCACCAGCGACAGCGTGCCCCGGTCGGGCGTCTGGCGCGCGTCGCAGGCAATCAAAAGACGCGAGGCCGCCGATTGGGCCAGCGCATCGAGCACGCGGTTGCGTTCTTCGCGGGTATCCAGGTTGCCGGCCTGGCGGATGGTGCTGGGCACATCCGCGGGCGGCCAGGTCAGGTCCGCGGGCAGCTCCAGCGCCAGCAGCACGGGCTGCCCGCCCAGGCCGTCCAGCGCCGGGGCACGCACCCGCGGTTCGTGCAGCGGATCGACGGGGCGGTCGATGCCGGTGGACAGCGCGGGCGGTTCAAGCCGGTCGCGCAGGGGCGAGAAACCTGCCAGCGCGGGATCGATGCGTACGCGACGCAGCGCGCGCAGCGTGGCGGCGACGCACAGCGCGCCTGCGATCAGGCGCGGCACGATGCCGTAGACCACGAGCACACCGATCAGCCAGAGCGACCATTGCGCCTGCGCGCCGGCCGGCAGGACCTGCGTGCCGTCGCTGGCGCGGATCGTTTCGGCATCGGGCATGGGAAAGCCCAGATGCGCGGGCAGCCAGCCGATGACCTGCGTCAGCCAGACGAAGGTGTCGGGCGCGAGCAACGTGGTGGCCCAGATGAAGCGGTAGCTGGCGGTGGACAGCACGGCCAGCAGCGTCACGAGCGCGGCGCACAGCGCGGTCAGCCACAGCAGATGGCTGATGCTGCCGAACAGGCCGCGCAAGGCGCCGGCGCGTGACAGCAGATTCAGGAAGGCCTGCGGCACCAGCGCGCCATCGGGTCCGCGCGCCAGCTTGCGCGTTGCCCATAACCAAAGCCGCCCAAAGCCGGTTACGGCCCCGGGCCGCAGCAGAAAGCTTGCCAGCCACAGCAGGAAGGTCAGCGCGTGCAGGCCCAACAGGGCACCCACGGCCCACAGCACGTTGACGGGCCGCGTGCCATCGCCCAGCGCGCCCATGGCAGCCGCGGCGCCGGAAACCAGCGCCAGCACAAACAGGGCGGCCAGCATGGCCGTGGCGCTGCGGCGCCAGGCGTCGACGAGGGGATTGAGGTTTTCGCGTTGCGCCAGCAGCGCGGCGCGGGCCAGGATGCGCGACGGCAGGTCGGCATCGAGTTGGCGCACCTGGCGCACCGCCTGCGCATCTTCGAGCGGCCCCCAGTGCGTTTCGCGCAACCGGATGAGTTCGGCCAGCCAGTGCGCGCGCAAGGGGCGCTGACCGGCGCTGTCGATGAGGGGGGAAGTATCGCGAGAGGTCGGAAGCGGCATCGCGTCGGAGCAGGCGGGAGGTGGCCGGGTGAGCCGCTAGGGCGATGCGCCATTGTAGACCGCGCGCTGCGGCCGGCATGATGCCGGATGGGCGGTGTCAGTGCCGGGCGTGCGCACTGCGGTACTGGCCCGGCGTGACGCCGATGGCGTCCCGGAAGACGCGGGCCAGGTGGCTGGCACTGCCAAAGCCGCAGGCCTGGGCAACGCTGGCGAGGTCGCCCTTGCCGGCCGCCAGCAGGTGTTGGGCGCGGGCCAGACGCCTGCCCCGTACCCAACCGTGGGGCGGCTCGCCGAACGAGGCGTGGAACATGCGGGCGAAGTGATACGTGGACAGCGCGGCGACGCCAGCCAGCTCGTCGAGCGTCAGCGGATCGGCCAGATGCGCGTCCACGTAGTCCATCACGCGGCGGCGCACGCCCGGCGCCAGGCCGCCGCGCGCGGGTTGCGGCGTCTTGCGCGCCACGCCCTGCATCAGCAGATGGTGCAGCACGGTCTCGGCCGCGCTGCTGGCGGCCAGCCGGTCGGCGGGTTCGTTCCAGTCCGCGCCCAGCAGGCGGCGGCAGACGTCGATCAGCGAGTCGTCCTGGATGTAGGTGCGGTCGCGCAGTTCGAGGGTGCGCGGTTCGCAGTCCAGCCGCATGACGGCTTCGCGCGCCAGCCGCTGCGGAGCGATGTACAGGTGCAGGAAGCGCACGTTGTCGTTCATGCTCCAGCGGGAATGGTGCTCGGCGGGCAGCACGCAGAATTTGCCCGCACCGCCATGCAGCGAGTCCTGGCCCACGCGAAACGACCGGTCGCCGCCGTGCAGGTATAGCGACAGCGTGTGGTGGCCGGGCGTTTCGTAGCCCAGCGTTTCGCGGGCGGTGCGCGACCACTGCGAGATCGCCATGCCCTCGCCCAGCGACGTGGCGCGCTGCAGCGTCGCGGTCGAGCGCGACAGCGTGCGGAATACGGAGAAATCGGCCGGGGCCGTAGCGGTGTTGCCCATGGGAAGGAATGCTACTGCGTTCGCGCGCGCGTGACGCGCCCGATCCGGACAAAAGCGCAAGAAACGGCAATCGCGGCGTGGCTCGGGGGCGCACACTGGATGCCCGGTGCGCCAGGTGGCCGCCGGTGTCCGAATCGGCTCTCAGGGCTGCTTTACCGCGCCCCTCGCATCATGAATCTTTTCCTGTATCTGCTCACCGTCCTGATCTGGGGCACCACCTGGATCGCCATCAAGCTGCAGCTTGGCGTGGTGGCCATTCCCGTGTCGATCTTCTACCGTTTCGCGCTGGCGGGGCTGCTGCTGTTCGTGACGCTGCTCGCGATGCGCAAGCTGCAGAAGCTGGACCGGCGCGGCCACTGGCTGTGCGTGGGTCAGGGCCTGTGCCTGTTCTGCCTGAACTTCCTGTGCTTCTATTCGGCCACGCAATGGATTCCGAGCGGCCTGGTGTCAGTCGTGTTTTCGGCTGCCACGCTGTGGAACGCCCTTAACGCGCGGATCTGGTTCGGCACCCGAATCTCGCCGCGCATCATGGTGGCCGGCGCGCTGGGATTCTGCGGCCTGGTGCTGCTGTTCTGGCCGGAACTGGCGGGCCAGGAGGCCAGTCACGAGACGCTGCTGGGGCTGGGTTTTGCGCTGCTCGGCACGCTCTGCTTTTCCACGGGCAACATGCTGTCGTCCCTGCAGCAGCGCGCCGGCATCCGGCCGCTGACGGGCAATGCGTACAGCATGCTTTATGGCGCGGCGATTCTGCTGGCGGGCTGCGTGGTTGCCGGTCTGCCGTTCGGCTTCGATTCCTCGCCGGCCTATGTGGGCGCGTTGCTCTATCTGGCCGTGCTGGGGTCGGTCGTGGGTTTTACCGCCTATCTGACGCTGGTCGGCCGCATGGGACCGGCGCGGGCCGCCTACTGCACGGTGCTGTTTCCGGTCGTGGCGCTGAGCATATCGACCGTCGTCGAAGGCTACCGCTGGACGCCCTACGCGTTCGCCGGCCTGGCGCTGGTGATGCTGGGCAACCTGCTCGTGTTCACGAAATGGTCGCCGTTTTCGAAGCGGGCGGGCGTGGCGGGCAGGATCGCGTAATGCGGGCCGGAGGCGCCGCCGCGCAGTCGTACGCGGGCGGCTCGATCCAGCACCCGTTATGAGGCCAGCTTGCGCAGGGCTTCCAGCAGCCGGTCGATCTCGTTGCCGCTCGTCAGATAGCTCACCGATGCGCGTGCGACCCGGTCCAGGCCGCGGGCCTGCATGTCCAGCGGGGTGTAGGGCACGCCGTTGCTGCCGATGGTGATGCCCTGCGCGGCCAGCGCGCGTTGCACGTCGACCGCGTCGTGTCCGGCGAGGTTGAAGGCGACCAGCCCGGATTTGTCGCGGCCCTGGTCCAGCACCGACACGCCGGGAATGGCCGCCAGTTCGGCGCGCAGCGCCTGGGCGTTGGCGTCGATGGTCGCCCGGATCGTGTCCAGGCCCACATCCAGTGCTTCGCGCAGGGCATTGGCAAGGCCGCAGCGCAGCGCCAGCGAGTTCTCCGCGGATTCCAGGCGTGCGGCGTCGGCGCGGAGCATGGGCTCGCCGTCAGTGCCCAGCGGCGCGGAATGCGTGTCCACGAAGGCGGGCGTGAGCCGATCCAGGAAGTCGCGCCGCACGTACAGCAGCCCCGTGCCGCGCGGTCCGCGCAAGGCCTTGCGGCCGGCGCCGCTCAGCACGTCGCAGCCGACCTCGCGCACGTCGATGGAAAACTGACCCACCGCCTGTGCGCCGTCCACAAAGTACGGAATGCCATGCTTGCGCGCCACGCGTCCGATGGCGGCGGCGGGGTTGATGAGGCCGCCGTTGGCGGGCAACCAGGTCAGCGCGATCAGCCGAACCCGGTCGTCCAGCATGGCTTCCAGCGCCTCTGCATCCACGCAGCCGCTGTCGTCCGACGGGATCGTTTCCAGCGTTGCGCCCGCGCGCTGCGCAATCAGGCGCATGGCGGCCAGGTTGCCGCCCCATTCGTGGCGGCCGACCAGAATGCGATCACCGGGCCGCCACGCCGGCAGCGCCGCAAACGCGGCGCCCCAACCCGGCGAGTTGCCGCCTGTCAGCGCGATCTCCTCGATCTGCGCATTGAACAGCTGCGCGGCCAGCGTGCGGGCTGCTTCGATGAGATCGCGCGCCGCCACGCCCGCTTCCATCGGCCCCTGCGCCGCTTCGCGCTTCAGATGCGCATGAATGGCCAGCAGCGTGGCTTCTGACGGCAGCGATGCGCCGGCGTGATTGAAGTGCACCGTGCTTTGCGCGCCGGGCGTGAGGGCGCGCAGCGCCTGGACGGCGCTCGGGGTCAGGGGGGCGGTCATGGCGGTTCCTGTTGTGGCTTTCAGTCGGCAGGCATCAGGCCGGGGTCAGCGCGATCACGGCCTCGACTTCCACCGACACGCCTTGCGGCAACGCGGCGACGCCGACGGCGCTGCGGGCATGGCGTCCCGCGTCGCCGAACACCTCGACCATCAAGTCCGAAGCGCCATTGGCGATGGCGCTCTGGCGGTTGAAGTCCGGCGCGCTGGCAACGAACACGCCCAGCTTGACGACGCGCGCCACGCGATCCAGGCGGTCTCCCGTGGCGGCGGCAATCTGCGACAGGATGCCCAGTGCGCAGGCCCGCGCCGCCTCGACGCCGTCGGCGTCCGACACCTGATGGCCCAATTGGCCCAGATAGGCCGCCTTGCCGTCCTTGCGCGAGATCTGGCCAGAGATATAGAGCAGGTTGCCTTCCTGGACGAAGGGCACGTAGTTGGCGGCCGGCGCGGCGGCCGCTTCCAGGACCAGGCCAAGTTCGGCAACGCGGGCGGAAATGCTTTGGGTCATATCGGATCACCTATGAAGAATGGGAAAGCGCGTCTTGACGCTTCCCCGATGCTATCGGCCGCGGGGCGGCATGACCAATCAATTCTTGCTTGGTATGTATGAGTAAAACTAATACGTGTCAGGCGCCGGTGGATTGGGCCGCGGTCTGCTCCAGCCAATCGTGCAACGCCTGGACGGGTTCGCTGAATGCACCGCGCGGCGTGACGAACCACCAGCCGATGCGCGGATCTTCCAGCACCGCACCGGGCAGCGCCTCGACCAGCGCCCCACTCGCCAGGTGCGCGGCGATCAGCCGTTCCCGGCCCATCGCCAAGCCCTGCCCTGCAAGCGCGGCCTCGACGACGATGTTGTAGTCGTGCAGGCGCACCGTGCGCGCGGCGCCCAGATCCAGCCCGTACCGGTGCGCCCAGGCGTTCCATTCGAACTGCTGCCGCGCGTGCGAGACCAGCAGCGGGTGGCGCAGCAGGTCTGCGGGCGTTTTCGGCCGCTTCCTGCCCGCCACCAGCGCGGGCGCGCACACGACCGACAGGCGTTCCGTCATCAACAACGTGCTGCGCACGCCGGGCCAGCCACCGCGACCATAGCGGATCGCGGCGTCAACCTCGCCGCCCGCCACATCCGCCAGCGCGATGTCGGGCTGCAACTGCAGATCGATGTGGGGATGCGCGGCGGCAAAGGCGGGCAGGCGCGTCGCCAGCCAGCGCGTGGCGAACGACGCCAGCAAGCCGATCCGCAGCGTATGGCGCGCGGGCTCTGGTGCGCGCAGTTCGTCGGTGCCCTGGCGCAGCAGCTCGAATGCCGCGTGCACGTGGGCGTAATAGGCCTGGCCCGCGTCGGTCAGCGCAACGGCGCGCGTGCGCCGCTCAAAGAGCGCCACGCCCAGTTCCTTTTCCAGCCGCTGGATGTGATGGCTGATCGCGCTCTGCGTGACGAAGAGCTCTTCTCCGGCCTGCGAAAAGCTCAACCGCCGCGCGGCGGCCTCGAAGGCGCGCAGGGAGACCAGAGGCGGCAGGGATCGCGAGGAACGCATTGTTGTGCGGGGATGGAAGGTGCGGCAGATCCGGGTGATGCTACGCGATGCGCGCGGGTTGGCAACTCGTGCGCCATCCCGCGCAAGCCGCCGCGCCCCAATGCAAAAAGCCCGCAAACAAGTTGCGGGCTTTTTTAAGGGTACTGCGGTACTGTAAATTCTTGGCTCCCCGAGCTGGGCTCGAACCAGCGACCTGCGGATTAACAGTCCGTCGCTCTACCGACTGAGCTATCGGGGAACAGGTAGAGGGGGCGAATTATGCACAAAAAAACGGAAGAATGCAAAGCGGGGCCGAAAAAGCGCGTTTCGGCGGCCGAAACCGGCCCTTTTTTTCAAGCTTGCCGTCAACCCGATCCCGTATGATGGCGCGCAGAGGGCTCGCGACCTCTCTCGATTTTTCTGGGTTCTCATATGTCTTCGTTCGACATTCAATTGCTGCTCACCGCTCTGGTGAGCGTTCTGGTCCTGGTCGCACTGATCGTCTCGCGGATACGCATGCATCCGCTCCTGGCGCTCTTGATCGTGTCGATCGGCGTCGGCTTTGCAACGGGCATGGCCCCGGGCGCCATCGTCAAAAGCCTGACCGACGGCGCCGGCAAGACGCTGGGCGCCGTGGGCGTGGTGATCGCGCTGGGCGCGATGCTGGGCAAGATCCTCGCGGACTCCGGCACCACCGAGCGCCTGGCCAATGCAATCCTGCGCCACACCTCCCCGCGCCTGATTCCCTGGGCCATGACGCTGGTGGCGTTCGTCATCGGCATCCCCATGTTCTTTGAAGTGGGTCTGGTGGTGATGCTGCCGCTGATCTTCAGCGTGGCGCGCAAGCTGGAAAGCCAGGCTCGCTTCAAGGGTTCGGCCTATGTCTACGTAGGCGTGCCGGTGATTTCGGCCCTGGCCGCCATGCACGGCATGGTGCCGCCGCATCCCGGCCCGCTGACCGCCATCGCCACGCTCAAGACCACGGTCGGCCCGACCATGATCTACGGCTTTATCGCGGCCCTGCCGGCCATGATCTTCGGCGGACCGCTGTATGGCGCCTTCATCGCCCCGCGCATGACCACGCGGCCGGACGAGGCGCTGCTTGAACAGTTCACCGCCTCCACCGACAGCCCCGCGGGTCAAAATGCGCCCAGCGTCGTTCTGGGCGTGCTGGCGGCACTGCTGCCGGCCTTGCTGATGCTGGTCCATGCCGTGGCCGAAATGCTGCTGCCCAAGGACTCCAGCGTGACCCACGTGGCCGCCTTTCTGGGCAATCCCGTCGTCGCCATGCTGCTGGGCGTGCTGTTCGCGGCCGTGACACTGGTCTTCATGCGCGGCGGCGACCCGGAAAAGCTGCGCGGCGCGCTGGGCCAAAGCTTGAAGCCCATTGCCGGCATCATGCTGATCATCGCCGGCGGGGGCGCCTTCCAACAGGTCCTGACGAATGCCAAGGTCGGCGACGCCATCGTGCACCTGACCCACCAGTTCGCGTTCCCGCCGCTGATCCTGGGCTGGCTGATCGCCATGCTGCTGTCGGTGTCGACTGGCTCGGCCACCGTCGGCATCGTGGGCGCTGCGGGTTTGCTGGCGCCACTTGCTGGCGCCGACCCCAACCTGAATCTCCCGCTGTTAGCGCTGTCGATTGGCTGCGGCTCGCTGTTCTTCAACTATGCGAATCACGCCGGTTTCTGGATGGTGAAGGAATCGTTCGGCATGACGATGGGCGAAGCCACGAAGACGATCTCGGTCGTGCAGTCGATCGTGTCGGTGGTGGGGTTGGTGATGGTGCTGCTGTTTAACCTGTTGCCGGCGCTGGGGTGACAAAGACAGCGGGGGCGGATGCGCGCCATGCACGAACTGCCCCGCAAACAAAAAGGCCGATCCACATGGAATCGGCCTTTTTGATGGGTATTTCTCTGGTGCCGGTGAAAGGAATCGAACCCTCGACCTTCTCATTACAAGTGAGCTGCTCTACCAACTGAGCTACACCGGCGATGCGTGCCGGGGCACGCGCAGGGACTGCATTGTAATGAAAAAAATGCAGCCCCTCTTGTGGGGTCGTTATTTGACGATGGTCAGGCGCGGGCGCTTGGGTTCGTCGTCGTCGCCGTCATCGTCGCCGGAGGCGGGATTGGCGTCCGAGCCCTCGGGGGCGGCGGGGTTCGGCGTGGCGCCTTGGGCGCCTGCCTCGGGCGGCTCGTAGGGCTGAACCTCGAAGCCCATGCCGGCGCCGGTTTCGCGCGCATAGATGGCGCTGACGGCGCCCACGGGGACGTAGACGTTTTCGGTCACGCCGCTGAAGCGGGCCTGGAATTCGATGAATTCGTTGCCCAGCACCAGGCGGTTGGTGGCCAGCGTGCCCACGTTCAGCGTGATCTGGCCGTCGCGCACGTGGGCGACGGGCACCATGGTGTGCTCGTCGACCTGCACGGTGATGTACGGCGTGTAGCCGTTATCGGTGCACCATTCGTGCAGCGCGCGGATCAGATACGGTTTGGTCGAAGTTTCACCCATTACACAGCCAGCCTTAACGACGCATCACTTTTTCCGAAGGCGTCAGCGCTTCGATGTAGGCCGGGCGCGAGAAGATGCGTTCGGCGTACTTTTGCAGCGGAGCCGCATTCTTGGGCAGTTCGATGCCGTAGTGGTCCAGGCGCCAGAGCAGCGGAGCGACGGCCACGTCGAGCATGGAGAATTCCTCGCCCAGCATGTACTTGTTCTTGAGCAGCATGGGAGCCAGCTGGGCCAGGCGGTCGCGGATGTTCTGGCGAGCGTTGGCGAGCTTCTTTTCGTCGGGCTTGGCACTGCGGTCTTCCAGCGTCGAGACGTGAACGAACAGTTCCTTCTCGAAGTTGTACAGGAACAGACGCGTGCGGGCGCGCATGACCGGGTCGGCGGGCATGAGCTGCGGGTGCGGGAAGCGCTCGTCGATGTACTCGTTGATGATGTTCGACTCGTACAGCACCAGGTCACGTTCGACCAGAATGGGCACTTGACCGTACGGGTTCATCACCGAGATGTCTTCGGGCTTGTTGTACAGGTCGATGTCGCGGATCTCGAAATCCATACCCTTTTCGAACAACACGAAGCGGCAGCGTTGCGAAAACGGACACGTGGTTCCGGAATAGAGCACCATCATGGCGGTAAGTCCTTTATTGAAAAACGAAAGGCCAGCGCCTAAATCTAGCAGGCGCTGGCCCCAATTGCCAGGCAGGATAGGCTTACAGCCCTATCCGCCTCTTCCGTCCCCGATAGACGGGGTGGCTGGGGAACCTGGCGGGGCGTTACGGTTAGCGCACGTGTTTCCAGTACGAGGCATTCAGGCGCCACGTAACAAAGAAGAACAGGAGCAGGAACAACATGACGCCGACGCCGATGCGGACGCGCAGTGTCTGGACGGGCTCGGCCATCCAGGACATGAATGCGGTCAGATCAGCGACGTCGTTGTCGTATGTTGCGGTTTGGGCCGGGTTGGCGGCCTTGAATTTGGCATCGAAGGTGGCATGGCCATGGTGATTGGCTAACGGCTCGGCCTTCACCGTGGCAAAACCCTGTGCATCGTACACCGTTGTGACGCGTTCCCACGTTTTGGGGGCGCCTTCCTTGCCTTCGACTTCGTGAACGGCGACGGTGGTGAGCTCGCGCGGACCCTGTTCCTGCCAGAGCGCGTGCGGCATGCCGACCGACGGGAAGACCAGGTTGTTCCAGCCCGTGGCGCGCGACGTGTCGCGGTAGAACGTGCGCAGGTAGGTGTACAGGTAGTCGGATCCCGAGGGGCCGGCGTTCACGGATTTGGCGCGGGCGATCACGGACAAGTCCGGGGGCGTCGTGCCAAACCACGCCTTGGCGTCCTTCGGCGTCATGGCGACGTGCATCATGTCGCCGATCTTTTCGCCGGAGAACAGCAGGCTTTCCTTGATCTGTTCGTCGGTCAGACCGATATCCCGGAGCTTGTTGTAGCGCATCGAAGACGCGCTATGACAGTTCAGGCAGTAGTTGACGAACAGCTTGGCGCCGTTTTGCAGCGACGCCATGTCGTTGACGCGGTAAGGCGCCTTGTCCAGCGGGAATCCGCCTCCGGCGGCAAAGGTTGCGGTACACGTGAGCATCAAGGCCACGGCACCAATCAGCTTCTTGATCATGGTTAGTCCGTTATTCTCGTTGGCTCAGTGGGCGTGGAACGTGACGCGGTCGGGCACTTGCTTGAACGTGCCCAGGCGGCTCCATACCGGCATCAGGAAGAAGAAGGCCAGGTACAGCAGCGTGCCGATCTGCGACGTCAGGTTCAACGGCGGACTGGGCGGCTGCGTACCGATGTAGCCGAGCACCAGGAAGTTGACCATGAAGATGCCGTAGATCCACTTGTGCCACGTGGGGCGGTAGCGGATCGACTTGACCGGCGAATGATCGAGCCAGGGCAGGAAGAACAGGATGACGACCGTGCCGCCCATGGCCACCACGCCCCAGAACTTGGCGTCGATGACGCGCAGCAGCACGGCGACGACGATCAGGATGCCGGGGACGGCGATGCGCATGAAGCCCTTCAGGTTGCTCTTGGCGAACAGCACGATGGCGCCCAGCACCGACGCGCCCGCCAGCACCCACGTGAATTCATCCGTGGTGGCGCGCAGCATCGAGTAGAACGGCGTGAAGTACCAGACCGGGGCGATGTGCGGAGGCGTCTTCAGCGAGTCAGCAGGAATGAAGTTGTTGAACTCGAGGAAGTACCCGCCCATTTCCGGGGCGAAGAACACGATGGCCGCGAACACCAACAGGAAGCCCGCCACGCCCACCAGGTCATGCACCGAGTAGAACGGATGGAACGGGATGCCGTCTTTCGGGCGGCCGTACTTGTCTTTCGGGCCCTGCTTGATTTCGATGCCGTCCGGGTTGTTCGAGCCGACTTCGTGCAGCGCCACCAGGTGAGCCGCGACCAGACCGATCAGCACCAGCGGAATGGCGATGACGTGGAAGGCGAAGAAGCGGTTCAGCGTGGCATCGGACACGACGTAGTCGCCGCGGATCCAGATGGACAGTTCAGGACCAATGAACGGAATGGCTGCGAACAGGTTCACGATCACCTGGGCGCCCCAGTACGACATCTGGCCCCAGGGCAGCAGGTAGCCGAAGAAGGCTTCGGCCATCAGACAGAGGAAGATCGCGACGCCGAAGATCCACACCAGTTCGCGGGGCTTGCGGTAGGAACCGTAAAGCAGACCGCGCAGCATGTGCAGGTAGACGACGACGAAGAACATCGACGCGCCGGTCGAATGCATGTAGCGCACCAGCCAGCCCCACGGGACCTCGCGCATGATGTATTCGACGGATTGGAACGCGCGCTCGGCGTCCGGCTTGTAATGCATGACCAGGAAAATGCCGGTCACAATCTGCAGCACCAGCACCAGTAGCGCCAGCGAGCCAAAGAAATACCAGAAGTTGAAATTCTTGGGTGCGTAGTACTCGGACAGATGGGCTTTCCAGGTGGAGGTCACCGGAAAGCGCCGGTCCAGCCAGCCCAACAGGCCTGTCGTCTCGACGGTTTTCTCGCCAGCCATGTAACGGCTCCTTCTATACGTGGCGTATTGTTCTTACTTACGTAGATCGGGAAAAAAGCGCGACGCGAGCGTCAGGCCTTGTTGTCTTCATCGACGCCCACAATGATGCGGGTGTCGGTGAGGTACTGGTACGGCGGAACTTCGAGATTATCGGGAGCAGGCTTGTTCTTGAAGACCCGGCCAGCCAGGTCGAACGTGGAGCCGTGGCACGGACAGAGGAATCCGCCTTGCCAATCCGCGCCCAGACCGCCGCCGCCACCCGTTTCGAAATGCGCGGTGGGCGAGCAGCCCAGGTGGGTGCAGATGCCGACGCAGACGAAGATCTCGGGCTTGCGCGAGCGGGCTTCGTTTTCGGCATACGGAGGCGTGAAGCCGGGCCGCTTGGATTGCGGGTCGGCGAGCTGGGGATCCAGCGCTTTCAGTCCGGCCAGCTGCTCGGGCGAGCGGTGGATGATCCAGACCGGTTTGCCGCGCCATTCGACCGTTTTCATGGCGCCGACGGGAATGTCGCCGATATCCACTTCAACGGGCGCTCCGGCCGCGCGGGCTTTTTCGGAGGGGGAAAACGTGCTCACAAGCGGCACTGCCGTTGCGACACCTGCTACGCCGCCCACAGCACAGGCGGTGGTAACCCAGAAACGTCGCGAAGGATCAGGTGGCAGGTTGGGATCAACCGCACCGTCATCGTCATGCACCAGCGTATCCTGACTCATCTTCCTATCCTTGTTGATGCGCCCGCTCAACGAGTAGCATCACTTCTGCGGCATCGGGTTCGCGGGAATATGTAACAACATAGCAACCGCGTATTATAGGCCAGCCTACCCCAGGCGTATCACGAATGGAGCGGATTTATGAGCAAATCGACTGGTTTCGTCAAAGAGTTTCGAGATTTCGCGGTCAAGGGCAACGCGGTCGACTTGGCCGTTGGTGTGATCATCGGTGCGGCGTTTGGCAGGATTGTCGACTCGCTGGTCCGAGACATCATCATGCCGCTCGTCAATTTCATCCTTGGCGGATCGGTCGATTTCTCGAACAAGTTCCTGGTCTTGTCGATGCCTGAAGGCTATGCCGGGCCGATGACCTACGCGGATCTCACCAAGGCCGGCGCCAACGTGTTCGCGTGGGGCAACTTCGTCACCATCATCATCAACTTCGTCTTGCTGGCGTTCGTGATCTTCTGGATGGTCAAGGCCATCTACAAGGCCCGCAACAAGCAGGAGGAAGCGCCGGCGCCCGCCAAGACGCCGGAAGACGTGGCCCTGCTGCGCGAGATTCGCGACCTGCTGAAGCGGCCGTAAACAGCAAAGCGCCCCAACGGGGCGCTTTTGTTTTCTGCCGGGTTGACGGCCGGCGCTCCGGCGCTCCGGCGCGCCGGCGTCAAGGATTCAGGCCGGGTTGTCGATGTCGACGAATTCGACCTTGATGCCGAAGCGCTCGGCCACGGCCTGCCCCAGTGCCTGAACGCCATAGCGTTCGGTGGCGTGGTGCCCGGCGGCGATGAAACCCACGCCGGTTTCCCGCGCCAGATGTACCGTGGACTCCGAGACCTCGCCCGTGATGTAGACGCTGGCGCCCGCGTCAACGGCGTCGCCCATCATGCCTTGCGCGCCGCCCGTGCACCAGGCGATTGTGGCCAGCGGCTGGTCCGGGTCGCCCACGACGAGCGGCTGGCGGCCAAGGCGTTGGGCCACCTGGTCGCCCAGTTGGCCCAGCGTCTGCAGGCCGCTGGCCTCGCCCAGCCAGATCAGCCCGTCCTGCCCGCAGGTCCGCGGGGCGCCGTCGTCGCGCAGCGCCGGCGTCAGACCCAGCACGCGCGCCAGCTGCGCGTTGTTGCCCAGCGTGGGATGCGCATCCAGCGGCAGATGGTAGGCAAACAGGTTCAAGTCGTTCTTGAGGGTCAACGCCATGCGCGTGCGGCGGGTGCCGATGACGCGGCGGTCTTCGTTGCGCCACATCCAGCCGTGGTGCACCAGCACCGCATCGGCGCCGCGGTCGACTGCCTCGCGCAGCAATGCTTCGCTGGCCGTGACACCGGTGATAATGTGTCCGACCTCGGATCGGCCTTCCACCTGCATCCCGTTGGGACAGTAGTCCTTGAAACGGGCTGCCTGCAGGGTGTCGTCCAGCCAGTTGGCCAGGACGCGGGAGTCCACTTTATTCATTGCTAGTCCTATCAGAAACATGCGCCGATATTGGCTGATCTTTGCTCAGGCCGTCACGGTCTGCCTGGCTATTCTATTCGTGGTGACGACGTTGCGGCCCGACCTGCTGCGGGTGAACGGGCCCGGCACGGTCCCGCCAGCCACTGCCGCGGCGGGCCGCGCGCCCGCGGGTGATGTGGGTGCTGTGTCGTACGCGGACGGCGTGGCGAAGGCGGCGCCGTCGGTGGTGAATGTGTTCACCACCAAGCACGTGAACGTGCCCTTGATTCCGCTGCCCGATGATCCGGTGCTGCGCCAGCTTTTCGGGCAGGTGCCCGGCGTGAGCCGGCGCGAGGCGTCGACCAGTCTGGGTTCGGGCGTGATCGTGAATGCGGACGGCTACGTGCTGACCAATTACCACGTGGTGCAGGCCGCCGATGCCATCGAGGTGGCGCTGCGCGACGGACGGCGCGATACCGCCAAAGTGGTGGGCGCGGACCCGGACACGGACCTGGCGGTGCTCAAGCTGTCCAAGTTGCGCGACTTGCCTGCGGCAACGCTGGCGTCCGACAAAGGCTTGCGAGTAGGCGACGTGGTGCTGGCGATCGGCAATCCGTTCGGCGTGGGTCAGACCACCACGCAGGGCATCGTGTCGGCGCTGGGCCGCAATGGCCTCGGGCTGAACACGTACGAGAACTTCATCCAGACCGACGCGGCGATCAATCCGGGCAATTCGGGCGGCGCGCTGGTCGATGCCTACGGCAACCTGGTGGGCATCAACACCGCAATCTATTCGGAGTCGGGCGGGTCGATGGGCATCGGCTTTGCGACGCCGATCGAGATTGCGCGCAAGGTCATGGACGACATCGTCAAGACCGGGGCGGTCAAGCGCGGCTGGCTGGGCGTGGAGCCGCAGGACATGACGCCGGAACTGGCGCGGGCCTTCGAGCTGCCGCGCGACGCGGCGGGCGTGATCATTGCCGGGGTGATGCGCGACGGCCCGGCCGCGCGCGGCGGCCTGCGCGTGGGCGATATTGTCCAGTCGGTCAATGGCAAGCGGGTGGCGGACACAAACGGCCTGCTGTCGGAGATTGCGCAGGTGCCGCCGGGCCAGCGGGCCACGCTGGGCATCTTGCGCAGCGGCAAACCTGCGGAACTGGCGGTGGTGGTGGGGACGCGGCCGGGCAAGCCGCGCTAGGCGCATTTGCGCGCCGCTGGACGGGTGGCGGGGGTGGCGCCGGTGTCTGGTTTGTCGGAGAGTTCACGCACCAGGGCCAGGATCAGGCGCTTGGTGCTGTCGGGTTGCGGCGCCAGCCGCGCGCAGATTTCGGCGCAATAGCCGTCGATGCCGTTGGCGGCGGCGTCCTGCGGTCCAGATCCCGGGGACGTGGCGGGCACCACGCCATCCGTCAGCCACGACGCGCTGGTGCCCAGGGCCTGCGCCAGCCGCACCACCGTGTTGCGCGCTGGCGAATAGCGGTCTTCGCGAGTGAGGATGCGGTGGATGCAGGACTGCGGCACGCCCGACAGGCGCGAAAGCTGGTTCTGGCTATGGATGCCGCGCCACCGCATGAGGGTGCGCAGTCTTTGTGAGAGCGACATGACTGCAATGTAGGACTGCAGTCATGGGCCGACAAGGTAAAACGGTCCGCTTTTGTGCGGACCGTTCTGGTTTCCTTCTACCCTGCCGTCTGCATGATTTCAGTGGCGTTCGGTCAGGGAGTCGGCGGCATCATCTGTCGACGCACCTTCTTTCGGTGTGACCATCCGGGCGCAGATCAGCCCGACTTCATAGAGCAGGCACAGCGGCACCGCCAGCATGAACTGGCTGACCACGTCGGGCGGGGTGACGACGGCAGCAATGATGAAGGCGCCCACCACGACGTAGCCGCGCGCCGCCTTCAGCTTGGACAATTCGACCACGCCCATCTTCACCAGCAGCACCACGGCCACGGGCACTTCGAACGTGATGCCGAACGCCAGGAACATCGTCATGACGAAGCTGAGGTAGGCCTCGATGTCCGGCGCCGGGGTGATGGACTGCGGCGCGAACGTGGCGATGAAGTGGAACACCGTGCGGAACACCACGAAGTAGCAGAAAGCCATGCCCGCGATGAAGAGAAAGGTGCTGGACACGATGAGCGGCAGCGCCAGGCGCTTTTCGTGCCGGTACAGCCCGGGCGCGACGAAGGCCCACGCTTGGTACAGCACCACGGGCAGCGCCAGGATGAACGCGGCCATCATCGTGACCTTGACCGGCACCATGAATGGCGTGATGACGCCGGTGGCGATCATGCGGGTGCCTTCGGGCAGCGAGGCCAGCATCGGGGCGGCCAGCACGTCATAGATGGCCGACGCGCCGGGATAGATGAAGAGCACGATAAACACGGCCACCACGGCGCCGACGGCGCGCAAGAGGCGCGTGCGCAGCTCGACCAGGTGGGAGATGAAGGTCTCTTGCTGGCCTTCTTCTTGGGTTGCGTCCTGGGTCACGACGGAGTTCCGGAGGGCGAGACGGGCTTGGCGGCGGGCGCGGCGACGTCGGCCGCTGGCGCGCTGGGCGCCGGGGCGGGTGGTTGAGGGGCGGCGGCCGGACGCGGTGCGGGCTCGGCGGCAGGCAGGTCCAGGTCCAGATTGTGGTTCTGGCTGGGCGGTGCGATCGTGCGCGCAGGCTCAGCGGATGCGCCAGCGACGGACGCGTCGGCAGCGGGCGAACCTGCGGCAGGCGCTTGTGCGGCATCAGCCACCTGGGCGGTCACCGGCGCCTGCGCAACCGCCGGCGTCGCCTTGCCGCTGGCTTCGCGGGCGACTTCGTCGAGTTCGGCGCGGAACTGCTGCACGGGTTCCTGCAGCGAGGCCCCGGTTTCGTTCAGCGATTGCTGCACGCCCTGGGCCGCGTCTTCCATTTCGGTCTTGAACTTGCGGAGTTCGTCGAGTTCGATTTCGCGCTGGATATCGGACTTGACGTCATTGACGTAACGCTGCGCGCGCCCGAGCAGGTGGCCGACGGTGCGGGCAACCTTGGGCAGGCGTTCGGGGCCGATGACGATCAGGGCGACGACGCCGATCACCATCAGTTCAGTGAGGCTGACATCAAACATTCGACGGCCGCTCGGGAATTGAAGCAATAAGGGCCGGCCCGTTCAGGGCTGGCCCGGAGGGAGACTGGCTGGCGCTCAGGAGTTGGACTTTTCCTTGGCCTGCACGTCGATGGTGTCGCCGGCGACGCGTTGCTGCGTGACCGGTTCAGCGGGCTTGTCGCTGTTGGCTTCTTTCATGCCGTCCTTGAAGCCCTTGACCGCGCCGCCCAGATCGCCGCCGATGTTGCGCAGCTTCTTGGTGCCGAAAATCAGCGCAACGATGACCAGGACGACCAACCAATGCCAAATGCTGAAACTACCCATGATGATTCTCCGAATTACGCAGTGGGAGCCACGCGCCCTTTCCAGGGACGCGAGCCGCCGATGATGTGGAAATGCAGATGCGGGACTTCCTGGCCGCCTTCGACGCCAGAATTGATCATGATGCGAAATCCGCCATCAGGGCCCGGACGGCAACCGTTCTCGGCGGCAAGCCGCGGCGCCAACGACATCATTCTACCCAACCAATCTGCGTCCTCGCCCGTAATATCCTGCATGGATGTGACATGACGTCGAGGGATCAGCAGTAAATGCACCGGTGCGGCCGGATTGATATCGTGAAATGCAACAAAGTCCTGGTCCTCGTAGACCTTCTTGGACGGGATCTCGCCGGCGGCGATCTTGCAGAAAAGACAGTTGTCGCTCATGGGGTGGTTTCCGTGGT
Organism: Achromobacter sp. ACRQX; assembly: GCF_022346505.1. Lineage (NCBI taxonomy): Bacteria > Pseudomonadati > Pseudomonadota > Betaproteobacteria > Burkholderiales > Alcaligenaceae > Achromobacter > Achromobacter sp. ACRQX. The sequence goes on from NZ_JAKRML010000020.1 coordinate 88,449, forward strand.
CAGTCCTTGGGGCGGCTTGCCTTTTCCACCAGGCCCGACAGGCCTTCGCGGCGGGCCAGCTCAGCCAGCACGTCTTCGGGCCGCAGGTTGAAATGCGTCAGCGCCACCAGGCAATGGAACCACAGATCGGCGGTTTCGCTGACGATGCGGTCGGGCACGCCGTCCTTGGCGGCCATGACCAGTTCCGTGGCTTCTTCCCCGATCTTCTTCAGGAAGGCATCCGGCCCCTTGGCCAGCAGCTTGGCCGTGTAGGAGGCGGCAGGATCGCCGCCATTCTGCGGGCGGCGGGTTTCCAGGGTGTCTGCGATGCGGGCCAGGATGTCGGCCGCGGTCAGGGTCTGATCGGTCATTTGTAGATGAGTTCCGGATCTTTGAGCACCGGATCCACCGTGACCCAGGACGCGTGGTCGGTCTGGCCTTCCAGGCGGCGGAAGAAACAGCTGGCGCGGCCGGTATGGCAGGCGATGCCGCCTTCCTGGTGCACCTTCAGCAGCACCACGTCGCCGTCGCAATCCAGGCGCAGTTCGTGGACTTCCTGGACGTGGCCGGATTCTTCGCCCTTGCGCCACAGGCGCTGGCGCGAACGCGACCAGTACACGGCGCGGCCGGTGGCGGCCGTTTCGGCCAGGGATTCGCGGTTCATCCAGGCCACCATCATGATCTGGCCGTTGTCGGCGTCTTGGGCGATGGCGGGAATCAGGCCGTTTTCGTCGAAGACGACGTCGGCCAGCCAGGCGGGTTCGTTGCTCATAATCAGTCCAATCGTACGGCGATGCCCTGTTCGGCCATGAAGTGCTTGCACTCGCCGACGGTATGCTGGCCAAAATGGAAAATGCTGGCGGCCAGCACCGCGCTGGCGCGGCCGGTGGTGACGCCGTCGGCCAGATGCTGCAGGTTGCCCACGCCGCCGGAGGCGATGACGGGCACCGGCACGGCGTCCGAGACGGTGCGGGTCAGTTCGAGGTCAAAGCCGGACTTGGTGCCGTCACGGTCCATGCTGGTCAGCAGGATTTCGCCGGCGCCGTAGGCGGCCATGCGGCGCGCCCACGCCACGGCGTCCAGGCCGGTGGCCTTGCGGCCGCCGTGCGTGAAGACTTCCCAGCGTGCCGGTTCACCGGGCGCGGACACGCGGCGCGCGTCGATGGCCACGACCACGCATTGCGAGCCGTGGTAGTCCGACGCGGCGCGAACCAGTTCAGGGTTGGCCACGGCGGCGCTGTTGATGCTGATCTTGTCGGCGCCGGCATTGAGCAGGCGCTGGATGTCGGACACCTGGCGCACGCCGCCGCCCACGGTCAGCGGAATGAAGACCTGCGACGCCACCTGCTCGATGATGGGCAGGATCAGGTCGCGGCCGTCGCTGGTGGCGGTGATGTCCAGAAAGGTGAGTTCGTCGGCGCCCTGCTCGTTGTAGCGGCGGGCGATCTCGACGGGGTCGCCCGCGTCGAGCAGGTTGACGAAGTTCACGCCCTTGACGACGCGGCCGGCCGTGACGTCAAGGCAGGGAATGATGCGGCGGGTCAGCGCGTTCTGTGCGGACGCGCCGGCCCTGGGGGGGCTGCTGGATGTGGTCATTTTGCCAATTCGTCGGCGCGCGCCTGCGCGGCCTGGAAGTCGAGCGTGCCTTCGTAGATGCTGCGGCCCAGGATGGCGCCTTCGACACCCTCTTCCTCGACGGCGCACAGCGCCTCGATGTCCTGGATGCCGGCGATGCCGCCCGAGGCGTACACGGGAATGCGCACGTGCTGGGCCAGGCGGACCGTGGCTTCGACGTTGACGCCGGACAGCATGCCGTCGCGGCCGATGTCGGTGTAGATGATGGCTTCGCAGCCGTAGTCTTCGAACTTCTTGGCTAAATCCAGCACGTCGTGGCGGGTGAGTTTGCTCCAGCCGTCGGTGGCGATCTTGCCGTCGCGGGCGTCCAGGCCGACGATGATCTGGCCGGGGAAGGCGCCGCAGGCGTCCTGCAGGAAGCCCGGGTTCTTGACCGCGGCGGTGCCGATGATGACGTACGAGATGCCGGCGTCGAGGTAGCGTTCGATGGTGTCGAGGTCGCGGATGCCTCCGCCGATCTGGACGGGAATGTCGTCGCCGACGGCGTCCAGGATCGCCTTGATGGGGGCTTCGTTCTTGGGCTTGCCGGCGACGGCGCCGTTCAGGTCGACCAGATGCAGGCGGCGGGCGCCCTGGTCCAGCCAGCGGGTGGCCATGGCGGCGGGGTCTTCGGAGAACACCGTTGCATCGTCCAGGTCACCCTGGCGCAGGCGAACACAGCGCCCGTCTTTGAGGTCGATGGCGGGGATCAGCAGCATGGTTGGCAGCGAGTAAGAAAGTGGGGTTGAACGGGCTGGCGCACGCGGCTCGAGGCCTAGGGCTGCCAGTCTACAAAATTGCGATACAGGCGCAAACCGTGCTCGGCGCTTTTTTCGGGGTGGAACTGCACCGCGAAAATGTTAGCTGCCGCCACCGCGCAGGTAAAGGCGACGCCATAATCGGTTTCACCAACCGTCAGGCCCGGATCGGCCGGATCGGCGTAATAACTGTGGACGAAATAGAAGTGCGAGTCGTCCGGAATGCCGTCCCAGATCGGGTGAGAGCGGGTGTGACGGACTTTGTTCCAGCCCATGTGCGGAACCTTCAGGCGCTCGGGACGGGTGTCCACGAGACCGGCCGCGCCCGTGTCGGCCAGGCAGGCCTCGTCGTCGGCGGGGATCAGGTCGGCAAAGCCGGGGCCGGAAAAGCGGCGCACGACCCCCGGGAACAGGCCGAGGCAGGCGGTGCCGCCCTCTTCGCTGGATTCGAACAGCATCTGTTCGCCGACGCAGACGCCCAAGAGGGGCTTCTCGCGGGCGGCGCGCACGACGGCGTCGCGCAGGCCGGATTCGTTCAGGGTGCGCATGCAGTCCGCCATGGCGCCCTGGCCCGGGAAGACCACGCGGTCGGCGGCGGCGATTTCCTGGGGCTGGTTGCAGATGCGGATGTCGGCGTCAGGCGCGGCGTATTTCAGGGCGCGTGCAACGGAATGGAAATTGCCCATTCCATAGTCGACGATGGCGATAGTGGTCACTTCTGTCTGCCTGGTGCGGTGCGAAGGTGGAATGCGTACGTTACAGCGTTACAGCACGCCCTTGGTGGACGGCACGACGTCGCCCATGCGGGGGTCGACTTCGAGGGCCATGCGCAGCGCGCGGCCACAGGCCTTGAACACGGTTTCCGCCTGGTGGTGCGAGTTGAAGCCGCGCAGGTTGTCGATGTGCATGGTGATCAGCGCGTGATTGACCAGGCCCTGGAAGAATTCGCGCGTGAGGTCCACGTCGAAGCTGCCGATGTGCGAACGCGTGAAGGGGATGTGGTATTCCAGGCCAGGGCGACCGGAGAAGTCGATCACGACGCGCGACAGGGCTTCGTCCAGCGGCACGTACGCATGACCGTAGCGGCGCAGACCCGCCTTGGTGCCGGCGGCCTTGGCGATGGCCATGCCCAGCGTGATGCCCACGTCTTCCACCGTGTGATGCGCGTCGATGTGCAGGTCGCCCTCGGCCTTGATGTCCAGGTCGATCAGGCCGTGACGCGCGATCTGGTCCAGCATGTGGTCCAGGAAGGGCACGCCGGTGTCGATCGTCTGCTTGCCGGTGCCGTCCAGGTTGATGGCCACGCGGATGCGGGTTTCGTTGGTGTTGCGGGTGATTTCTGCGGTACGCATGTTAAGCACTCAAGATCTCTTGCAGGGCAGCCAGCAAGGCGGCGTTCTCGGCCGGGGCGCCCACCGAAATGCGCAGGCAGTCGGCCAGCAGCGGGTGGGCATTGGAGAAGTTGCGAATCAATATTTTGCGCGCTTTCAGGGCAAGATGCACGGCGTTGCCGTCGAGCTTGCCGGAAAAGCGGGCGAGTATGAAGTTGGCGGCGGAAGGGAATACCCTGACGCCGGGCAGTTGCGCCAGCGCCGCGGCCAGCGGTTCGCGGTCCGCGCGCAGCCGTGCGGCCTGTTCGTCCAGCACGGCCTTGTGGCGCAGCACCGCCAGCAGCGTTGCCTGGGTGAGCACGTTCAGGTTGTAGGGCGGGCGCACCTTGTTCAGTTCGGCGATCCACGCGGGATGCCCGGCCAGGTAGCCGAAACGCAGGCCGGCCAGCCCGATCTTGGACACGGTGCGCATGACCACCACGTTGGGCGCATCCAGTACGCGCGGCATGAACGTGTAGTCGGCGAACGGCTGGTAGGCCTCGTCGATCACCACCAGCCCGGGCGCGGCCTGAATGATGGCGTTGACGTCTTCCGGCGACCACAGGCCGCCGGTGGGGTTGTTGGGCGTGGCCAGAAACACGAGCCGGGGCTGGTGTTCGCGGATGGCGGCCAGCATGGCCGGCAGATCCAAGGCCAGGTCCGCTGTCAACGGCACGCCCACGAAGCGCGCGTGATCGAAGCGGGCCGCCATGTCGAAATACACGAACGACGGCCACGGCGACAGCACCACGTCGCCCGGGTTGCAGCACGCCTGCACCATCAGGTGGATGAGCTCGTCCGAGCCGTTGCCGAACAGCACGTCTGCGGCGTCCGGCACGCCAAAGGCCATCTTGACGGCGGCCTCGAGCGCCGACAGGTCGGCGGACGGATAGCGGTTCAGCGGCGTGTCGCGGACGGCGCGCGCGATGTCTTCGCGCACGGCCTCGGGCAGCTCGTACGGGCATTCCATGGCGTCCAGCTTGATGCAGCCTTCGGCATGGGCGACGGGGTATGCCGCCAACCCGCGAATGTCCGCCCGGACGGTGCCTTTAATGCGGCCGGCGACGTCCGCCGGTCCGACGCTCATGACTTGTCGATCCGGTACTGGGCGCTGGCGGCGTGCGCCTGCAGGCCCTCGCCCAGCGCCAGTTCGGCGGCGATGCGGCCCAGCGTCTGCGCGCCGGCGTGCGAGACCTGGATCAGGCTGGAACGCTTCTGGAAGTCGTAGACGCCCAGCGGCGACGAGAAACGCGCCGTGCGCGAAGTGGGCAGCACGTGGTTCGGGCCGGCGCAGTAGTCGCCCAGGGCTTCCGAGCTGAAACGGCCCATGAAGATGGCGCCGGCGTGGCGGATGCGGGCGGTCCAGACTTCGGGTTGCTCGGTGGAGATCTCGAGGTGTTCGGGGGCGATGTCGTTGGCGATCTGGCAGGCTTCTTCCAGATCGCGCACAAGGATCAGCGCGCCGCGGTTGGCCAGGCTGACGCGCAGGATGTCGGCGCGCGGCATGGTGGGCAAGAGGCGGGCGATGGACGCTTCGACTTCCTCGATGAAGGCGGCGTCGGGACAGAGCAGGATGGACTGGGCCAGTTCGTCGTGCTCGGCCTGCGAGAACAGATCCATGGCGATCCAGTCGGCCGGCGTCTTGCCGTCGCAGATGACCAGGATTTCGCTGGGGCCGGCGATCATGTCGATGCCGACGACGCCGAACACGCGGCGCTTGGCGGCGGCGACGTAGGCGTTGCCCGGGCCGACGATCTTGTCCACGGCCGGCACGGTGTCGGTGCCATACGCCAGCGCGCCAACGGCCTGCGCGCCGCCGATGGCGAACACGCGATCCACGCCGCTGATGGCGGCCGCGGCCAGCACGATGGGATTGCGCGCGCCGTCAGGCGTGGGCGTGACCATGACCAGTTCCTGCACGCCGGCGACCTTGGCCGGGATGGCGTTCATCAGCACGGACGACGGGTAGGCGGCCTTGCCGCCGGGCACGTACAGGCCCACGCGGTCCAGCGGGGTGACCTGCTGGCCCAGCAGCGTGCCGTCGGCTTCGGTGTAGGTCCACGTCTCGGCGCGCTGGCGCTCGTGGTAGGCGCGCACGCGGTCGGCGGCGGCTTCCAGCGCATTGCGCTGGGCGGCCGGCAGCGCGGCCAGGGCCGCATGCCAATCGGCCTTGGGGATCTCTAGCGTATGCGCTGCCGCGTCCGGCATGCGGTCGAACCGCTGCGTGTATTCCACCAGCGCGGCGTCGCCGCGGGTGCGCACGTCGGCCAGGATGCTGGCGGCGGCGCGGTCGATGGATTCGTCCTCGGTGGCCTCGAAGGCCAGCAGCGTGGACAGGGCGGTTTTGAAACCGGGATCGCGGGAGTCGAGACGATTGATCAGGGCCATGGCGTCATGGAGCAAAGCGGGTAACGGTAACGTCCGCCACGCCGGGCGCGGCGGACGGTCGGGAATCAGACGTTGCGGGAGGCGGCTCTTGCAAAAGCGTCCAGCAGCGGTTGCAGGCGGTCGCCGCGGGTCTTCAGGGCGGCCTGGTTGACGATCAGGCGCGACGAGATCGGCATGACGTCTTCCACGGCGACCAGGTCGTTGGCGCGCAGCGTGCCGCCGGTGGACACCAGATCGACGATGCAGTCGGCCAGACCGACCAGCGGTGCGAGTTCCATCGAACCATACAGCTTGATGATGTCGACGTACACACCCTTGCTAGCGAAGTGTTCACGGGCTGAGTGCACGTACTTGGTGGCCACGCGCAGGCGTGCGCCCTGGTGGACGGCGGCCTCGTAGTCGAAGCCGTTGCGCACGGCCACGGCCAGACGGCACTTGGCGATGTTCAGGTCGATGGGCTGGTACAGGCCGCCGGGTTGTTCCTTGGCGTGCTCGATCAGCACGTCCTTGCCTGCAATGCCCAGGTCGGCCGCGCCGTACTGCACGTACGTGGGCACATCCGAGGCGCGCACGATGATCAGGCGCAGGCCGGGATCGCTGGTGGGCAGGATGAGCTTGCGCGAGCTTTCCGGGTTTTCCGGGACTTCGATGCCGGCTTCCGCCAGCAGCGGCATGGTTTCTTCGAAGATGCGGCCCTTGGACAGCGCCAGGGTCAGGGGGGTGACGGTCGCACCGTTCATCGCTGTTCCTTGCCGGTAACTCGTTGGATGTTCGCGCCCAGGGCGCGCAGTTTCACTTCCATCTGGTCGTAGCCGCGATCCAGGTGGTAGATGCGGTCGACCAGCGTGTCGCCATCGGCAGCCAGGCCGGCGATGACCAGGCTGGCCGAGGCGCGCAGGTCGGTCGCCATGACGGTGGCGCCGGACAGGCGCGGCACGCCGCGCACGATGGCGGTGTGGCCGTCGATGTCGATCTGGGCGCCCATGCGGCGCAGTTCCTGCACGTGCATGTAGCGGTTTTCGAAGATGGTCTCGACGATGACCGACGTGCCATCGGCCACGGCGTTCAACGCCATCAGCTGGGCCTGCATGTCGGTGGCAAAGCCCGGGTACTCGTGCGTGCGAAAGCCCACGGCCTTGGGACGCTTGTCCATGGCGCCGCGGATCCAGTCCGGGCCGGTCTCGATGGTCAGGCCCGCTTCGGTCAGTTTGTCCAGCGTGGCGCCCAGGATGCCGGCATCTGCGTTCTTGAGCAGGATGTCGCCGCCGGCTGCGCCCACCGCGCACAGGAAGGTGCCGGCTTCGATGCGGTCGGAGATGACGCGGTGTTCGGCGCCGTGCAGGCGGTCGACGCCATCGATGACAATGCGGTCGGTGCCGTGGCCCTGGATGCGGGCGCCCATCTTGATAAGCAGTTCGGCCAGGTCCACGACCTCGGGTTCGCGCGCGGCGTTTTCCAGCACGGTGCGGCCTTCGGCCAGGACGGCGGCCATCAGCAGGTTTTCGGTGCCGGTGACCGTAACCATGTCGGTGCGGATAGAGGCGCCCTTCAGGCGCTTGGCGCGCGCCACGACAAAGCCGTGTTCGATGCTGATTTCAGCGTCCAGCGCGGCCAGACCCTTGATGTGCTGGTCGACCGGCCGCTGGCCGATGGTGCAGCCGCCCGGCAGGCTGACGCGGGCTTCGCCAAAGCGTGCGACCAACGGACCCAGCACCAGGATCGAGGCGCGCATCGTCTTGACGAGGTCGTACGGGGCTTCCAGGCTGTCGACGTTGCCGGCTTGCAGCGTCACCACGCCGTCGTCGGCGCGCTCGGCGCGCACGCCCATCTGGGCCAGGAGGCGCAGCATGGTGCCGGTGTCGTTCAGGCGCGGCACGTTGGACAGGACCAGCGTGTCGGCGGTCAGCAGGCCCGCGCACAGGATCGGCAGGGCCGAATTCTTGGCCCCGGAGATCGAGATCTCGCCGTGCAGCTGCGCGCCGCCGGTGATGCGTAGCTTGTCCATCATTCGCCCGCTTTGTTGTATTCGGCGGGGGTGAGGGTGCGCATCGACAGTGCGTGGATCTCGGCCTTCATGCGGTCGCCCAGCGCGGCGTAGACAAGCTGGTGACGCTGGATCAGGCGCTTGCCTTCAAAGGCGGTGCTGACGATGACGGCGTCAAAGTGCGAACCGTCGCCCTGCACGTCGAGATGTTCACAGGGCAGGCCGTCAGCGATGTATTGGCGGACTTGCGCGGGAGTGGGAAGCATGGACGTCAGTTCCTGAGTTTGTAGCCGCTGGACAGAAGCCGCAGCGCGTAAGCGGAGAGCGCGAGGAACACCGCCGTCACCACCGCCAGGCTGTGCCAGGGCGAGACGTCCGACACCGAGAAGAATCCGTGGCGGAATCCGTCGATGGTGTAGAAGATGGGGTTCCAGTGCGAGACGCTTTGCCAGAACGGCGGCAGCGTATGGATGGAATAGAACACGCCGGACAGGAAGGTCGCCGGCATGATCAGGAAGTTTTGAAAGGCCGCGAGCTGGTCGAATTTTTCGGACCACAGGCCCGCGATCAACCCCAGCGTGCCCATGATGCCGCACGCCAGCACCGCAAACACCAGCACCCACAGCGGATGCGCGGGCGACAGCGGCACGAAGAACAGCGCCACGGCCCACACGCACAGCCCGACGGCGAGACCGCGCGCGATGGCGGCCAGCACGTACGCGCCGAAGATATCGCGGTGCGACAGCGGCGGCAGCAGCATAAACACCAGATTGCCGGTGATGCGGCTTTGGATGAGCGACGAGGACGGGTTGGCGAACGCGTTCTGCAGCATGCTCATCATCATGAGCCCGGGAATCAGGAACGACGTGTAGGGCACGGTGCCGTACACGGTGACGCGCCCTTCCAGCACGTGGGCGAACACCAGCAGATACAGCAGCGCCGTGATGACGGGGGCGGCGATGGTCTGGAAGCTGACCTTCCAGAAGCGCAGCAATTCCTTGCGCAGCAGGGTCGGAAAGCCGGAACCCGCGTCCAGGCGGGGCTGCACCAGCGGCTGGCCGGCAGACGTGGCGGGCTGGGTCATGATGAGATCTCTTCGGGTTGCAGGGCGCGCGCGCCGGGCTCGTCGTCCTGATGCATGATGCGCACGAAGGCGTCTTCCAGGTCCACGCCGCCGACGCGGGCCAGGAGCGCCTGGGTGGTGTCCAGCGCCACGATGCGACCGCCCTTGAGCATGGCGATGCGATTGCAGAGCGCCTCGGCTTCTTCAAGGTAGTGCGTGGTCAGCATGATGGTGTGGCCGGCCTTGTTCAGCCGCGAGATGAACTCCCACAGCGTGCGGCGCAGGTCCACGTCGACGCCGGCGGTCGGCTCGTCCAGCACGATGACCGGCGGCCGGTGCACCAGCGCCTGCGCCACCAGCACGCGGCGCTTCATGCCGCCCGACAGCGCGCGCATGTTGGAGTTGGCCTTGTCGGCCAGGCCCAGGTTGAACAGGATTTCGTCGATCCAGTCGTCATTCTTGCGCAGGCCGAAATACCCGGACTGGATGCGCAATGTTTCGCGCACAGTAAAGAACGGGTCATAGACCAATTCTTGCGGCACGACGCCCAGCGCCCGCCGTGCCGACTTGTAGTCGGCCACGACGTCGTATCCACAGACGGTGGCGCGGCCCGCGGTGGCGTGCGCCAGGCCCGCCAGAATGGAAATGAGCGTGGTCTTGCCCGCGCCGTTTGGACCGAGCAGGCCGAAGAACTCGCCGTGCTCGATATTCAAGCTGACATTGTCCAGCGCCTGGAAGCCGGGCCGGGGCGTGCGCCCGAGCAGCTTCTGCCAGCCGCGCTGGCGCGGCGAGTAGATCTTGGAGACGTTTTCTAGGCTGACGGCGGACATGACGGGGGGAGATGGCCCGAAAAGAGCGAATTGACCATTATATAAGCGCGATGTGGCGGAAACCGGGGATGGCCCCGGTGGCGATGGGGGCGGCGCCCTGTTGCGTCCCCCAAAACAATCGGCCCGGCGGACCCCCGAGGGGTCGCGCCGGGCCGAGGCAAGCCTGAGCGAATCTTTACTTGTTGCGCTGGTTCAGCGCCTGGATCAGGCCGTCGATACCGTTCTGGTTGATCTGCTGGGCGAACTGGTTGCGGTAGTTCTCGATCAGCCAGATGCCTTCGACGTTCATGTCGTAGATCTTCCAGCCTTGGGGCGTCTTTTCCAGGCGGTAATCCACGCCCACCGGCTGGCTGTTGGACTGGCTGATCAGGGTGCGCACGACCACGTCGTCGGCCTTGGGATCGCCGCGGAACGGCAGGCCGGTGATGGTGGTGCTGGACGTGACGCGGGTCAGCGCGCCGCTGTACGTGCGGATCAGCGTGCCGCGGAAGGCGTCGGCCAGCGCGGTTTTCTGCTGGTCGGAGGCCTGGCGCCAGTAGCGGCCGGCGGCCAGGCGCGTGGTCTTCTGGAAATTGACGTACGGCAGGATGTGCTGGTCAACGACTTCGTTGATGCGGGCGGTGTTGCCGGCCCGCAGCGCGCCGTCGGACTTCAGGACCGCGAGGGCCTCGTTGGCGGCGGCCAGGACGAACTGCTCGGGCGGGCCGTTGGGGTCCGGCTTGGCGTTCGCGGCCGTGGCTGCCGCCAGGCCGACGAGGCCCGTGAACACCAGCCGCTGCAACAGAGAGGGAATGGAAAATCGCATCAAATCTCCTTCAAATACCGAAAGCGCAAGGCCTCAGCTTACTTGTTCGCGGGTTGCGGCGCAGGCACGGGGGCCGGCGCGGGCGCGGCGGGGGTGTCGTCGTCGCCGTCGTCTTCGTAGTTGGGCAGCGAGCCTTCCTCGTCCACGCGGTGGCCCAGCACCATGGCGGCGCGGCGTTGCAGGAAAGCGTCGCGCACGAAGCTGTACGGGTCGAGCGCCACGCGGTCGATGGTGTCGGTGGTGTCGAGCAGGCTGGCGCGCGTGTCGACGATGCGCAGGCCCCACAGCGAGTTGCGCAGGCGCACGTTGTCGATCGAGTCCACGCCCATGTAGCCGTAGGTGGTGCCGTACAGGTCGCCGACCAGGCCGACGCCGTCGCGCACGCTGGAGGCGCCGAAGAATGGCAGCACCAAATACGGACCCTGGCTGAAGCCCCAGACGCCCAGCGTGGTGCCGAAGTCGTTGGGGATCTTGCGCGCGCCATTGGCCGAGGCGACGTCGAAGCAGCCGCCCACGCCCATGGTCGTGTTGAACAGGAAGCGGCCCAGCGTGTTGACGAAGTCGTGGCCGCGGCCCTGCAGGAAGCTGTTGGTGCCGGACCAGAGGTCGCCGACGTTGCTGAAGATGTTGTGAATGCAGCTGCGCACCGGCTGCGGCGTCACGAACGTGTAGGCCTGCGCGACCGGCTTGAACACCGCGCGGTCGACCGTGTCGTTGAACTGGTAGACGCCGCGGTTGAAGCCTTCCCAGGGGTCGCGCGGATCCGGATTCTTGGGGGCGGCGCAACCAGCCATCAGCGCGCCCGCGGCGGCGACAGTGGCAATTCGGGAAATAGCTTTCTTATTCATGTTCCGGGTATCCCTATCAACAATTCTTTTGTTATCGCGACGGCGAGACGCAGCGTTGTAACAGCTTGATGGCGCCGCGCCTTTAGTCCTGGGCTTTGGGGGCCGATTCCGGCGCGGCGGTCGTGCCTTGCTTTTCCGCCGAGCCGTACAGGAACTGGCTGATCAGCTGCTCCAGGACCACGGCGCTTTGTGTATAGCGGATTTTTCCGCCGTCGGTAAAGTTATCTTCCTCGCTGCCGGCGGTCAGGCCCAGGTATTGCTCGCCCAAAAGGCCGGAGGTCAGGATGGCCGCCGACGAGTCCTTGGGGAACTGGTAGGCCGTCTCCAGATCGACCGACACAATCGCCTGGAAGGTCTTGTCGTCGAAGGAAATGCCCGTGACCCGGCCCACCACCACGCCGGCGCTCTTGACCGGCGCGCGCACCTTGAGGCCGCCTACGTTATCGAAGTTGGCGGTCACGGTATAGGTCGGGGCAAAGGAAAACGTGCTCAAGTTGCCGGCGCGCAACGCCAGGAACCCAAGCGCGATCGCGCCCAGCAATACAAACAGGCCTACCCAGAAGTCGGTTTTTTCGCGTGACATGATCGATCCGTATCAATTTCCAAACATCAAGGCGGTGAGCAGGAAGTCCAGCCCGAGAACCGCCAGGGAGCCCACGACCACGGTGCGCGTGGTGGCGCGGGCAACGCCTTCGGGGGTGGGCTTGGCCTGCCAGCCTTCATAAAGCGCCACCAGCGTCACCGTGACGCCGAAGACGACGCTCTTGATGGCGCCGTTGGCGACGTCTTTCCATACATCGACGCCGTTCTGCATCTGCGACCAGAAGGCGCCTGCGTCCACACCGATGAGCAGCACGCCCACGACCCAGCCGCCCAGGATGCCCACCATGGAGAACACAGCCGCCAGGATGGGCATGGCGATGATGCCGCCCCACAGGCGCGGCACGAGCACGCGGCGGATCGGGTCGACGGCCATGACTTCCATGGCCGACAGCTGTTCGCCCGCTTTCATCAGCCCGATCTCGGCGGTGAGCGAGGTGCCGGCGCGCCCCGCAAAGAGCAGTGCAGTGACCACCGGACCCAGTTCGCGTACCAGCGACAGGGCCACCAGCAAGCCCAATGCCTCTTCGGAGCCGTAGCGGTTCAGCGTGTAATAACCCTGCAGACCCAGCACGAAGCCCACGAACATGCCGGAGACGGCAATGATCAGCAGCGAATAATTGCCGATGAAGTGGACCTGCTGAGACACCAGGCGCGGCCGCGACAGCGCGATGCCGCTGCGCGCCAGCATGGCGCCGAAGAAGCGGGTGAAGTAGCCGATGCCGGCGACGCGGGAGCGCACCCAGTGGCCCAGTACGGCGACGGCGTTATTGGAAGCGCTCATGCTTTGCGCCCTTTCTGTTGCGACAGCCATTTCTGGAAGGCGGGCGTTTCGGGATACTGGAACGCGACCGGACCGTCCGGCTGGCCCTTGAGGAATTGCTGGACGTAGGGGTCCGGCGAGGCGGCCAGCATCTGCGGCGTGCCGGCCGCAGCCAGTTGGCCGCGGCCCACCAGATAGACCTGGTCCGCGATGGCAAAGGATTCCTGCACGTCGTGGGTGATCAGCACCGAGGCGCAGCCCAGCCGGTCGGCAAGGCTGCGGATCAGACGGGCGGTGATGCCCAGCGAGATCGGGTCCAGCCCCGCGAAGGGTTCGTCGTACAGGATGAGTTCCGGCTCAAGCACCACGGCGCGGGCCAGTGCCACGCGCCGCGCCATGCCGCCGGATATTTCGGAGACCTTCAGGTGCGCGGCGGCGCGCAGGCCTACGGCGTCCAGCTTGTCGAGCACGCGGTCGGTGACCTCTGCCTCGCTGATACGGGTGTGTTCGCGCAGCGGAAACGCCACGTTTTCGAAGACGTTCAGGTCGGTGAACAGCGCGCCCTGCTGGAACAGCACGCCCATGCGCTTGCGCAGGGATTGCACTTCGGCGCGGGAGGCGGCGCCGATATCCTGGCCGAATGCCAGCACGCGGCCCTGCTGAGCGGTGATCTGGCCGGTGGCCGCACGCAGCAGCGTGGTCTTGCCGGAACCGGAGCCGCCCATGACTGCCACCACCTGGCCCGCCCGGACGTCCATGGAAATATCGCGCAAGACGGTGAAATCACCGTAGCCAAGCGCCACACCTTCCAGGCGCAGGGCGAATTCCGGGGTGCTGCTGGTTTGAGCGGGCATGGGCAACGAAAGGGAGTTTCGGCGGCGGAGCTTGCCCTGCGGTCCTGTCGACACGCGGGACCGAGGACCTGGCCGGCGCGGGCAAGACAGACTGCGTCGGGAAGCGCCCTGTTACTCAGATACCGGGGCAAGCGTAAGCGTTCGCTCCCGGCGGCGAGGCGCCATTGTAGCCCGACGCTGTGTAATCACAATTGGAGCGGCCGCCCGTGGAACAGTGTTTTCGGCTTCAGGAACAATCGGGTCGTCGCCGTTTCGGTGCTGATGGCGTTTGCCGATGCTCCATGGGTGTCTGACACCCTTGAGGCACTGGCCCGGCACACACGGCTCCTACACGGGTGTCAGACACCCATTCCGGACAGACCGCCGCCAGCACTCAACGTCGCGCCTGCGCCGCCACCGTTTCCCGGGCCAGCCGCTGGATCAGTTCCGCTGTCGACTCCCGCCGTGCCAGCGGCGCGCCCTGGCCGGCCCACAGGGACAGGACATTGATGTTGCCGCTCTTGCCGCCCGCCGTGCGCATGGGCCGGGTCAGGGCGTTCTGCAGCGGATACGGCAGGATGTCGCCGCCGATGGCGTCCACATCACGCATGAAGGCATTGGCGATGCCGCGCGCCGGGCGGCCGGAGAAGCCGCGGGTGATCCGGGATTGTTCGGCGCGGGAGGCCGCCACGACCGCCTTGTAGGCGTCGCTGATGCCGGATTCTTCCGTGGTGAGGAAGGCCGTCCCCATTTGGGCGAAGTCGGCGCCCAGCGCCAGGGCGGCCGCGATGCCGCGCCCGTCCATGATCCCGCCCGACGCGATGACTGGCACCGAGACGGCGTCCGCCACCTGCGGGACCAGTGCCATGGTGCCGATCATGGACGCCTCGAACGTGTCGAGGAACGTGCCGCGGTGGCCGCCCGCCTCCGCGCCCTGCGCCACGATGGCGTCAACGCCGTCCTGCTCCAGCGCTTGCGCCTCGCGGACGGTCGTGGCCGTGCCCACGGTCAGGATGCCGAGTTCGCGGCAGCGGGCCAGCGCTTCGGCCGGCAGGCGGCCGAAGGTGAAGCTGAGGACGGCGGGCCGGATGCGCAGCACGGCCTCGAGCTGGCCCGGCAGCGGATCGGCCTGCGGGCCGGGGGCCTCGGGCGCCGGCAGACCAAGTTGCTCGTGATAGCGCGCCATCAGGGCCAGCATCCGGCTCGCATCGCCCTGCATGGGCTCTGGCGGCACGGATGCGAACAGGTTGATGGCGAACGGGCGATCCGTGCGGGCGCGGACCCCTTCGGCCGCCGCCTCGATCTGTTCGGGCGTCATGTACGCCCCGCCGAGCGATCCCAGGGCGCCCGCCTTCGATGCCTCCGCCACCATGTCCACCGTGGTGGCGCCGCCCGCCATGGGCGCCTGGATGATGGGATGGATCAGCTTGAGCAGTTCAATCAAAGGGGTGGCCATGGGAAAACTCCTGGGAGGTTATTGGAGCTGGATGTTTCCAGCCTTGATGACGTGCGCCCACTTGTCGCTTTCGGTTTTGATGAAGGCGGCGAATTCCTCGGGCGTGCCGCCGCCGGCCTGGCTGCCGGTGTCGGCAATGGCCTTCTGCACATCCGGGTCCTTCAGGATGCGGTTGAATTCGGCATTGAGCTTGGCGATGATCGGCGCGGGCGTACCGGCGGGCGCCACGATGCCCTGCCAGTTGTAGGACTCGAAGCCCGGCAGGCCGGATTCGGCCATGGTGGGTACATCGGGCAGCACGTCCAGGCGCTTGGCGGATGTGACGGCGATCGGGTGGATCTTCTTGCCCTGAATGGCGGGCAGCGCGGAATAGCCCATTTCGAACATCATCGCGATGTGGCCGCCCATGAGATCGGTCGCAGCCAGGCTGCCGCCCTTGTAGGGCACGTGGACGATGTCGATGTTGGCCTGCTCGCGGAACATTTCGCCCGACAAGTGGTGCGCGCCGCCCACGCCGGACGAGCCGAAGGTCAGCTTGCCCGGTTCCTTCTTGGCCAGTGCGATCAGGTCGGCCAGCGTCTTGACCGGCAGTTCGTTGTTCACGCTCAGGACCAGCGGGCTGTTCTCGATCAGGATGATCGGGGCCAGATCCTTTTGCGGGTTGTAGGGCATTTCCTTCATCAGCGACGGGTTGACCGCCATCGGGGCCAGGTTGCCCGTGCCGATCGTGTAGCCGTCCGGGGCCGCCTTGGCGATGAGGTTGGTGCCGACCACGCCGCCTGCGCCCGCCTTGTTTTCGACAACGATGGGCTGGCCCAGCGATTCGCCCAGCTTGCGGGCCAAGAGGCGCACGCGGGTGTCGGCAAAACCGCCCGGCGCGTAGGGCACGATCATAGTCACGGGTTTGGCGGGCCATTCGCCGGTCTGGGCTTGGGCAGCGCCGCCAAAGGCGGCGGTGGCGGCCAGGGCGGCGATCAGGGGGCGTAGTGCTTTCATGCTGGGAACTCCTCTTTACCTGCTTTCTAATTGCTGTGTGGTTGGCCCGAAGGGCCGATGGCATTATGCCCAGCGCCATTGCCGTCTGTCGTGACTTTTCCCAGCGCCCACGCCGACGCCGCCAGCAACGCCGCGCTGGCCGCCAGCACCTGCGGCAGGCCGGCGCCCCAGCGCGCCGCCCACGAGGCCAGCAACGGCCCCAGAATCTGCCCCGCCGCAAACGCCGCCGTCATGATGGCCGCCGCCCGCGGCGCCGCCGGGCCGGACAGGCGGCGCGCGGTCAGCATGCCCGCCTGCGTGATCACCATGAACGTGCCGCCGACCAGCAGCGCTGCCAGGATCACGGCGGCGATGTGGTGCCACAGCGCCACGGTCAGCATGCCGGCCGCCATCAGCGCCTGCGCGCCGCGCCACACCTGCCGGTCGTCTCGGCCGCGCGCCAGCCGCGGGACCAGCAGGCACGACAGCGCCGCCGCCATGCCAAAAAGGGGCCAGGCCCAGCCGAAGATCGCCGGGTCGGGAAAGATCTCTTTGGCCATGGCCGGCAGAAAGGTGGCGGGAATGATGTAGCCGACCCCGAAGACACCGTAGTGCAGCGACAGCGCGGCGATGCCGCGCGGCAGGCGGGTTTGCGGCGCTTCAGCAGCCGTCCGTCGCACGGGAGGCGATTGCCGGCTGAGTCCGGGCCACGCCGCCACGGACAACGCCAGCGCCAGGCCGCCCAGCGCGGTCCAGGTCACGCCGGCGCTCGCGTGCGAGGCCATCAAGGCCAGACAGGCCAATCCCGTCAGCGCAATGCCCGCGCCCACGCCGGCATACGTCACCGCCGAAGCCGCGGCCTCGCGCGGGTCGCCGGCGGGCACCGGCCGCCATGCGACGACGCAGATGAAGGCACTGGCGCTGGCATAGCCGGCCGCCAGCCGCAGCACCGACCAGCCCGCCACGCTGTTGAGCATTGGCATGGCCAGCGTCAGCGCGGCCACGGCGGCCAGGCTGGCCGCCAGCGTGATGCGCAGCCGGCGCACCGGCCAGACGATCGCCGCCAGCGCGCCCAACAAATAGCCCGCGTAGTTGGCCGACGCCATCCAGCCGCCCTGCGCCAGCGACAGGCCGGATTCCTGCGCCATCAGCGGCCATACCGGCGTGAAGGCGAAACGGCCGATGCCCATGGCCGCCGCCAGCGCAAGCGCCGCGGGCCAGGCCAGGCTTGCGGCGCTGGCCGAGGGGTGGGGGGAAGGGTAAGCAGGCGTTGACATGGAGCCTACTCTACGGCTGTACTTATATCTTGAATAGTGAATTATTAAGAACGTGAGTTCGCAAAATGAGAAACTTGGATCTCGACGCGCTGCAAATCTTCAAGACTGTGGCGGATCAGGGTGGCGTTGCGCGCGCCGCCGCGCATCTGAACCGCGTGCAGTCCAATGTGTCGACGCGCCTGAAGCAGCTGGAATCCTCGCTGGGAACGCCGCTCTTTCGGCGGCAGAACCGCCGGCTGGTGCTGTCGGATCAGGGCCGCGTGCTGCTGTCCTACGCCGACCGCCTGCTGCGCCTGTCCGATGAGGCGCAGGCGGCCGTCCGGGAAGGCGCCCTGCAGGGCGTGCTGCGCATCGGCACCATGGAAAGCACGGCCGCCGCCCGCCTGCCCCCCATCCTGGCGGCCTATCACGCGGCCTGGCCGCAGGTGCGGATCGAGCTGGTCACCGGCACCTCGGGCGCATTGGCCGCCAAGGTGCGCAATTACGAGATCGAGGCTGCCTTCGTGGCGCAACCCTTCCCCGCAGAGGGACTGGCGGCGATGGATGCGTTCAGGGAGGAATTGGCGCTGATCTCGCCGTTGGCGTGGGATCCGATCGGCAGTCCGAAAGACCTGGGCAACCGGAGCGTCATCGCCTTTGCGGCGGGCTGCTCATACCGGCGCATTCTGGAGTCGTGGTTGAACCAGGAGGGCATTGCGCCCGGCAAGGTGATGGAGTTTGCGTCGTATCACGCCATCGTGGCGTGTGTGGCAGCGGGAACCGGGGTGGCGATCGTGCCGCGGTCCGTGCTGGCGGTGCTGGGGGCGGAGCATTCGGTGCGCGTGGGCGCGTTGTCCGGGTCCCATGGGCAGGCGCTTACCCAGCTGATCTGGCGCGCCGACGACGACACGCCGGCATTGCAGGCGCTGCGCAGCCGGCTTGCGCCGCCGCAGAATTGATAGATGCGCGCGGGGCCGCGCGCATCGTCAGGCCAGCGATCAGAAGCGGTAACCAACGCCCACCGTGGCCACCCACGGATCGATGCGCGCGGTACCGACGCGTTCGCCGTCCAGCGTCACCTTCGACTTGATGTCGATGTAGCGGATGTCGGCATTCATGAACCAGCGATCATTGATCTTGATGTCCGCGCCCAGTTGCGCGGCCACGCCCCAGGAATCGCCCAGCTTCAGATTCGAGCCCTTGAGCGCGCCCTCGGCCTTGGTGTCGAAGAAGTGGGTGTAGTTGATGCCGACGCCGATGTACGGCTGGATCATGCTGTCGGGCAGGATGTGCCATTGCAGGCTGAGCGTGGGGGGCAGTTGCTTGGAGGAGCCGATCTTGCCCAGGCCGCCGCTGCCGCTGACGTCATGCTGGAAGGGCCAGGCGCCCAGCAGTTCGATACCGATGTTGCGGGTGGCCATGTAGGCCAGGGTGAAGCTGGGGCGCACATTGTTGTTCACGTCCAGCTTGACGCTGCCGTCGAGCACGGTGCCATTGTTTTGCGAGGGGCGGACTTGCGTGACGCCGACGCGGAACAGCACGTCGCCCGCTTCGTGGGCGTGGGCGGGAGCGGCAAAGGCGCCGGCAGCGATCAAACCGGCAATGGCGGTGGCGCGGATACGCCCGTTCAGCGAAAACATTTTCTTCTCCGATCTTTCCGTGTGGGGTGAGACGACAGGTTCTCAGACCGCCCCGTCCCCGTTCTTGACGTGTGTCAATTCGTGAAAAGACCGTTTTCAGAAAGTGGTTATGTCGCAACAACTGCGGTTAACCGCAACGCAAGAGCAAAAAAAACGCCGCCGGTGCGCGAGGCAACCGGCGGCGTTGATATGTCGCAATACGATCAACGCGGCAATTCACTGCTTCCCATCAGGTAGGCGTCGACCGAGCGCGCACACTGGCGGCCTTCGCGGATGGCCCACACGACCAGCGACTGGCCGCGGCGCATGTCGCCGGCGGTGAAGACCTTTTCCACATTGGTGCGGTAGTCGTCGGTGTTGGCGCGCACATTGCCGCGGCCATCGCGGTCCACGCCGAACGCGTCCAGCACGTTCTGCACCGGCGACACGAAGCCCATGGCCAGCAGCACCAGATCCGCCTTGATCTCGAACTCCGAGCCTTCGACTTCGCGCATCTTCATCTGGCCGGTGGCGTCGTCCTTGAACCATTCGACGCGCGCGCCGACCAGCTTCTCGACCTTGCCGTTGGCGCCCTTGAGCAGCTTGGTGGTCACCGACCAGTCGCGCTCGCAGCCTTCCTCGTGCGAGGACGACGTGCGCATCTTCAGCGGCCAGTACGGCCACGTCATGGCCTTGTTTTCGGACTCGGGCGGCTGGGGCATCAGTTCGAACTGCGTGACCGATGCGGCGCCGTGGCGGTTGCTGGTGCCGACGCAGTCGGAACCCGTATCGCCGCCGCCGATCACCACCACGTGCTTGCCCTTGGCCAGCGTCTGGTTGGTGAGGCGGTCGCCCGCCACGGCCTTGTTCTGCTGGCGCAGGAAGTCCATGGCGAAGTACACGCCGTCGAGCTCGCGGCCCGGCACCGGCAGATCGCGCGGCGTTTCCGAGCCACCGCTCATCACGACGGCGTCGAATTCGGCCATCAGCGATTTCGGGGTGCGCACCGTCAAGCCATCGGCAACGGGATCCTTCGGATCGCCGACGTAGGTCGACGGCGCGAATTCCACGCCCTCGGCTTCCATCTGCGAGATGCGGCGGTCGATCTGGTGCTTTTCGAGCTTGAAGTCGGGGATGCCGTAGCGCAGCAGGCCGCCGATGCGGTCGCTCTTTTCGAACAGGGTCACGGAGTGGCCGGCACGCGCCAGTTGCTGCGCGCATGCCATGCCGGCCACTCCGTGACCCTGTTCGAAAAG
>NZ_JAKRML010000021.1:0-104864 GCF_022346505.1 Achromobacter sp. ACRQX
CGCCAGCCCCCCCCGAACGACCAGCTTCTCCGAGTCAGCCAAAAGCAGACCGAGCCAACTCCGACCCACCCGAGCCGTTCCCGACCCGATTTTTTCCGCTTTATTTTTAAAGACTTACCAAAGCACCGAGCCACAACTGACCCGAATCCCCGCAGAAAAAACCACTTTCCCGTTTTTCGAGCAATCCGTAATCAACGATCAGCCCCGAAACCATCAATTAAGCCTTTGATAAAAAAGAGAAAACCAGCATTCAAACAAACCCTGGCACGGACTTTGCAATTAACCGGATGTCATCCCCGATGACACACCGGCCAATAAGGCCATCACGCAAAAGAAACCAAACCAGGAAACAGCAAATGCCGACTCCCGCCTACATCAGCATCCAGGGCAAGACCCAGGGCAACATCACGCAAGGCGCCTTTACCGCCGACTCCGTCGGCAACGTCTACCAGGAAGGTCATGAAGACCAGATCCTGGTCCAGGAAATCGAACACCTGATCGCCACCCCCACCGACCCGCAAAGCGGCCAGCCTTCCGGCCAGCGCGTCCACAAGCCCTTCGTCTTCACCGCGCCCCTCAACAAGGCCACCCCCCTCATGTACCAAGCCCTCGCCTCCGGCGAAATGCTGCCCGAAGTCGAAGTCAAGTGGTACCGCACCTCCACCGAAGGCAAGCAAGAGCACTTCTTCACCACCAAGCTCGAAGACGCCACCATCGTCAACATCAACACCGTGCTCCCGCACGCCCAAGACCCCACCAAGGCCGAGTACACCCAGCTCGTCAAGGTCGCCATGGCCTACCGCAAGATCACCTGGACCCACGCCATCGCCGGCACCGAAGCCTCCGACGACTGGCGCAAGCCGCAAGAGGCCTGATCCCAGGTTTCTTAAATAACAAGGCCGGCGCATCACGCGCCGGCCTTGTCCGTTCTGATCCGACCTCGATCGACACGGGGCTAATCAACAGCCCCAAACGTCAGGAAGCCAATCATGAAACCCATCGTTCTTGTAGGTCATCGCCATAGCTGCCCCACTCACGGCACCGGCACCGTCGTCACCGGTGCAAGCGAAGCCATCGTCAACGGCCGCGCCGTCGCCCGCATCGGCGACCGCATCAGTTGCGGCGCAATCATTCAGACCGGCTCGCCCGGCACCATCATCGAAGGACAACCCGTTGCGCGCCAAGGTGACAAAACCAGCCATGGCGGCACGCTGATTGAAGGCGAGGCCGGCTGGCTGGTCGAATGATCCATCCAGGCGTGGCAGCGCGATCGCGTTGCCACGCATCCCTTACCGGACCACGCCTACCGGCACCCCCACCTGCCGAGCCACCCGCGCAGGCACGCCACCCGCCGAGGCAGCCTGCTTCCCGCCAGCCTTGCCCCCTGCACTCTGCCCTCCTGCATCGTTACCGCGCACGCCATCCTCTAGAAGCGTCTTCGGCAAGGCAAACCCCTTGAACAACGGCTGCGTGAACGGATTGTTCGCCTTCTCCGTACTGATGCGATAGCGCATACCGCCGTCCGGCGCAGCAAAGCTGATATCAACGCTCGAGCTCGTCGCACCGTTCAGGCGGGCCTGACTGAGCAGCCGGTATAGCGACCACGGACCGCGATATGCCAATCCGCTGCTGCTGCCCCCCGCATGCACCAACGTCATGCGGCTTTCATTGCTTGACGCCAACGTGTTCGGCCAGATCAACGCCGTACTGGTCGTCGGACCGTGGTTGTAAGTCACCAACTGCCCTTCCACGCTAAGCGAGCTGCTGCGCTTGCTCGGCGCCATTCCCAACGGCTCCACATGGAACTGCACACCCAACGTGCCGCGGCTATTGAAGAACGCGTCCCGGATCTTCTCGGCCGCTTCAAGCTGCGTCAGCACGTCATTGCGCACCAGATACCCGCCCAACCGCTCCGAGTACAACGCCTCAAGGTTGTCCTCGATGAACAGATTCAGGTACTTCTCGCGAAACTGCTGCAAACGCCCCTGCGGGCCGAAAAACGCCGTGAAATCGTCCAACGCCACTTCCTCACGGCTCGCCGGATTGAACGGATAACGATTCGCCAACCGCTCGCGATAAAAGCGATACACGTCGATGTCCCAACGACGCTCAAGCTCACGCAATGCCTCCACCAGAATCACCCGCGACGACTCGTCGGCCAACTTGCCCACCTGACGGTTCAGCGGTTCGGGCAGACCCGCAGCAATACGCTGCAGATTGCTGATCGGATCCGGCCCTTTCAACCCGAAGCGCTCCAGCACCACGTCAAGCGCCGTCTTGCCGCGGTCCGGGCTGTCGTGCACCGTGCGGACCTTGTCTTGCACGCTACCGACCGCCACCAAAGTTTCGTCCAGGTACGACGCCCGATCGCCCTTCGCCTGCAGCAGTTGGCTCATCGGCGCAAACGCCCGCGCAATCCCGAATATCGCGCCGGTTTCGTCCTTGCCAGCTGCCACCTTTTCCGCCACGCCAGAAGCCTGCGCAACCGCTGCGCCCTTCCCGTCGAGCGCGCCCGTGACTGCAGGGGTGTTGGCGCCAAGTTCACTGTTGTCGCGCACGGTTTCCACCAGCCGGCGCAACGGCGCCGCAGGACTCGTCACCGTGCCCAGCACATTGACCGCCTCGGCAAGATCATGAAAATCCCGAACCTCAAGCTGGTTGAGGTTGCGCTGCCAGGTGTCGATGTAATCACGGCCGTAGATGGCCTGGATGCGCTCGGCCAATGCGCGCTTGTCGGCCTCCGAATAATCGATATTGCGCCGCTCGCCCAACGCCCACTGATCGATCATCGCCAGTTCGGTCAGATCCTGGCTGTGCGGCGCGAAGTAATTGTGAAATCCCTTGGCCGTCAACAGCGCGTCGATACGGCCATCGGAAGCGGGCTGTCCCGTTTCTGCCTTGGCCGCAGCCGCCGGCTGATAGACCACATCAAAGGCCGGGCCGATTTCATTGCGCAGATCCAGCGGCGCCCTGAGAAATTCGCCCGCCTGACGGCGCATCGTCATGTACACGCGCTGCGGCAACGGAATCTGCCGCAGGTCGCGCTGCACGACGGACACGCGCTGCTGGAACTGCGGCAGCAGCGTGTCGGCATACTTCATCGCGTAGTCCAGATGCCGCATCAACGCACGCTGCACCTTGTCCTCGCCGGGGAAAGCCTGTGCCCACTGCCGCCCCATCCAACGCTCTACCACCGGCGGCCGGCGGTTGGGACGATCCTCAATCATGCGGTAAACGCGCAACGCCTCAAGCTGCGCATCGCTGTCGATCGAGGTGCCGTCAAGGTGCTCCATCACCCCATCGGCCAGCGCAGGCAGGAATCGCTGGGACAGCAGCGTCAAATAGGCCTGATCGACCTTCGGACCAATCTGCCATCCCTGATACAGACCCATGTCCGCCACAAGCGGCCACGCTTCCCGGTAATCGCCATACACCGCCACCGCGCTGCTGATCTGATCCAGCGGCTGAAGCAGATTGCGGCCTGTCGTGTCCAGCTTGCCGTCGATGGCGTGGGCGCTATAAGCGCGGCTGCGCTCCAGAACGCTCATGGCCTTGTCCCGGTTCACTGCGTAGTAGTGATACCAGCCGCCGAGGATCACCGCGCTGCCCAGCGACGCCACTCCGAAGCGCAAGGCCAGCGCGCGGCGCTTCTCGGCACGCACACGCGGGTTGTCGCCCGCCAGGCCGGATTCGGGATAGATGACGCGCTGAAAAAGCTGCTGGGCGAAGTAAACCATCGCGCGGCCGCTGGGATGCGTGGCCGGCACGGGCTCGCGGATATCGTAGTTCTGCGAGGCAGACGCCACGAACGCGTTGGTCAGCACGCCCTGCTGATAGACCGACGACAGAAAGACGCCACGCGGCAGCGCCGGCGTGATGTAGCGATCGCTGCCCAGCACATCGGTCAGGAATTCCATCAAGAGCGGCCGCATGCCGGTCAGCTGCCGCACCAGCGAATACAGGGCTTCCCGTTGACGCAATTCGCGGACGTCGGCCAACGCATCAAACACCTGCTCGTTCAGGCGCGTCAGGAACTCGTCGTACCGCGCGCCCAGTTCATCCCGCCACGCATCGTAACGCTGCACCGAGTCCAGCGTGAACGTAAACCCAAAGATGTCCTCGCGAGCGGACTTGGACAGCCGCGCAAACAGCGGCTCGAACCCTTCAAGCAAGTCGAATTTGCTCAGCACGACATACAGCGGCGGACGCGTGCCGAGCTGTCGGCTCAGTTCGGCCAGCCGCGCGCGCAGCAACGAGGCCAGCGCCTTGCGGTCGCTGGGTTGCTGATTCAGCAGCGTGACCAGGCTGACCATCAGCACCACACCATTGAGCGGACGGCGGCTGCGATTGCGCCCCAGCCAGCTCACAAAGCTATCCCACAGACGGGAATGAAGCGCCTCGGGCAGGAGCGCGGGTCCCGCAGCGTCTCCCGGCCTTGGCGCTTCCGTACTTCCGGACGCCGCAGACGCTTCAATTTCCGCCGTCACTCGCGGCTGGCTGATCAGTTCGCCTGGCGGGTCGATCAGCACCGCGTCATCGCCGATCCACCAGTCAATGCGATAGATCCGGTCCGGGTCGTCCTGCAGGCGCTGACTGCCCGCCTTGACCTCACCGGTCAACGAAAACGTCTGGCTAGACCGGTTGACGAAGCTGGTTTTGCCCGCGTTTTCCTGTCCCAGCACCAGGTACCAAGGCAGTTGGTAAAGCGCGTTGCGGCCCTTCAGGTTTGCCTGCAGCACGCTCAGGCTCTTGTCCAGATCCCGCTCCTGCGCCTGCACGTAGCGCAAGCAGGGATCGTCTTGCTGCTTCTGCGTCTGCGCCCGCTCGGCTTCCAGCGTCAGATTCCGTTTGCGCAGCCTGATGGCCCAGACCAGCAAGGGCAGCGCAATCAGCACGAGCGTGGCCAGCACGCGCGCGGTCAGACTTGCCAGCGGTTGGTATTCATCCCAGGTCCACATCGGCCCCAACCACCAGATGGCGGCCAAGGCGAGCGCCAGCATCAGCAGCAACGCCACTGGCATGCCCTGCTTTGTCCATTTCAGTAGGGGCTGGCCATAGCGTTTCACTTTCGACCAAATCTTAAACATGGGGTTGCTCCTGTTTCTTGCATTCGATTGCGGCGTTGACGTGGCGCCCCAGCAGGCCGAACAGACTGGGCTCCCATTGCGCCGCGGATGCGTCTTGCATGATCTGATGGGCGCGGGCATACAAGCCATCGGCCAGCCACGCCAAACCACGCGCGCCGAGCAGTTCGGCGGCGATCGTGATGACATGGCAACCATGGCGCGGATCTGCTGACGTCTTCTGGATGGCCTCCAGCCGCCTGAGCATCGATTCCACCCCTGTGGCTTCCAACACCTCGCGCAGCTCCTCGCGCAACGCCGGGTACTCATGGCCGGCGCCCAGCTTCGCGGTGTCCGCATCCGCCCCACTGATCCACGACTGCGTTTCGCCATCGACGAAAGCGCGGCCATCAGCAAATTGCAGCTTCACCAACGCGGGCAGCTTGGCCACAAAGCGCTCGGTGGACTGGCGGATCGCCTCGGCGACGTTCTGCATCTCCAGGCGGCGGGCGATACCGGCGGCCAGAAAGCTGCCGCGCAGCCAGTACGGCGACGAAGTGACACTTTTTTCGACGCGCTGCAGAAGCGCCGGATCGACCGCATTCGCTTTCAGCGCGTCCCAATAGGCCTCGGCGGTCTCGGCGGGAACGGCCATCAGCTCCGTCCGCATCGTGTCCTTTCGAGTCGATGGCGCAATGCTCAGGTGCGCCCACAAGGCGAAGCGGCGCAGCAGATAGCCGGTCGGGTCATAGGCGTCTTGCTGGTTGATGAGGTCCGCCACGGCCAACAGCGATCGGCGCGTTTCACGTTCGTTGCCCTGCGCCATGGCCATCGGCGTGAAGAAGGCCTCGGTGATCCCGGTGGGTTGCGCCGACAGCTCCATGTGCGCATCGGCCAGCTCCGGCGCGCGTGTCGCCTCCGCCTTCAGCCGTAGCTGCGCCTCCAGGCGAGTCAGCGTCGGCACGTCCAGCTTGGATTCGCTTGCACAGCCTTGCAGCGTGTCCAAGGCCCGTTGGCCAGATTTGTAGAACTCGTCGGCGTATCCCTTGCCGTCCAGTTTGGCCAGCGCCTCTCCCAGGCGCTCCAGCTGCTGGGACATCAGGCGCCGCTTGGCCGTCAACCCGGCCGCGCCCGGCTTCGGATGGCTGGTGCTCCAGTACCGGCTGGTCATGCCGGCCAACACGCCCGCCGCCTCGGCCCAGCCGCGCCAACCGCCTGAACGCATGCGAGCGGTCGCCAATTGCGCGGCAATGCGCAGGTGCTTGCACTGCGACTTCAGATACTGTCGCGATGCCGAATCCACATAGCTCCAGTCGATGGTCGCCTCTTGCAGCCCGCCGAGCTTCATCATTTCGCTTTCGACACCCTGGTAGGCGTTGTCTTCCTCGTCGAACTCGCCGGCCGGCTGATGCGGCGAGATGGGTGACAGGATGGCGTCGAGGTCCAGCGTGGGAAACGTGCTCACCAATGACAAGCCTCGCGTTGTTGCGCCATCAGCTCGTGAAGCGCCGCGGTGTCGAACGACAGCCCGTGAAACGCGGCATGGTCGCTTTCAAGCTGCATCTGCTGGGACGCGCGGGTCAGATGACGAAGCTGTTCGATCGCGACCAGGCCGCGACCCGCATCCGTGACCGTGCCGTCCTCCACGACCTGCCACGGCCGGCGGTCGGAAATCGGCCGCCCGTCCAACAGCACGCGGATGCTCACGCGGCTGACGTCCAGCGGCTCGGCGGTGATGAGCTGCAAGCGAGAAATGTTCTGCAGGCAACTGATTGCCAGCAGCGGCCGCGGCTCGCTGCCCGCCAGGGCCGGCGCCGAGATGACGACCTTGTCCTGGCCCGGTATGGCATCGCCGACGCGCAACAGCAGCACGCCGGCGTGATCTGCCTTGCGGCGGGATTCGTTGCGTTGCACCAGCCCGACAATGTCCGGCACCCGAACCATGGAAGGCGCGGTGGCCGATGCCTGGGCAGTCGGCGCCACGGTGGACGGTGTCGCCATTTCCGCAGCAGGAACGGGCGGTGTACCCGCTTCGGCGTCAAAACAGGCCAACCGTTCGATTGCCGACACGATGGTCCTGCAACTACGGCCCGCCGCCACCGCGTCCGTGGCCGCGTCGCCGCCCGCGAGCACGGCGGCAACCAGCAGGAGCGCCCCGAATGGCTTCATATTGCTTCCTCTCCAGTCAGATTCATATCAAGGCACTTGCGCGCCAAGGTGCGTTTGGGAATCCCCAGGCTTTGCGCGGCTACCCGACGGGAGCCCGCGGCCTGACGCAAGCGGTCTTCCAGCAGCAAGCGCTCGAACGCGGCTAGCGCGTCGGGAAGACTTTCGGTACGCCACAAGCGCTGCAGGCGGGCTTCGCCGGAGTCATCGATTACGGGTTTGTGCGCGCCATCTGTCAGCTCGACCAGCCGGTTGGTCTGGATGCGCTTGCCGGGCGGCGTTCGCTCCGCGGCCGCAAGCACAAGACTGCGCAGCTCGCGGACGTTGCCGGGAAACCGATGACGTTGGAGCTGTGCAATCGCGTTGTCGGAAATGCCGGCGACGCGGCCGGGGAATGCCCGGTTGTGCTCGAGCAGAATGTGCGCGACCAGCGCCGGAACGTCTTCAAGGCGCTCGCGCAGGGGCGCAATGTGCAGCGTCAGTTGGCAGACACGGAAATACAGGTCCTCTCGGAACCGCCCGTCCCGCACCAGTTCGAGCAAAGGCCGATGGGTGGCGCAGATCAGCCGAAAGTTGGACGGCAGCTCTCGCGTTGCCCCCACCGGCCGGTACTTCTTTTCGTTCAGCAGGCGCAACAGCGCGCCCTGCAGGCTCAGGGGCATATCCCCGATTTCGTCCAGAAACAACGTGCCGCCATCGGCTTCCGCGACCAGCCCCGTCCGCGCCTGCGTGGCCCCGGTGTAGGCGCCACGGGTTGCGCCGAAGAGTTCCGCTTCAATCAGGTCCTTCGGGATGGCCGCGCAGTTCACCGGCACGAACTTGCCCTTGCGCGCGGATGCCTGGTGGATCAGCCATGCGGCATGGTCCTTGCCCGAGCCCGTTTCTCCGGTGACCAGCAACGACAAGGATGAGTCGGCGAAACGCAGCATGTCTTCGCGCAGCCGCCGCGCAATCTGTCCGGTGCCGACAAAGCCGGTTGACAGCAGACGCCGGCGTCCGCGCGTCTCGGACTGCTGGTGGTGCATGGTCTGGCGCGTCTGCGTCAGCTCGACCGAACCTAGCCGATCGAGCAGACCATTCAAGACGGCGTCATACAAACTGCACAGTTCCTGCCACGCGGGGTCCGCCGTCCAGGACCTGAGCCCGGACGCCGTTCCCGCCAGGAATAACACCGCCACAGCCTTCTGACGCGCATCCAGCAGCGGCACCACCAGCCATGCCTCTGCGGCAGCGAGCCGCTCGCGGAGTTCCTCATAGCCGCCCGCGACGCCGAACATGCTGTCCAGACGCGCGACATGACGGGCCTGAGCGGTGGTCAGGCAGTGGGTGATGGGGTTGTCGAGATCGAGCAAGGAGTATGCCGGCAACAGGTCCAGCGCGACGCCATGACTGGCGATCGGCCGGATGCTGTCGCCGGCCGCCTCGCGCCAGTAGCAGACCCCGTAACGTATCCCCGGCGCCGAACAAACGGCTTTGAGGAATCGGTCCGCCAGGGACGCAATGCCGCTGGCCTGAACCAACGTCCGGGCGAGCGCGGCGGCGCCTTGAGCACTTAAGGACATCGCGCTTACTCCACCACGGCGTCGAAGGCCGCACCATTCCAGCTGATTGCGGAACGGCGGAAGCGCTGCCCGCTGGCCAGGCACTTCAGCACGGCCAGCGACAACGGCGGCAGCATGTCGCCGTCGATGCTGGCATCCAGCAGCCGTGCGCCATTCTGGTGACGCAGGCAACGCGCGCGCAATTCATCCCGTGCTGATGTCTCGATCGTCAATTGCGCGCTGTAGCGGTCGCTGAACTGTCTTTCGATGCGCTGCAGGCGGCTTTCGACGATCTCGGCAAGCGTGGCCTCGTCCAGATAGCAAAATGGCACGACCTGCATGCGCGCCAACAGTGCCGGCTTGAAGAATCTTGCAAGGTGTTCGCGCAGCGCCTCGGTGTCGAGGTCGGCAAGCGGGCCGCCGTCCTGATCGAAGCCCAGATTAGACGTCAGGAAGAACAGCACGTTCTGGCAGTCGATGCGACGGCCTTCGCCGTCGGCAAGCTCGCCTTTGTCGAAGGCCTGATAGAAGATGTTGAGCACCTCCGGGTGCGCTTTCTCGACTTCATCCAGCAGCACCACCGAATAAGGCCGCTTACGGATGGCCTCGGTCAGTACACCGCCTTCGCCGTAACCGACGTATCCCGGCGGGGCCCCCAACAGGCGCGACACGGTGTGCTTCTCTTGATACTCCGACATGTTGATGGTGGTCAGGAACTGCTCGCCGCCAAACAACGCGTCGGCGACGGCCAAGCCAGTTTCTGTTTTCCCCACCCCGCTCGGCCCCACCAGCAGGAAGGCGCCCATTGGCGTCCCGGGGCGCCGCAGATCGGCCATGGCGGTCAACAGGCGCCGGTGCACCGTGTCGATGGCGGCGTTCTGCCCCTTGACGCGTTGACGTAGCGTCTCGGGCAGCTTGTCCAGGCGGTGGAACTGGTCGCTGTTGATTGTGGCGGCGGGAATTCCGGTCCAGTCCGCAATCACCTGTGCAATCTGCTCGGCGCCCACGTCTGCATGCAACAGGGCGCCGCTGCGTTGAAGGTCGGCCAATTGCGCGACCAGCGCTTCCAGCCGCTGTGACGTGTCTTCCTGGATCTCGCCCGCGCGCAGGGAAATGATCTCGTCAATCAGCGTCTTCTGCCGCTGCCACGCGGCCTGCAACTGTTCGATGGAGTCCTGAATCTGCTGCCGCGCGACATCCAGCGCGGCCAGCCTGCCGGTATCCGGCTTTCGTCCGGCGCGGGCATCCCGCCAGAGCTGGTCGGCCTCGGCATCCACCTGCCGCAGTTCGTTTTCCAGTGAAGCGAGGCGTCGCGGTGATTCGGCCAACGCCGTCGCGACGCGCGCGCAGGCGGTGTCGAGCACGTCGATCGCCTTGTCCGGCAATTGGCGGCCAGAGAGATAACGTGCCGACAACGCCGCAGCAGCCTTTAGCGCATCGTCGGCGATATAGACCTGATGCGCGTCCTCATAAATGCCACGCAGGCCGCGCAGGATATGCACGGCCTGCTCCACGCTGGGCGCGTCCAGTTTCACCAGTTGAAAACGCCGCGTGAGCGCAGGATCCTTTTCGAAGTATTTTTTGTATTCGGACCAGGTCGTGGCGGCGATCGTGCGCAGTTCTCCGCGCGCGAGAGCGGGCTTCAGGAGATTCGCCGCATCGCTGCCGCCTGCCGCGTTACCGGCCCCGATCAGCGTGTGCGCTTCGTCGATGAACAGGATGATGGGCTTGGACGCATGCTTGACCTCGTCGATGACCGCCTTCAAGCGCTTTTCGAACTCGCCTTTGACAGAGGCGCCGGCTTGGAGGGCGCCTAGATCCAGCCCCCACAACGTCACGTCGCGCAGCGGCGCAGGAACGCGCTGCTCGACAATGCGCCGTGCCAGGCCCTCGACCACGGCGCTTTTTCCGACGCCAGCTTCACCCACCACGATAGGATTGTTTTTGCGGCGGCGCGAAAGAATGTCGATCATCAGATCGATCTCGGCATCCCGGCACAAAACCGGATCGATTTTGCCCGCGCGCGCCTGGGCCGTGAAATCTTGGCCGTATTTGCTGAGCGCGCTGTCGGAGGCCGCCGTTGCCGATTGCGTTGGCGAGGAATCTTCCAGGACGGGCGCTTCCGACGAACCGGCCAGCAATTCGCGAAAACGTTTGCGCAGCGTTTCGCGATTAATCGATTCGAACAACCGGATCGCGGGAAACGGCAGGTATCGCCCCGGATTCAGCAACGCGGCCAGCAGCAGCGCGCCAGTCCGTATTTCGGTTTGCTCCAATTCCACCGAGCTTAATAGCCAGGCGTCCTGCATCAGTTCGAGCAGCAAGGGGGAAAACGAGGGATATGCATGCCCCAGCCCTGCGTCGAGTTTCGGAAACGTGCTGGCTAATGCCTCACGCAACGCATCCAGATCGAATTCCGTATTTGCCAGAACGCAGCGCACATCACATTTTGGCTGTTCCAGAAATTTATAGAGCAGGTGGGCAACCGTGACCTCTGCGCCGTGCTGGCGGATGCAGAGACTGCCGGCTTCCTCAAGCGCGTGACGCGCCACCGGGTGCAATCGGTCAAGCAAGGCAGACAGATCAACGGAAATCATGCCGGATATTCCTCGTGGCCATGGGTTTTCTCACCATTTATGGTTTAAGCGCTACAGAAACCGAGCGCATTAAGAAACCACAGCCAGAGGAGCGCATCAATCGGACTAATTCGAATATCAGCCGGCCGAATTTCTTTTCTTATTGCCGCGCATATTTCCCATATGAATCCGAACAATCCCAACAGCTTTTCGAACTTTTCATATGTTCGAAGCTTTAACCCGCGGATCAGAATAGGCAGCTTTTTTTCTTCATATCTCCATGCGCTAGCGTCGTTTGAATATCTAAAAGGAGTGACCCATGGCATCGAAAGTTGGTTCAGTTGCACCAAAAGAACGGATCAATATCCGCTATATCCCCGCCACAGGCGACGAGCAAGAGGAAATTGAACTCCCGCTCAAAGTGATGGTGCTCGGAGACTTCAAGGGGCATGCCGACGAAACGCCGCTGGAAGATCGCCCCGCTGTCCAGATCAATAAGGACACCTTCAACGAAGTCATGGCCGAAGCCGGCCTCAGCCTCAAAGTCGACGTCCCGGCCACGCTCGAAGAAGGCAGCGAAAGCGACACGCTCAGCGTCAACCTGCAATTCAAGAACATCAAGGATTTCGGTCCTGACGCGATTGCCCGCCAGGTCCCCGAACTGAAGAGCCTGCTGGAACTGCGCGAAGCGCTCGTAGCGCTGAAGGGCCCCATGGGCAACATCCCGGCGTTCCGCAAGCAGATCCAGACCTTGCTGGGTGACGACAGCGCACGCGGCAAGCTGGCCCAGGAACTCGACCAACTCCTGGCGGCGCCGCAGGCGTGATGCCCGGCACCGTCTCAACCGCACTCTTCAGGTTTTCAAGGACGCACCGATGACCAAAGCCCAAACCGCCGAGATCCAGGAACACGCCGCCAGCCAGCCCCCAGGGGGATTGCTGGCGCAAATCATGGCCCAGACCCGCATCGAGCCCAGCCAGGAGGGCTATGCGGTCGCCGAGCGCGGTGTCGCCGCATTCGTGTCCGAGATGCTCAAGTCCGACTCCCGCGAGCAACCGATCAACAAGCAACTAGTGGACCAGATGCTTGCCGCGATCGACCGCAAGCTCAGCAAGCAGATGGACGCCATTCTTCATCAGCCGGAATTCCAGCAGCTTGAATCCATCTGGCGCGCCTTGTTCGACTTCGTGCAGCGCACGGACTTCCGCGAAAACATCCAGGTCGTGTTCGTGCCGGTCACCAAGGACGAACTGCTGGAAGACTTTGAAAGCGCTGCCGACATCACCCGCAGCGGCTTGTACAAGCATGTGTACACCGCGGGCTACGGCCAGTTCGGCGGCCAGCCGATCGGCTGCATGATCGGCAACTACAACTTCGGTCCCTCCGCGCCCGACATCAAGCTGCTGGGCTACCTGGCCTCCGTCGGCGCCATGGCGCATGCACCGTTCCTTGGCGCGGCCGGACCCGAAATGCTCAACCTGGAATCCTTCGAAGAGCTGCCCAACCTGAAGGAAGTCAAAGACATCTTCGAAGGCCCGCGCTTTGCCAAGTGGCGCAGCCTGCGTGAATCCGAAGACTCGCGCTACCTGGGCCTGACCATGCCCCGCTACCTGCTGCGCCAGCCGTACGACCCGCTGGAAAACCCCGTGCGCAGCTTCGCCTACGAAGAAGCCATCGACGGCGATCACCGCAACTACTTGTGGGGCAACACGGCATTCCTGATGGGCAGCCGCGTCACCAACAGCTTCGCCAAGTTCCGCTGGTGCCCGAACATCATCGGCCCGCAGTCCGGCGGCGCGGTGGAAGACCTGCCCATGCACCTGTACGAATCCTTGGGACAGCTGCAGGCCAAGATCCCCACGGAAGTCCTGGTCTCCGACCGCAAGGAATTCGAACTTTCCAGCGAAGGCTTCATTCCGCTGACTATGCGCAAGGACAGCGACAACGCCGCGTTCTTCTCGGCCAATTCGGTGCAAAAGCCCAAGGTGTTCCAGAAGACGCCCGAAGGCCTGGCCGCGCAGACCAACTACATGCTGGGCACGCAGCTTCCCTACATGTTCATCATCAATCGCCTGGCGCACTACATCAAAGTGCTGCAGCGCGAGCAGATCGGCAGCTGGAAGGAACGTCAGGACCTGGAGCGCGAACTCAACAACTGGCTGCGCCAATATGTCGCCGACCAGGAAAGCCCCACCAGCGACGTCCGAAGCCGCCGTCCGCTGCGCGCCGCCCGGGTCGTCGTGCAAGACGTGGCCGGCAATCCTGGCTGGTATCAGGTTGCACTGTCGGTTCGCCCGCACTTCAAGTACATGGGAGCCAGCTTCGAACTGTCGCTGGTCGGCCGCCTGGACAAGGACTGACAGGGAGCTGAGCCATGCCCCGGTCCCCAGGGCGCGGAAGCCTGTTCGAACGCCTCGATCCGGACCTTCCGCCGCGGCGCACCCGCACCCGCCAGGAAATGGCGGCCGAGCGTATCCGCGCCATCAAGCGCCAGTTGGAATGGATCCTCAATTCCCGCCAGGGCAGCTCGCAGAGCAGCCCTGGTTTGGGATTGCGCGATCTGAACGACGCGGCCATCGGCGCCGTCGACCTGCGCCAACAGGTCTGTCTGGACATCCACGCCGCGGTGGCCGCCTACGAGCCACGCGCGCGCGTTGTCGAAGTCAGGCCGCTTCCCGGGACGGACGCGTCGCTGAACCTCGGCTTTCGGCTGGTCTGCCGGGTGCCGGTGAACAACCTGGAAGAGCAGGTGGAAATCAGCCTGCTCTTTCACCATCAAGGCCGACAGGTCAGGGTGACCTAGCACGTAGCCATGGGAGGCTGACCGGATGCCACTGAAGGGAAAATTCCGCGAGGAACTGGATTACCTGCGCCGCTTGCGGCGCGTCTTCGCACGCAACAACCCGCAGCTGGCGCCGTTTCTTGGCGAGGAAGCGACCGACCCCGACGTCGAGCGCCTGATGGAAGGCTTTGCCTTCCTGACCGCAAAGCTGCGCCTCAAGATCGAGGACGATTTTCCTGAATTGACGCATTCGATGCTGCAGATGCTATGGCCCAACTATCTGCGGCCCCTGCCCAGCGCCACCATCATGCAGTTCGAACCCACCGACCATTCCATCACCGGCCGCCAAACCGTGCCGCGCGGCACCGGCATTCAGTCGCGGCCCGTGGACGGCGTGCAGTGCCGGTTCCGCACCTGCCAGGACGTGTCAATATTCCCGTTCGACGTCGCGGACGTCAATGACGGCCATTCGCTCGAAAAGTCGATTGTCCGCGTCGACCTCGCCACCCTGAGCCAGAACCCGCCCAACACCTTTGGCTGCGACAAACTGGATTTTTATCTGAGCGGCAGCGATTACACCGCGCAGACGCTCTACCTGTGGCTGGCGAAGTACCTGGGCGAGATCCGCATGGAGTCCGCAGGTACGGTGCGCCACATACCGGTCAGTCAGATCGGCTTTCCCGGATTCCATTCCGACGCTGCATTGCTGCCGTACCCCAAGAACGCCATGGATGGCTACCGCATCCTCCAGGAATATTTCCTCTTTCCCAGGCGCTTCTACTTTTTCTCCCTGACGAACCTGCTCGAATTTTGGCCGGACCAGCCCACGACAAACGTGCGCATCGAGTTCCACTTCACGCGGCCCATGCCGGCGGACGTGCGCGTACGCAAGGGCGACATCGCGCTGTACTGCACGCCCGCGGTAAACCTGTTCGAACACGATGCCGAACCCATCCGCCTGACCGGCAAGGCTGCCGAGCACCGCCTCATGCCCGGCGGGCAGCGGGCCGATGCGTACGAAATCTTCAGTATCGACAAGGTCGATGGATGGAAGAACGGCAACAGCGCGCAACCCGGCGAATGGCTGCGCACCTACGAACCCTTTGAATCGCTGCGCCATCAGATCGAACACGAACGCGGCCGCACCACGCTGTATTACCGCACGCGCCTGTCGTCATCCCTGGTCGATTCCGGCGTCGAGCACCGCATCGCCTTCGTGCGCGGAGACGATCACCACTACATCGGGCGGGAAGAGGCGGTGTCGCTCGCGCTGACGTGCACCAACCGCGATTACCCGCTGGCGCTGGGCGTGGGCGATATCCGCGAGGGGTTGCGGGACACCCCGGCGTTTGTCCGCTTCAGAAACCTGACCACGCCCACGCCGCCGTACCGTCCGGTCCTGGATGGCGATCTGCACTGGAGCCTGATCTCCAACCTCTCGCCCACTTACCTGTCGCTGCTGTCGGCCGAACCGCTGAAGGCGATCATCGGCAACTACGACTTCTCGGCACACCACGATATTCAGCGCGCGCGCACCACGCAAAAGCGCCTGGACGGCCTGCAGGAAGTGGTCAGCGAGCCCATTGACCGGATGTACAAGGGCCTGCCGATCCGGGGCACCCGCACCCTTTTGAAGCTGGACCAGAACGGCTTCTCCTGCGAGGGCGATCTCTACCTGTTCGGCACGGTGCTCAGCCACTTCCTGTCGCTGTACGCCAGCCTGTCGTCGTTCCACGTGCTGGAAGCGATCAACACCACCAATCAGGAGCACTACGCATGGCCCATGCGCAGCGGCACGCAGCCCCTGATCTAAGCGACGCATTGCTGGCCGAGGCCAAAAGGCATGACTTCTTCTGCCTTCTGGAACGCCTGCATGCGCTGCACGAGGACGATCTGGAATCGCCCGACAGCTTCGATGCCGATCACCAGCGCGTCCTGCTCGGCAATCACGCCGGGCTTGGCTTTCCGGCCTCCGACGTCGCCCTGGCCGAACGGCTGGAAAATCACGTTCCGCACCAGTACCGGGTGCAGGCCACGTTCTTCGGCATGCACGGCACGGATTCCCCGCTGCCCAGCTATTACCTGGACCGTCTGGCCTACGAGGCCGGCCAAGGCGTGGGCATCCGCCCGGCATTCCTGGACTTCTTCAACCATCGCCTGCTGACGCTGCTGCACCAAGCCTGGCGCAAATACCGGTACTACATCCGCTTCCGGCGCGGTGCGGACGATCAGTTCTCGCGGCGGATCTTCGCGTTGATCGGCCTGAAGCATGACGCGACCCGCGGCGACACGCCAATCGCCTGGAGCCGGCTGCTGAGCTTCGCAGGCGCCGTGGTCCTGCGCAGCCGCTCGCCGACCATGCTGGCCGGGCTGATCGCGCATTGCTTTGATCTGAAGGACGTGCAGATCCGCGATTTCGAACTGCGCCACACACTCATCGACGACTCCGACCGCATCCGGCTCGGCCGGCGCAACGGCCAGCTCAGCGAAAGCTTCCAGATCGGCGACAGCGTCCGCACCCGGCACTGCAGCTTCGTCATCGTGATATCGGGCCTGAGCCAGGACCGCTTCCGTGAGTTCCTGCCGGCAGGTGAAAACTTCGAACGCTTACGTCAGCTTGTCGTGTTCCTGCTGCGAGACCCGGTGCCCTGCGACCTCGAACTTGGCCTGCGTCAGGACGAAGTTCCTCCCTTCAATCTTCGGCACGCCGACGGCACCCAATTGGGCTGGACCAGCTTTCTTGAACAGCCGGCCACGACCCTCCCGCCGCCCGTCAAAGTCACCCTGCGCACATGAAACCCACACCCTCCAATCATCGCCTTGCCCTGGTGGTCGACAATCCGCAAGCCCTGCAAAAGGGCAGCCAGCCCCGGTGCATGTTTGACACCGCCGGCGGCACGATCGGCGCTCACGGGGCGGACTGGATCCTGCATGACCGGTCCGGCCGCGTGCAGTCCATCCACTGCGAAGTCCGCTACGAAGACGGCAGTTACTTCGTCATCGACCGCTGCGGCCAGACGAGAGTGAACGACCAGACGGATCCGCTGGGCGCACTCGTCGGCGCCCGGCTGCGCGGGGGAGACATCCTTCATGTCGGCCCCTATCGCCTGACGGTCAACCTGGATGACGAGACCTTCAACCTGCCCGACCCTGCCCGGCACCTCGCTGAACATGATGTGACCGAGCTGCTGGGGACGTCGAATGAACCTATCGACGCCCTGCCCCCACACCGCAACGATGTCCCTGCGCCAAACCAGACCCACGAGCATGGCTGGCGGGAATTCGACGCCTTGTCGGAGACGCCGCCGCAGGGACGCCTTGATCCCTTGCTGGCGCTTGAAGAGGCGGCTCGCTCGGATTCCGCCTTGTCCAGCGACGCCGCTGTGCTGGATTCCCGCCACTACGGACAAACCCAATTGGCCGCGCAGGCCGACCTGTCCACCACCCGATTCGAAGCCGTATCCGGCTCCCCTTTGCATGCCTTCGGAGATCCCCCCATGTCGGGACACCCCCCTTCTTCTGCAGCCCCTGGCGCTTCCGATCAATGGATCCAGAGTCAGTTCAATCAGACTGGCGATGCGGCCGGCCTTGTGGGACCGCTGGTCGAGGGTCTGGGCGCGCCAGTGGGTGCGTTGGACCCGCACGCCGCGCATGCCTTGCTGTTCGAGGCCGGCACCACCCTCGCCGCGCTCATCCGCGGACTCGCCGCGCTGAACCGCACGCCGGAAGGCCAGGGACTGGCGCTGGCCAAACGCACCCTGCAGCCCATCGAAGACAATCCGCTGCGTCTCGCGCAGACCTACCCGGAGACCGTGCGCGCGCTCTTCTCCCGGGACCGCAGCATGGTTCACCTGTCGCCTACCGCCGCCGTCGAGGAATCGCTGGAGCAGATCGGCGAACAGCATCGCGCGATGCTGACGGCAGTTGCTGCGGGCCTGAACGCATTGCTGCAGGCATTCGCGCCCGACCAGCTTGAACGCCGCTTCGCCCGGTACCGGTCCGGCCAGCACCCCGAGGCGTTGCCCGGCGATTGGGCGTGGCAGATGTACCGGCATTACTACGAAGAGCTCAAATCCAGCCGGCAGCAGGGGTTCGACAAACTGTTCTGGGAAGTCTTTGACCAGGCCTACGACCAGGCGCTGCGCAAGGAAGAACCATGAGGCCAGCAGTTGGACTCTTGTGCATCGTGGCGTTGCTGTCCGGCTGCACCACGGTCGGCAACGTGCTCACGAAGACGGGTCAGGTCCTGATGGATCCGAGCATTCAGGTGGGCCCGCCCGAAGATCAGCCGACGCAAGTGGCGCTGAGTCTGTACGCCGCCAAAGACGTAAATCCCAACCCCGTGGCCGAGCCGGACGTCGATCCGGCTTCGTCTATGTCGGATGAACGGTCGTTCTCGGTCAATGTGCAGGGCGAATCCCGCGAAGACCTGGTCCACAGTCTGCAGACGTTGCTAGATCACTTGCATCAAGAGGCCTCGACGGCAGCGGCATCTGAAGACCGGCCAAGTACGTTGGTCAGGTCCGGATTCACCAGAACATTCAAGCCGCGCTCCGTCGCCGTCAGTAGCGCGCTTGAACGCCTGTGGGCAGACAGCGTGGCGACGAGCCGGGCCCCCTTTCCTGTGCAATGGCACTTGCGCAAAAGTGAAGACGCGCAGGATTCGGCTGCCGGGATCGGCATTGGCGCGACCAGTCCCGATCTCGATGTCGCGTTGGGCCAATATCGCGATGGCATACCCCTTGCGCCCGCCGCAGCGCTTGCGGTCCAGGATCACGTCAACGCCACGCCCATCGCCTTTCGCGTGATTCAGCTCAAGGACGATTCGCTGCTTGAGAACGCCGATCCCGACCTGGTCCGCAGCGCCCCGAAAAAGGCGCTGGGAAGCACGTACATCACGGCCGACGACTACATGCTCGCGCCCGGTCAATTCAAGTTCATCAACTATCACGAGCTGGACGAAGACACCCATTACGTCGCCGTTGTCGCAGCCTTCAACGCACCCGACGCGCAACGTTGGTACGACGTTTTCCGGGTCGAACCGCGCAGCCGCAAGTACGCCTTGCTGGTCACCCTGCAAGACACCCGCGTCGCCATCACCGACGAAAACCACCGGCCCGAAAAGACCTCCCCGCGCGCCCGCATTCAAGCGAGAAAACAGCCATGACCAGCCGCAATCCCGTCGTTTGGGGCGAAGGGCAATTCGTCAAACCCCAGCATTTCCAGCAGACAGACCGGTACCTTGAGCACTACATCAACGTGCGTATGGGCAGCCGGTACTGCTATGGCTTTTCCGAGCTGGAGCTGAATCAGGAGTTCCTGTCGTTCGGCAAGATCTCCATCGTGCGAGCCCGCGGCATCATGCCCGACGGCACCGCCTTCAACATTCCGCGCGACCAGCCGCCGCCCGAACCGCTGTCGATTCTGGACGCAACGGCCGCCAACCAGACGGTCTACCTGACCTTGCCGCTACGTTCGGACGGCATATCCGAGGTCCGCTGGCCTGATACGCTGGGCAACGCCCGCTACATCCATCGCACGGAAGACATCCGCGACACCCATAGCCATCAGGGCAATCACACGCCCATCGCGCTGGCCGTGCCCAACCTGCAACTGGCGCTGGAACGAGACGACCGCAGCGCCTTCACCGGCCTGGCGCTGAGCCGCATTCTGGACCGCCGCCCCGATGGCAGCCTGTTGCTGGACAGCGACTTTCACATCACGGGCATGTATCTGCAGGCCATCCGGCCGCTGGCGCATTTCATGGAAGAGATCGCCGCGCTGATGCACGAGCGCGCGAAAAGCATCGCGCACCGGATCGGGTCTCCGGGCCAGTCCGGGGTCGCGGATATCACCGACTTCAACCTGCTGCAGGCGCTGAACCGCTGGCAGCATCTGTTCCGACACCTGGCCCGCGACCCGGACGTTCGTCCGGTCGATGCATATCTCGCCTGCGGCCAGGCGTGCGGTGAGCTGACCACCTTCACCGACGAGGGCCGGCTGCCGCAGGACTACCCCGCGTATCAGCACGACTCGCCGCAGACCTCGTTCCGTATGCTGAAGGAGACCCTGCGCCGGGTCCTCAGCACCGTGCTGCAGCCACGCGCCGTGTCGCTGCCGCTGGACATGCAGGGTCACGGCGTCTACACCGCGCAAATCCACGACCCCAGCCTGCTGCAGAGCGCCGACTTCATCCTGGCGGTCCGCGCGCGCATGCCGCTGGAGCAGATGCGGCAACAGTTCGTGCGCCAGGCCAAGGTGGCGTCGCATCAGCTGCTGCAGGAGCTGATCCGCCTGCAACTGCCCGGGGTTCCGTTGATGACGTTGCCCGTCGCGCCGCGCCATCTGCCGTTCCATGCCGGCTTCACCTACTTCCAGCTCGACCGGTCGCATCCCCATTGGCAGCGTTTGATGCCGCAAGGATCAACTGGCTTCGGCTTCCACATTACCGGCGACTTCCCGGAGCTGGAGCTGCAGTTCTGGGCCATTCGGAGTCAATGAGATGAGCCAAACCATAATGGTCGGCAACGACCGTATCGACAATCCTTCCAAGGGTTCCGCCCTGCCCGACGTGCCCGACGATTTCATGCGCGCGCCGCGTGATCCCATCGTTCATGACCCCGAAAGTGTCCTGTACGACGGCGTCTTTCGCATCAATGCGGACGAGGACCTGCAGTTTCAATTGCGCGGCCATAGCATCAACCCGCTGGTGGACATCGCCCAGCCGCTCTTCGGTCTGGTGATTCGACTACGCCGCATGATGGACCTGCCGCAGGAAGATGTCAGCCGGCTCTATGAGAACGTGCGGGACCATATCACTGCGCTGTCCGAAGAAGTCCGGCAGCTTGGCTACGACGGGGCGACGCAACTGTCATTCCGCTATGCCCTGTGCGCCTTCATCGACGAGGCGGTGATGGCCACGCCGTGGGGGGTGGGATCGCGCTGGAAGGGCCGGTCACTGCTCAGCTACCACCACAACGAAACCTGGGGCGGCGAGAAGTTCTTTACGGTGCTGGCGCGCATGCAGATGGACGCGGCCAAATACCGCGATGCGCTCGAGTTCAAGTATCTGTGCCTGTGCCTGGGTTACCAGGGCAAGTATGGCCAGCAGCACAACAACAAAGACACGCTCAACGCCATCATCACCAAGCTGCATGAGCAGCTTCGGCAACTGCGAGGAGACGCGCCCGAACGGCTGGTGGACGCACCCGCCAACATCGCCAGGCTTCGTCGCAAGCTTCACCGCCAGTGGCCGCTGTGGACGCCTTGGGCGGTGGCGGCGGCCGTTATCGCCGGCGCCTATCTGTACTTCTCCCTGAAACTCGGCGCCGCCACGCAGATGGTGCTGGATTCGCTAGAGAGCATCCTCAAGCAGTGACCTGGCTCGCACCGAAACGGAGATAAAGACACCATGCCCACGCAATCTGATCTGCGCTTTACATTCGCCATCGGCGACGAGTCCTTTGAGGTGGTCGAATTCACGCTGCAGGAGGGGTTGTCGGAGACCTTCCTGCTGGAAGTGGACCTGGCCAGCGGCAACCCCGCCATCGATTTCGGCGCAGTTCTGGACCGCGCCGCGTTGCTTACGATCTGGCACGGCCCCACGCCCGTGCGCTACGTGCACGGCGCGGTCTCGTCGTTCGTTCAGGGCGACACGGGCTTTCGGCGTACGCGCTATTCCGCCATCGTCGAGCCGCGCCTGGCGCGCCTCAAGCTTAGTTCCGACTGGCGCATCTTCCAGTCGCTTAGCGTCCCGCAGATCACCGAGGTTGTGCTCAAGGCGCATGGTCTTACCCAGGATTACGAGCTGCGTGGCACCACCGAACATCTGGCGCGCGAATACTGCGTGCAAGCGGGCGACACGGACTACGACTTTGTCGAACGCATCATGCGCGAGGAAGGCTTCTTCTATTCTTTCCGACATAGTGCCGAAGGCCATCAACTTATCCACAGCGACCGCCTGTTCATTCACGGCCGCGTGGGCGACGAGCCAGTGCAGTACAACCCCACACCCGGCGGCGACCAGCCGCAGCCAGCGCTGCGGCGATTCTCCTACACCGAGAACGTGCGCACCGCGCGCCAGACCCAGCGCGACTACACCTTCCACCATCCGCGCTACACCCACCAGCACAGCCGTGACGGACGGGATCTGGACCATCAAGGCCGCCGCTACGAACGCTATGACTACCCGGCCCGCGCAAAATTCGACGAAGCCGGCAGGCCTTTCGCGGAGAACCGCCTGCGCGGCCATCGCCGCGATTCGCGCGTCGCTTTCGTTGAAGGCAATGACCCGCGGCTCCAGCCGGGCATTTCATTTAGCCTGACCGGTCATCCGCGCGAAGACCTGAACCGCGGCTGGCGCCCGGTGCGCATCGTCCACCGTGGCATCCAGCACACAAGTCAGGCCGAGGAAAGCGCACAGGCCCAGCTGGGAACGCACTACAGCTACGAGGCGGAGCTGGTCCCGGACGACGCCGAATGGCGCGCGGAACCGCTACCCCGGCCGCGCATCGACGGTCCGCAGAACGCTGTGGTGGTCGGCCCGCCCAATGAAGAGATCTATACCGACGAATACGGCCGAGTGAAGGTCCAGTTCCCCTGGGACCGGCTAGGCACGGAGGACGAATACAGCTCCTGCTGGATTCGCGTCTCGCAGAACATCGCCGGCGCCACTTGGGGCCACATGGCCATCCCGCGCATCGGTCAGGAAGTCATCGTCTCTTACTTCGACGGCGACCCCGACCAGCCCGTGATCACCGGCCGCGTCTACAACCGCCTGCAATTGCCGCCCTACGAACTGCCGCGCCACAAGACCAGGATGACGATCAAGAGCAAGACCCACAAAGGCGAGGGATACAACGAACTGCGTTTTGAGGATGAGAAGGACCAGGAAGAAATCTACGTCCACGCGCAGAAAGACCAGAACATCCACGTCAACAACGACGAGTCGACGTTTGTGGGGCACGACCGCAGCGAGCAGGTCGAGAACGATGAAACCATCACGATCGGCCACGACCGCAAGGAGACCGTGGGCAACGACGAACAGGTCAACATCGGCCAGGACCGGCGGCACGACATCGGGCGGGACGACTTTTTGACCGTGGGGCGCAATCACACGATCTACACCACCAAGGACCGTACCGAGGAAGTGGGCAATAACCGCCGCGACAAGACCGCGGCGAATCATTGGGTGAGTATTGGCGGGCACCAGGAACTCACCGTCGAAGGGCATTCGGAACTGCAGGCCGGACAGGCGATCCGGCAGCGCACGACGGCTTACGAGGTGCAGGCGGCGGAGAGTCTGACGTTGAAAGGGCCGGGGGGAACGATACGGATCGATGGAGCGGGAATCACGCTTGACGGGATCGCCATCGTGATCAAGGGGCCGATGAGCCAGAAGGGGGGTGGCGGTGGTAACCCGTTTTCGATCCAGGGTAGGCCTGTGGCGGGAAAGCCCATCGATCGCCTGTGCGGTCGCCGTCCCGACGGTACATGCCCCTTATCCGACTGCCGCTGCCTGGGAGGGCTTGCGCGATGACGCTTCCCAAAGCTCCGCC
This sequence comes from Achromobacter sp. ACRQX, assembly GCF_022346505.1. Lineage (NCBI taxonomy): Bacteria > Pseudomonadati > Pseudomonadota > Betaproteobacteria > Burkholderiales > Alcaligenaceae > Achromobacter > Achromobacter sp. ACRQX. Next base: position 23,686 of record NZ_JAKRML010000021.1, read on the forward strand.
CTGGATCACGTCACTGGGCAAGGACATCACAGAGGAAACGCTTCCTCGCGCGCCATCTCGTTATCTGCTGCTGATGACGGTGCCGCTGCAAAACTGGGCCTACCGGCCTGTTCCGCAAGAGGGCGAATATCGCCCTGCGTATGCGCCGGGCGTATTGGATTTAGTCAAGGAGTTCGATCCCCTGCCCTGGCATGCCTGGGTCTGGCAAGGTACGCCACTGGATGAACAATATGACCGAGGCCCGCTGCTGGTTGACGCAACGAACCAACCCTCGCTGATGCAACATGCATTTACGCACTGGGCGCCCGCTGGCGGCGCGATGTTCATCGGTTCGGCAGCCGATCTCAGCGATCTGGCGGCACACCTTAGCGGGTTGGTGCAACTAGACCTGTCCTGTGAGGGCGAGGCCACCCTCGACGTCCAACCGCATCACCTGGCCGCCTGGCTCGAAGCGTTGGACGATGACCATCGCGCTGCGTGGCTCGGACCGATCAGCACTTTGCTTTGGCGCGCCACTTGGGGCCCCGCTTACGACTGGCGCCGCCTTGACCGGGACGCTTCTGGATATGTTGGCGGCAAGACGGTGCCACTGACGCTGCGCCCTCACGAGCTCGCCCGCTTTGACGCCAACACCCGGGAACACTTCGTGCAAAGTCGCGTCTACGAAGTGCATTCGATTCCCGATCACAGCGGCCGCAGCCTCGAAGAGATTCGCCGATGGGTCGAGCAGCTGCTTCAACTGGGCGACCGTCTGAACTTTCACGATGAAGCTGTCGCGACCCAATACATCAGCTTGCTCGCCCATGATCCATGGCTGCTTCAGAGCGATGAGGCGCGCGGCATTCTCAACGACTTGACTGAGTCTCCTCAGGCGCGCCTGCGTCAGTTGGAATCGCTGGTACGCGCACGGGGAGCCCCCCGTGGCTAAGACGACTGTCGGCGGCGCCATTTCAGCACCGGCGTGCAGCGCACGCATTCCGATCCTTCCCGTCCGATATGCGATTGTCCCGAACGCGGACGGCGCTTCCCCGTACCGGTATGCCGCGTCCGGCTTCAAGCTGGAAGCCGCCTTCCCGCGCCTGCAATTGTCGTCGTATACCTTGCGCGCCATTCGCCCGGGATACGTCTATGTCTTCATGAAAGGGGCCAAGGGCGAAAAGCTTGTCATCCACGAGTACGACGGTGAAGGTCATTATCAGGAACTGACCTACACCGGACTGGAGAACTACGGCAGGAAGGATAAGTACAAGGCGGGGGCCCGCATGGGGTGGGTGTGGGCAGACACCTGCCCCACGACTGCAGCGGAGGTGTGGATAGGCTATAGCCCGCACCTCTGGACCAATGACATGACGGCCAGGATTTCTGCAGATCCCGCGGTGCGGCGGCTTCACATGCGTCCGCTGGACATGGCCGAACTGACCTCGGGCGACAAATCGCCTTCCGGCCAGCCACATGTGCTGCCGGCGGATGCGTTGACCCAGTGGGTCGAGGACTTCAAACCACGCCAGGAGCGTTTGCCGCTCGAATGGAGCAGCCATGCCAGCAAGGATGATCTGCCCATTGGCACGTTTCTGGCACAACGACATCACTATCGGTTTACGCAAGCGCGGGTGCCCGCGGTCGTGGTGCTCAACGACGCAGAGGGACTATGCCAGGATCTCAGCCTGTCCGTCGCCGCGTATCAGCATCAGACACGCGACCTGATGCCCGCCGAACATATCCATCCGGCCACCAGCACGGACAACGCGGGGTACGACGCGAGGGGGTTTCCAGAGGCGTTTAGCCGGGACGTGGAGGTCTTGAGCGCCAAGAGCCAGAGCTACCACGACCGAAATCTGACGGCTTTGCTACTTGAAAAGACCTTGCGCACCATGTACCCGGGCGACAAGCATGCGCCAGCGCAGTTGGCAAAGTCGCGCTATGAGTATCAGCAAAAGCAGGTTGGCCACCACCGGCGCCTCTCTCCCTCCGAAATGGCATTCGAGGTGCTTACGAACGAGCGCGTTTCGCCCGAAGGCAGCCGTCTAGAAAAGCGAATCGACAAGGCCAAGTATCGCGGATTCCTGGCGGAGCGCGACGAGGTGGAGAGCCGACTGGGACGTCTCCACGCCATCGTGGCCAAGGCCAGCGAAGATCACGATCATTGGCTTGCCACTGCCGAAGCCGCGCATGAGAACGATCCGAACAGCCTTGCGGCTCCCCTGACCGCTTACGATCGCAACAACCGAATATCAGCGATAGGACTGGAAGTGTCCCTGTCCATGCTGATTCATCCCATGAGCCAATCATTGCCCGGCACCGAGGACCACTGCCCTCGATTCATGCGGTTGAATGCGTGGATCGACAAGGATGACAGCCCGATTTACACCGCGTTGGCGCCATTCAACACCTTCAAGGAAAAAGCCGATGCGGTCGGGTCCTTGCTGGGCGCCGCGGATTACCTCATTGAGGATCTGGCGGGACGCTTTCCCGCCACGGCTGGCGTCACCGACCTGACAGCACAAACGGTGACCACCGTGGTGCTCAAACGCATGCACGGAAAAACCCGCCGGGGTGCCAGCCGCACCCTGCGGCAGCAAGTACTTGCTGCCGCTGAGGAGGCGAATGCAAGCAAGGCCATGGGCTTGATTGGCGCTCGCTACCGCATCACCGACGAGGTGGTACGCGCGGATGCCTTCAGCAGAGAAGTCGACAAGCTCATCGAATCTGGCATGGCGAAGGTCGAAGAGATAAAGAAGGTTCGCGTGCACGGCAGCCGCACGGTGACCATTGAGGAGACTTTGACACGGCGTGTGAAGCCGAATGTTGCATCGCTGGTCAACACGACGGGCGGAGGAGCGTTGAATGCAGGCATGCTCTGGTTCAACATCGTGAGCCTTAGGACCGCCTATGCCAACATGCGGAGCGATCCGACTTTCGAATACGCGGCCGGCTTCGCGTCCGCGCTTTTCGGGTTGGCGGGCGCCGCAGTGGCTGTACTGGTCAGCGCGCGGGCTTCGCACAAAGTCATGATGTTGCGAGTCAGTGCGACTGCGCCGGGAATGGCGTTTGGGAATGGCCACATTCGGCTTATCAGCAGCAATTTGTTTACTCGGCTGGTGGGTTATCCAGCCATCTTTCTCGGATTCTCGTCCGACGTTCTGAAGGCCATCCGCCAAGCGCAACAAGGGGACATGGCAGCCGCCAGCCTCACATTTGCAGGAGGGGTAGCAGCAACCCTCGGAGGAGTCGCGCTCTTGGAAGGAACCCTGGCTATCGCCGGGGCAACGGCTGTCATCCCCTTCGCCGGCTGGGCCGCCGCGGCATTCGCTCTACTTGGCGCAGGCGTCCTTGCGATAGGCCTTGAACTGCATGCCCGCGCGAAGGAGCGCGTCCATCGACCTATTGAATTATGGGCCGCGCGAGGCACGTTCGGTTCAAGGCAGAACGACGGGGAGAAACGGAAGGGAATCAATCTAGACCAAAACGATCAACTGCCGCCTTATTCCGATGTACGAGAAGAGGTCAAGGCTTGGTACTCCGCCAATTTCGCGCCCGTATTACTTGACGGACACCAAGCAAAATTGCTGGGAATCACCGACGTAGACAGTCGCTGGCACGAAAACACCGCGTGGTCGATACCCAACTGGGGGCAGATTACAACCGATAGCGTGCCGAAAGAATCTAGCGTTGCGGAGTTCACCGTATTGCTTCGAGGCTATATCACTGGACAAAGTGACTGGAAGTACAAACTGAGCGCTTCGGACGCTGGCCATGAGAGCGCTGCCAATCCCGCCACAACCACTTTTTATTTCACACCTGATGGCCTGGTAATCAACTTGAAGACTAAAGCAAAGAACCAGTACGGCGTCGAATTAACAATTGAGTACCAGCCCAATCAAGGATTTGATGATAGCGCCGTCGCATCCACAACTTTTCAATTAATGAGCTGATTTATGGCAATTACTTGGTTGTTTTCACAGCACGAGAAATCAATATCAGGTCCTGCGATCAACGACCAACTGGCGAACATGGATGCAGAGGTCCTTTCTCTGCGCAATCCGTGGGCGGTTGATTCCGTCTTCATGGGAAAGATGTATGTGGCCGTTAACACACTTGCAACTCTGTTTTTGATATGGATGTACTTCAAAATCCCATCGTCCTCTACAAACTCATCGGAAAGGCAGCTATTTGTCCTAGTTTTTGTATCGGGCGGCGTGGTTCTATTCATTTTTTTTGCCTTGCTGACTTGGTACCGTATTTTCCACATTACCCGATTATCAAATTTCTACTTCAACCGCAGACTCAAAAAAGTTTATTACCAACGCAACAAGACCCTTATCCAGTTCGACTGGGCGCAGACTGAGGGTGGCGTATTCGTACGCAATGAATTTGGCGGCGCTGGATTTACCACCAACTTTGCCCTCGCCTTCGGCCCCAAGCCTGCGGCCGATCAAGAGAAGGACCGTGTCGTCCTCTGGGTCGACAGTAACAACAGCAGCGACCCAGACCCGCGATACGTCGCACAGGTGTGGGAATACATCCGGCAGTTCATGGAAGAAGGCCCCGACAGGTTGCCCGCGCCGGAAGAGCCCAACTGGTGGTACGCCCCGCTCCACCGTATCTGCATGACCCCAGCCGAAGCCTGGCGCCACTACGCGCCTTGGCGCACAGGCGAACCGGGCGAGCTGCAAGGCAAGAAAAACTGGCTGCTGCCCATGTGGTTTGTGCTCTTCCCCTACAACATGTTCTCCGCGCTGTGCTGGTACACGGTGTGCCGCGTCTTCAACGTCCGCGGTGCGCCGCCACCGCCAGAAGCGTTCGGGCGCTAGGCGATGCCGCGCATTGCGCGGCGCCTTTCACGCGACAACACCGATGGCCCGTGATCGCTATCCCCTACGAGCCAAACACCGCAGCGCCACCCGATACCCCACAAACACATAAAACCCCGAAGAGTTCATCACCAGCCAGGCGCCCAATCCGCCAAGCACCGCAACCACCGGCCCCACGGCCCTGACGTCGCCCTGCGTCCAGGCGATGCCGCCGAAACTCCCCACCACAATCAACCCGATACAGACCCGCTTCAACAGCACCACGCCCTGCACCCGTCCCGCCATCATCAGCACCATCCCGATCGCTAGCGCGAGCGCGGTTCCCGCGCACACCGCCACCAGCGCGAACGCCGCCATTGCCGGTCCGACGAAACGCAGCAGCAGGCTCAACAGTTCAATCCCGACGCCCAGTCCGCCCGCCATCACCAGCACGGACAGCACCAGCGGCGACCACGTTCCAGGCGGCGCGCGGCCCTCTTCCGCTTCCATTTCCGCGACGAAGCGATGCATCGACGCCACCGTCCCCGGGTCCTTGCCCGCGTTCAGCGCCGCTTCCAGCCGCTGGCACTGTTCGATCAGGGCATTCAGGCCGGAGGCGGGCGCGGGAGTCATAGCCGGGTCACTCCTGGCGCGTGCTCGGCGACCGTATTTCTCAGCGCCGCCATGGCCTCTTCAACGGCAACCGGCCGGAACGCATCCTCGCGCCAATACATCGCCACCGAGCCGAATCCGGACAGCCTTACGGGGATGATGCGCATCGCCCGCATCTGCGAAAACCGCAGCGCGGCACGGTGCGACGCGACGCCGATCATGTCGCTGTTGTTGATGAGGGTCAGGTTGACCGTCACCGAGTTCGACTCGATATGGTCCGGCGGTGGCGCCTGGCCTGCTGCGGCGAGCGCGGCGTCCACCGCGTTGCGGATGGGCGTGCCTTTGGGCCACAGAATCCAGCGATAGGACAGCAGATCCTGCCAGCTTGGCTGCTCCACCGCGAACAGCGGATGGCGGGGCCGCGCCACGAGATGGATGGGCTCCAGGTAAAGCGCCTCGAAGCGGATCGCCGGATCGTGATGCTCGGGCGCGGAACGTCCCACGACAATGTCCAGATCCCCTTGCGCCAGCTGCGCCAGCAGGCGATCCGTCGTGCCCTCCACCAGCTTGACGCGCGCCTGCGGCATGCGCTCGAGCAGCTTCATCACAGCCAGCGGCACCGTGTCGGACGCGGACGCGCCCGATGCGCCGATCACGACGCGCCCACCGCCGCCCTCGCGCAGCGCCGCCATATCGGCACTGGCGCGATCCAGTTGCGATTCCACGCGCTGCGCATGTGCGATCAGCACGTCGCCATGCGGCGTGGGGCGCAGTCCGCGCGCGTGGCGCTCGAAGAGCGGCAGTCCGATGTCGTCTTCCAGATCCTTCAGCCACTTCGAAAGACCCGGCTGCGTCGTATTGAGCATGGCGGCCGAGTGGCTGATGTTGCGGGTCTGGGCCAGGCTGAGCAGCATCTTCAGATTGCGCAGCCGCAGGCGGTGGGTCCAGTCCATGCAGGCCCTCTTGGTGGGAGGTTTGTCTCGTATGTATATGGTTATTGGTATGGATAATAAGATAATTTCATTTCAAACTGCATAGCTCCTGCTCGCATAATCGTCTCCATACCAGGACCAGCTGCGAACCCACGCGGCGGCCGCCCGTAGAAGCCGGCAATAGCCGGACATACAGGAGACAACCATGCACGACGGTCATTCCACCGGCGCGGACAGCGCTGCCTCGGACCGCGCCCTTTACTACGCGCGCATCGCCAAGAAACACATGGCGCCTCTGTGGGAGTCGCTGCACAACCTGGTGCCCCGCCAGCCCGCGCCGCGCTGTGTGCCGGCGCTGTGGAAATATGACGATGTGCGCGACGACGTCATGGCGTCCGGATCGCTGATCACGGCGGAAGAAGCCGTGCGCCGGGTGCTGATTCTGGAAAACCCTGGTCTGCCGGGCCAGGCCAGCATCACGCAAAGCCTGTACGCAGGACTGCAACTGATCCTGCCCGGCGAGATCGCACCAAGCCACCGTCACACGCAATCGGCCCTGCGCTTCATCGTGGAAGGGCGCGGCGCCTATACCGCGGTCAACGGCGAACGCACCACCATGCACCCGGGCGACTTCATCATCACGCCATCATGGACCTGGCATGACCACGGCAACGCGGAAACCGTCGAAGGCGGCGAGCCCGTGGTCTGGCTGGACGGCCTGGACATTCCGCTGCTGCGCTTTCTGGACGCGGGCTTTGCAGAGAACTATCCGTCCGCCACCCAGCCCGTCACGCGGCCCGAAGGCGACAGCATGGCCCGCTTTGGCCACAACATGGCGCCCGTGCGTCACCAGGTTTCGAGCGGCACCTCACCCATCTTCAACTACCCGTACGAACGCAGCCGCGAAGCGCTGGATGCGCTCTACCGTCACGGTGAACTCGACCCGTGGGACGGCGTCAAGCTGCGCTACCTGAATCCCGCCACGGGTGGCTACCCCATGCCCACGATGGCCACGTTCATGCAGTTCCTGCCCGCGGGCTTTCAGGGTAAGACCACGCGCACGACCGACTCCACGGTCTACAGCGTTGTCGAGGGCCGCGGCACCGCGCGCATCGGCGACCAGGAATTCCATTTCGGACCGCGCGATGTTTTCGTCGCGCCGTCCTGGATGCCTGTGCAGCTTGCCGCGCTGGAAGACGCCACGCTCTTCAGCTATTCCGACCGCCCGGTGCAGGACGCGCTGGGCCTGTGGCGCGAAGAACGCGTCGCCTGACCGGCGCGTGCCGATCACCCACCTCGCGCGCCTGACTCTCGATCCCGTCTTCAAAGGATGCTCCATGTCGTTTGTGTTTGCCCCCGCCTCCCCCGTCGCCGTGCCCATCGCCGGCAGCCAGGACAGCTTTCCCGTACGCCGCGTTTATTGCGTTGGCCGCAACTACGCCGCCCATGCGCGCGAAATGGGCTTTGACCCCGACCGCGAACCACCGTTCTTCTTCTGCAAGCCCGCCGACGCCGTCGTGCCCGTTGCCGAAGGCAGCACGCTTTCACTACCCTACCCGCCCGAAACGGCCAACCTGCATTACGAGATCGAACTCGTCGCGGCTATCGGCAAGGGCGGCGCCAACATTTCCGTCGACGAGGCCCTGCAGCACATTTATGGCTACGCCGTCGGCCTGGACATGACGCGCCGCGACCTGCAGATGAAGATGCGCGAGGCCGGCCGCCCGTGGGAACTGGGCAAGGCTTTTGACCAGAGCGCGCCTATCGGCCCGCTGCATCCCGCGCAATCGGTAAAGGACATCGAGAAGGCCGGCATCTGGCTGCAGGTCAATGGCGCGGACAAGCAGCGCAGCGACATCGGCAAGCTGATCTGGTCCATTGCCGAAACCATCGCGTACCTCTCCAAGTACTTCCGTCTTGAAGCCGGCGACCTCATCTACACCGGCACGCCCGAAGGCGTGGGGCCCGTGGTGCGGGGCGACCGGATGGTCGGCGGCGTCGACGGCCTGGGCACGCTCAGCGTGCAGATGGTGTGACGATGCGCACCGACACCGATGTCATCATCGTCGGCGCGGGCGTCGGCGGCCTGGTGCTGGCGCTGAGCCTGCATCAGGCAGGCATTTCCTGCCGCGTTTTCGAAGCCGTGCGAGAGATCAAGCCGCTGGGCGTGGGCATCAATCTGCTGCCGCACGCCACCCGCGAACTGGATGAATTGGGCCTCTTGCCCGCGTTGGACGCCATTGCCGTGCGCACGCGTGAGTCCGTGTTCTACACGCGGCACGGCCAGTTCATCTATGGCGAACCGGCGGGCACCGACGCCGGTTACGACTGGCCCCAGTACTCCATCCACCGCGGCGACCTGCAAATGGCGTTGCTGGATGCCGTGCGCGAACGTCTGGGCCAGGACAGCGTCGTGGTGAACGCGCGCTGCACGGGCGTGACGCAGGACGCCGACAGCGTCACGGCCAGCTTTCAAGACAACGACGGCAATGCGCTGCCGTCCGTGCGCGGCCGCATTGCCGTCGGCTGCGACGGCATTCACTCGGTATTGCGCAAGCAGCTCTATCCGCAGGAAGGCGCCCCGCGCTACTCCGGCGTGAACATGTGGCGTGGCACGACGCGCTGCAAACCCTTTCTGTCGGGCGCGAGCATGGTGCGCGCCGGCTGGCTGTCCACCGGCAAGATGGTGATCTACCCGATTCGCGACAACATCGACGCGGACGGCAACCAGCTCGTGAACTGGGTCGCCGAGATCGAAGCCGAGCAACCTGCCGTGCGCGACTGGAACCGCAGCGGCAGGCTCGAGGACTTCTTTCCGGCCTTTGCCGACTGGCACTTCGACTGGCTCGACGTGGCCAAGCTGATTCAGGACGCAGACTCGATTCTGGAGTACCCCATGGTCGACCAGGATCCGCTGCCCACGTGGACGCAGGGCCGCATGACGTTGCTGGGCGACGCGGCCCACCCGATGGTGCCGCGCGGCTCGAACGGCGCGGGCCAGGCCGTGGTGGACGCCCGCTACCTGACCGGCCAGTTCAAGCGCCTGGGCCTGACGCCCGATGCCTTGCAGCAGTACGACCGCGCCCGAGTCGAAGCCACGACGCGCGTCGTTCTGACCAATCGCAGCAACCCGCCGGACGCGATCCTGCGTGAAGTCCACGTGCGTTCGGCGGACAAGCCTTATACGCGGATCGAGGACGTCATCAGCCGCGAGGAATTGGAAGGGATTTCCCGGCGCTACAAGCAGGTGGCGGGCTTTGACCCGGTCGCCTTGAAGGAGCGCGCGCCTTACGTGTAGCAGTAGCCGGACCTCAGTGCCCTGGCGAGCGGGTCCCAAGACCCGCCGCCCTTCAAAGCCGGCGCATGACCGGCGACAAACAAGGAGACAACCCATGTTGAAGTTGCTACGTGTTCTGGCTGCCGCGGCGCTGTCCTTTGCGGCCGCGGCGAGCCACGCCGCCTGGCCCGACCGCCCCATCACGCTGGTGGTGCCCTTCACACCCGGCACCGGCATCGACCTGATTGCCCGCCAGTTGGCGGCCAGCTTGCCGCAGACGCTGGGCCAACCCGTCGTCGTCGAGAACCTGGCCGGCGCCAGCGGCAATATCGGCAGCGAAAAGGTCGCGCGCGCCACCCCCGATGGCTACACATTCCTGGTCACGGTCAACACGTTCGTCATGAACAGCAGCCTCTACAAGGGCAAGCTGCGCTTTGATCCGCAACAGGACTTTGCGCCGGTCGGCCTGACCTCGTGGGGCTCGCTGCTGCTGGTCACGCATCCGACCAATCCCGCCAACACCGTCGCCGACGTGGTGCAGGCGGCCAAGGCCGCGCCGGGCAAGCTGAGCTACGGCACCCCCGGCGTGGGCACGCCCCATCACCTTTCGATGGCGCTGTTTCTGGACCGCACCGGCGCCAGCATGCTGCACGTGCCGTACAAGGGCACGGCGGGCGCCGTCACCGACATGCTCGGCGGACGGCTCGACTACATGTTCCTGCCCGTTCACGTGGCGCTGCCGCAGGTGAAGGGCGGCAAACTCAAGGTGATCGCCACCGGCAGCCCGAAGCGCCTGCCGCAACTGCCGGACGTGCCCACGCTGACGGAAGCCGGACTGCAGGGCGCCGACGTGGACATGTGGTACGGGGTCCTGGCGCCCAAAGGCACGCCGCCTGCCATCGTCGACCGCATGAACCAGGCGATCAACGCCATCTTGCAGACGCCCGCGACCGCCACGGCATTCGATGCGCAGGGCATGGTGCCGGCCACGTCAACGCCTGCCGATTTTGGATCCCTCATCGCCCGTGACGCCAAGCGCTGGGACGACGTCGTCGCCCGAACCGGCATCACGGCCGAATGAGTGTTTCCGGCACCAAAGTTCCTGCCCTGAACGTCCCTGAAAGATCCGCCCAAGGCCAACCGTCCTCACGAAACGCCCCACCCATGCAACTGCACAACTTCTTCAACAGTTCGACCTCCTACCGCGTGCGCATCGCGCTTGCCCTAAAAGGTCTGTCCTACGAATACCTGCCCGTGAACCTGCGCAAGCAGGAGCAGCGAGCACCAGACTATGTGGCGCGCAATCCTTCGGCCGGCGTGCCGCTTCTGATCGACGGCGATGTGCAGCTTTCGCAGTCGCTCGCCATCATCGACTACCTGGACGCCACGCATCCCGAGCCGCGGCTGATTCCGGCCGACGCGCTGGCGCGCGCGCGCGTGCTGGAGCTGTCCCACGCCATCTCGTGCGACATCCATCCGGTCAACAACATGCGCATCCTTCGCTATCTGCAGGAAGTGCTGGGCGCGACGGACGCACAGAAGAACGCCTGGTATCACCACTGGATCCGCGAAGGCCTGACGGCAGTGGAAGCGCTGCTGGCGCGTCACGGACACGGCGCGTACTGCTTTGGTGACGCGCCCACGCTGGCGGACTGCTGCCTGGTGCCGCAGGTGGCCAACGCGCAGCGCATGGGCTGCGACCTGTCCGCCTATCCGCGCATCCTGCGCATCGTCGAACACTGCAATGCGCAACCCGCCTTCCAGCAAGCCGCGCCTGCACAGCAACCGGACTACACCCAGTGAGCAAAGAACCCGACACCCACGGCGCGCCGCTGCGCGAGTACACCGATCCGGCCTATCGCCCGCTGTGCGCCAATCTGGCCGACGTGCGCGCCAATATCGACCGGCTGGACGACGAAATCGTGCGGCTGATCGCCGAACGCGCGATGTACGTGAAGGACGCCGCGCGATTCAAACGCGACGCCTTTCAAGTGAGCGCGCCCGCGCGTCAAGCCCAGGTATTTGAAAAGGCCCGGGCGCTCGCCCAGCGCCACAACCAGGGCTTCTCCAACCTGGAGCAGGTGGTGGACGCCACCTATCGCGCGATGGTCGCCGCCTTCATCGCCAATGAACAGACCTACTTCGACACCATGAAGGACGTGGGAGACACGCATGCTTGAAGCTTCGACCTTGCAGCCTGGCCGCGCAGTGGCGCGACGCATTGCGGCACTAAGCCTTGCCGTGCTGGCGACGCTGGCCGCCACCGCCACCGCCACCGCCGCAGATGCCTGGCCCACGCAGCCGCTCAAGGCAGTGGTGCCGTTCGGTCCAGGCTCAAGTCCGGACCAGGTGGCCCGCATCGTCACCGAAAAGGCGGGCGCAATCCTCGGCCAGACCATCGTTGTGGAAAACAAGCCGGGCGCCAGCGGCAACATCGGCACATTCGCCATCGCCAACGCCAAGCCCGACGGCTACACCTTCGGCGTGTCGATCACCGGCCCGCTGGTGAACAACACGCTGCTGTTCGACAAGCTGCCCTACGCGCCCGCCACGGACCTGGCGCCGCTGACGCTGGCGGTGCATCAGCCCAACGTGCTGGTCGTCCCAGCCTCCGCCGGCATCGGCAACATTGGACAGTTGCTGGACGCGCTGAAGAAGAATCCGGACAAGTACAACTTCCCGTCGCCGGGCGCTGGCACGGTGTCGCATCTGGCGGTCGAACTGCTGCTGCAGCAGATCGGCGCGCGCGCCACGCACGTGCCCTACCCGTCGTCGCCGGCAGCGCTGACGTCGCTGCTGTCGGGCGACACCCAGTTTGCCGCGCTGCCGCCCATTGCGGTGATGCCGATGGTGAAGGATGGCCGGTTGAAGGCGCTGGCGGTGACGTCGTCCAAGCGGTCCGCGCTGCTGCCCGACATTCCGACGCTGGCGGAAGTGGGGGTGCAGGGGATCGAGGGTTCGGCGTGGATCGGCTTTGTGGTGTCGTCCAAGGCGCCGGCCGATGTACAGAAGAAACTGTCCGACGCACTGATCCAGGCGATTCACGATCCCGAGGTCGCCAAGCGGCTGCAGGCGCAGTTCATGGATCCGGTGGGCGATACGCCCGCGCAATTCCGCGGCTACATGGATGACGAATTGAAGCGCTGGGAGCCCCTGATCAAGAAGCTGGGGATCAAGGGCCAATAACTGTGCCAATAAGCGACCAGGAAGTGGGCCAAGAAGTGGGCTAAGAAGGACGGCGCACGCCGGCTGCAATGAACGCAAGGAGAGTCAGATGGTCATCACCGAACCCGCCCGTCAGGTGCCGCTGTATGGCGAGTACGAGGTCGTCGTCCTGGGCGGCGGCCCCGCCGGGGTGCTGGCGGCCGCCAGCGCCGCGCGCAACGGCGCGAGCGTGCTGCTGGTGGAGCGCTACGGCTTCCTGGGCGGCATGGGCACCGCCGCGGGCGTGTCCAACTTCTGCGGATTGCACGCGAACATCCACGGCGACATCCGGCAGGTGGTGCACGGCATGACCGACGACCTGCTGGACCGCATGCGCGCGATGGACGGGCTGAACGATCCGCACCTGATCCTGGGCAAGATCCACGCGCAGGCCTACGACATATCGGCCTTCAAGTGCGCGGCGGATGGCTTGGTGCAGGACAGCGGCGCGCAGGTGCTGTTTCATGCGCTGGCCACGGGTCTGACGCGTGACGACGCGGGCCGCGTGGACGCCCTGTTCCTGGAAACCAAGTCCGGCCGCTGCGCCGTTCGCGCAAAGATCTTCATTGATTGTTCGGGCGACGCCGATATTGCGCACTGGGGCGGTCTGCCGTTTGAAAAAGGCGACGCCCACGGTCACATGCTCTACCCGACGCTGATGTTCAAGGTGGGCAATGTGGACGGCGCGCGCGCGCAAGAGGCCTGGAAAACCATCCCGGCGCTGATGGACGACGCCGCCGCCAGCGGTGAATTCACGTTTCCGCGCAAAGGCGCCATCGTGCGGCCGCAAAAGCACGATTACGAATGGCGCGTCAACGTCACGCAGCTTGCCAATGCGGACGGCAGCGCGGCGGACGGCACCGACGCGGATTCCCTGTCGGCAGGCGAGCTTGAAGGCCGCCGGCAGATCATGAACTATCTGGCGTTCCTGCGCGCCAAGGTGCCCGGTTTTGAGCAGGCCTACGTGCTGGACATCGCGCCGCAGCTGGGCATCCGCGAAACGCGCCGCATCGTCGGCGAGGCCGTGCTGACGCAGGAGCACGTACTGGGCTGCGCGGATTTTCCGGACAGCATCGGCGTGAACGGCTGGCCGTTGGAAATGCACACGGCGGGCGACGTGAAGTGGGTGTGGCCGCCCATCCCCGAATCGCGCGGCTACAACCAGCTGCCGTTTCGCATGATGGTGCCGCGGCGCGGACCGGGCGTGGCCAGCAACGTGCTGGTGGCTGGCCGCTGCGCGTCGATGACGCACGAGGGGCAGTCGGCGGCGCGCGTCAGCGGCAGCTGCTTCGTCATGGGCGAAGCCGCCGGCACCGCATCCGCGATGGCGCTGCGCGACGGCATTGCGCCCGGCGACGTTTCCATTTCCGCGCTGCAGGCGCAATTGAAGCAACAGGGCGCCTTCCTGGGCGGCCACGACTGAACCGCGAGATTCCGACATGACTACGAACCAGGCGGCAAACCCGAAGACGCAAACCGTGATCGTCGTGGGCGGCGGCATTGGCGGGCTGGCGGCTGCGCTGGCGCTGACGCGGCAGGGCATTGCCGTGCAACTGCTGGAGCAGGCCGCGCACATCGGCGAGATCGGCGCCGGCATCCAGCTTGGCCCCAATGCCTTCGCGGCGCTGGATGCCCTGGGCGTCGGCCGCACCGCGCGCGAGCGCGCGGTATTCACCGACCACATCATCATGATGGATGCGGTGGACGCCAGGGAGGTCGTGCGCGTCGACACCGGCGAAGCGTTCCGAGCACGGTTTGGCGGCCCGTATGCGGTGATTCATCGCGCCGACATCCATCTGTCCATTCTGGAGGCCGTGCAGCAGGACCCGCTGATCCAGTTCCGCACGTCTACGCAGATCGCCAGCATGACGCAGGACGATCACGGCGTGGAAGTCGTGGACACGCATGGCAACCGCTACCGCGCTGACGCGTTGGTGGGCGCAGACGGCGTCAAGTCGGTGATCCGCGAGCGCATGGTGGGCGATCCGGCGCGCGTCACAGGTCACGTGGTCTACCGCGCGGTGGTCGAAGAAGAGAACATGCCCCGGGAGCTGCGCATCAACGCCCCGGTGCTGTGGGCCGGGCCGCATTGCCACCTGGTGCACTATCCGCTGCGCGGCGGGCAGCAATACAACCTGGTCGTCACCTTCCATAGCCGCGAGCAGGAAGAATGGGGCGTGCGGGAAGGCAGCATGGACGAGGTGCTGTCGTACTTCCAGGGCATACACCCGACGCCGCATCAGATGCTGGACCGTCCGACGTCATGGAAGCGCTGGGCGACCGCCGATCGCGAGCCGGTGGAACAGTGGGGCGAGGGCCGCGTCACGATCCTGGGCGATGCCGCGCATCCCATGACGCAATACATGGCTCAGGGCGCCTGCATGGCGCTGGAAGACGCCGTGACGCTGGGCGAGGCCATCAGGCAGTGCGAGCACGACTTGCCCGCCGCCTTCCGGTTGTACGAATCGGTCCGCATCCCGCGCAGTGCGCGCGTGGTGTGGTCGACACGCGAAATGGGCAGGCTCTATCACGCGCGCGGCGTGGAGCGCACCGTGCGCAACATGCTGTGGACGGGGCGCAGCCAGGCCCAGTTCTATGACGCATTGCAGTGGCTGTATGGGTGGAAGGTGGAGAACTGCCTGGCGGGAAGCGCGCCGCAATAGACGGCGCGGCAATAAAGGACGCAGCAAAAGATGCAGAGAATGACGCAGCAATAGTTGCAGCAAAAGACACAGCAGGGAAAACGCCGCTTGCCAAAGAGCACGCGGCATACAAGCATCAGTACAAGAGGAGACAACCATGCACAAAAGCACCATCCGCGGCGCAGCCGCCGTCATGCTGTCATTGGCCTCGTACGCGGCCAGCGCCCAGCAGAAACCTGTGGATATCGGATTCATCGGCACGCTGTCCACGCCTGCCGGCTACATCGGCGAAGACGAGCGCGACGCCTTCATGCTGGCCGTCAAGGAAGGCGGCGGCAAGCTGGGCGGCGTGCCGGTCAACGTGCGCGTCGAAGACGACGCGCTAAAGCCCGCCAACGCCAAGCAGATTGCCGACAAGATGGTGCAAGGCGGCGTGCGGCTGTTCACCGGCATCAATTTCTCGAACGTCATGGCCGCCGTCGGGCCTACCGTGCTGAACGCCGGCGCCTTCTACGTCAGCCTGAACGCCGGCCCGTCCAACTTCGCCGGCAAGGCCTGCAACCCGAATTACTTCTCGGTGGCGTTCCAGAACGACTCGTACGCCGACACCGCCGGCATGGCGGCCAATGAGCTGGGCGCCAAGCGCGTGGTCATCATGGCCCCGAACTACCAGGCCGGCCGCGACGCCATCGCCGGCTTCAAGCGCACCTACAAAGGCGAGATCGCCGACGAGATCTACACCAAGCTCGAGCAGGCAGACTTCTCGGTGGAGCTGGCGCGCATCCGCTCGCTCAATCCCGACGCCATCTTCCAGTTCCATCCGGGCGGCGCGGGCATCAACCTGACCAAGCAGTTTGCCAACTCGGGCCTGGCGGACAAGATCAAGATGATCACGCCCATCTACTCGATGGACGACCGCATGCTGGCCGCCACCGGCACCGCGGGCAAGGGCTTCTACCTGAGCTCGCTGTGGAGCGCCGACCTGGACAACCCGCAGAGCAAGCATTTCGTCGAGGCCTTCACCAAGGCCTACAACCGCGCGCCTACCGCCTACGCGGCCCAGGCCTACGACACCGCCAATCTGATCGGCTCCGCCTTGAAAGCCGTGGACGGCGACATCACCGGCAAACCCGACGACTTCCGCAATGCGTTGCGGCGCGCGGACTTTCCCAGCGTGCGCGGCAAATTCAAGTTCGGGCCGAACCAGCATCCGATCCAGGACTGGTATCTGCTGCACATTGAAGCGGGTCCCGACGGCAAGCTGGTCTACAAGAACCTGAAGGTGCTTGCCCGCGACCACACGGACGTGCACGCCGCGGACTGCAAGATGCCATGACGCGGCACAAGGCACGCGGCGCCGGGCTCGCCGGCGCCGCGCGGCCTAGCCATTCAGGCTCTCCCGAGAAGGAGTCGCAATGCTGATGTTCCTGGAGCAGGTCCTGAACGGCCTGCAGTACAGCGCCTTGCTGTTTTTGTTGTCGGCGGGATTGACGCTGGTGTTCGGCATCATGAACGTCATCAACCTGACGCACGGTTCGTTCTACATGGTGGGCGCGTTCTGCGCGGCCAGCGCGGCGGCGTCCACGGGCTCGTTCGCGGCCGCCCTGCTGGCTGCGCTGGCCGGCGCGGCGCTGTACGGGCTGATCGTCGAACTGCTGGTCATCCGCCACCTGTACCGGCGCGATCACCTGGATCAGGTGCTAGCCACGCTGGGGCTCACGCTGTTCACCAATGAACTGGTGACCGTGCTGTTCGGCCGCAGCCCGCCCTTCATGGACATCCCGCCTTTTCTGTCGGGATCCGTCGCGCTGCTGCCCGGCCTGAACTATCCCGTCATGCGGCTCGCCTTCATTGGTGCGGGCGCGCTGGTGGCGGTGGGCCTCTGGTTGCTGATCTCGCGCACGCGGGTCGGGATGCTGGTGCGCGCCGGCGCCGACGACGGCGAGATGGTCGACGCGCTGGGCGTGAACATCCAGCGCCTCTTCACTTTGATCTTCACGCTGGGCGCCCTGCTCTGCGGCTTTGCGGGCGTCATGGCCGCGCCTTTGCTGGCAGTGGAGATCGGCATGGGCGAGCGCATTCTCATCACCACCTTCGTCGTCATCGTGGTGGGCGGCGTCGGCTCCGTGCGCGGCGCGCTGGTGGGGTCGCTGATGATCGGCATGACCGATGCGCTGGGGCGCGCCTACATCCCCTTCTGGATGTCGCGCCTGCTGCCGCCCGAGCTCTCGGACTCCGCGAGCTCAAGCCTCGTGTCCGCCAGCATCTACATCCTGATGGCCATCGTGCTGCTGTTCAAGCCGCGCGGACTGGTGCCGGCCCAGCGCTAGGAAAGATATTCATGACCAGACCAACTTCAACGAATCCCGCTGCCGGGCCGCTATCTGACGCCGGCGGCGCGGGCGCATCGGTGTCCGACACCCGAGGCGGCGCCCCAAACCGTGACGGCGCGTCGAGGGTGTCAGACACCTCCTCGGCTGGCAGACCGCGCATCACCCGCAGCGTCGTCGTCAACGCGATCGGGCTGTTGCTCTTTGTGCTGGTGCCGGCCATCGCGCAGGCCACGGGCGAGAGCTTCCTCGTCAACCTCATGACGCGCTTTCTCATCTACGCCATCGCGGCCGTCAGCCTGGACCTGATCCTGGGCTACGGCGCCATGGTCAGCTTTGGCCACGCCGCATTCTTCGGGCTAGGCGGCTACGTCATCGGCATCGCTGCCTACCACGTCAACATGGGCGAGACGATCTTTGGCTGGAGCGGCAGCAATGCCGCGCTGGTCATGTGGCCGCTCGCCGTCGCGGTTGCCGCGCTGGCCGGGCTGGTTGTGGGCTTTCTGTCGCTGCGCACTTCCGGCGTGCAGTTCATCATGATCACGCTCGCCTTCGGGCAGATGCTGTATTTCATCCTCGTCGGACTGATGATCTACGGCGGCGACGACGGCCTGTCGATCGATGCGCGCAACACGCTGCCGGGGCTGAACGTGAACGATCCGGCTAGCTTCTACTACGTGTGCCTGGCGCTCATGACCCTTTGGATCATCGTGTGCCGGCGCATCGTCAATTCGCCCTTCGGCATGGCACTGCAGAGCATCAAGCAGAATCCGCGCCGCAGCATCGCCCTGGGCCTCGCGCCGCTGCGCTATCGCCTCACGGCGTTCGTGCTGTCGGCTGCCGGGACCGGGCTTGCCGGCGCGCTGTGGGCCAATTACGCGCTCTTTGTCAGCCCGGACATGTCCGCCTGGCAGAAGTCCGGCGAACTCATGGCCATGGTCATCCTGGGCGGTATGGGTTCGATCTTCGGCCCGGTGCTCGGCGTGGCCGTGTACCTCGGCCTGGAGCAGGTCGCCACCGGCTGGACGGAGCACTGGATGCTGATCCTGGGACCCGTGCTGGTGCTGGTGGTGCTCTTCGGCAAACGCGGCGTGTACGGCTGGCTCGTGGGAGGCAAGCAATGACCCACCCTAAACTGGAGATCCGCGGCCTGCAGAAATCCTTTGGCGCGGTACACGCCACGCAGGGCGTCGACCTCGCGGTCCGGCCCGGCGAGCTGCACGCCCTCATCGGCCCCAATGGCGCGGGCAAGACCACGCTGCTATCGCAGATCAGCGGTGAAATCCTGCCCGATGCCGGCAGCATCTGGCTCGACGGCGCCGACATCACGCGCATGCCTGCCTATAAGCGCCCCGCCGCGGGCCTGGCCCGTTCGTTTCAGATCAGCCAGCTCTACCCCGACTTCAGCGCCGAAGACAACGTCGCGATGGCCGTGCAGGCGCACAGCCCGGGCGGCTTCAATCTCTGGCGCAATGCGCGGCGCATGGCCCGGCTGCGCGAACCAGCGCGCGATGCGCTCGAACGTGTCGGTCTGGCCGGACGCGCCGGCGTGCGCGTGTCCGCGCTGGCGCACGGTGAAAAGCGCCAGCTCGAAATCGCCATGGCGCTGTCGCTGGACGCCTCCGTGCTGTTGCTGGACGAACCGATGGCCGGCATGGGCGCCGAGGAATCGCAACGCATGACGGCGCTGCTCCAGACCTTGAAGGGTCGCTACGCCATCCTGCTGGTCGAACACGACATGGACGCCGTCTTCGCGCTGGCCGACCGCGTCACCGTGCTGGTCTACGGCAAGACCATCTTCACAGGCACGCCCGACGAGGTGCGCCGCCATCCCGACGTGCGCGCCGCCTATCTGGGCGAGGAGGACTGATGCTGCAAGTGAACCAACTGCAAGGCGGCTATGGCGCCAGCAAAGTGCTCTTTGGCGTCGACCTGGACATCGCGCCTCGGCAAGTTGTCTCGCTGATCGGCCGCAACGGCATGGGCAAGACCACGACCGTCAAGACGCTGATGGGCATGCTGCCCGCGCAGGGCGGCGCCATCCTGCTCGACGGCAAACCGATCACCGGAATGGCCCCGCACCGCATCGCGCAGTTGGGCATCGGTCTCGTCCCCGAAGGCCGCCGCGTGTTTGGATCGCTAACCGTCGAAGAAAACCTCGTCGCCACCGCCCGCAACACGCACGCAGGCTGGCACGTCGGCCGCGTCTTCGACCTGTTTCCGCGCCTGAAAGAACGCCGCACCCAATCCGCCCGCACGCTATCCGGCGGCGAACAGCAGATGCTGGCTGTCGGCCGCGCGCTGCTCATCAACCCGCGCCTGCTCATCCTGGACGAAGCCACCGAAGGCCTCGCGCCCCTGATCCGCCAGGAAATCTGGAACTGCCTGCGCCGCTTGAAGGAAGAAGGCCAGACGATTCTTGTGATCGACAAGAACCTCAAGGAAATGGCGACCCTGGTTGACCGCCACCACGTGTTGGAAAAGGGTCGCGTCGTCTGGCAAGGCAGCCCCGCCGAACTGGCCGCGCAGCCCGGCCTGGCGCACCGCTATCTGGGGGTCTAGGCGCAGGCCGCTAGTCCTGTGACTCGCAAAAGCTGAGCCGATTGCCAAACGGATCGATCACCGCCATCACGCGCCCCCATGGCATCTCTTCGATGCCGGGCCGCATGTAGGCATACTTCCTGGCGCTGACTTCCGCGTGGAATTCATCCACGCCCTGCATCCGCACGAACACGGCCGACCCCGGCGTCGCGTCGCCATGATGCTCGGACAGATGCAGCACCAGATCCCCGCGATGCACCTGCGCATACAGCGGAAACCCCGCCTCGAAACGATGCTCCCAGTCCCAGGTGAACCCCAGAAAATCCAGGTAAAAGTCGCGCGCCTTTTCCACGGAGAAAATGCGCAGGATTGGAATGGCGGCTTGAAGGTGCATGGCGGGGCCTTGGTAGTATGCGAAAAATCCAGCATAGAACAGAAGCCCACACATGCCCATCGCCACCCCAGACTCCTGGAAGCACCTGCCCGCGCCGGCGCAGCGTGAACCGCTGCATTTTCAGGGGCGTTTTACCGCCGACGAGTACGCCCGCTTGCAACAGGGCTTCGTGCCGAAGGAGATGGAAGACAAATGGTTCATCTACCTGCACGACGGCTGGCTGCGTTTGCATCGCAGTTGGACCGGCAACTGGATTTATGCACTGCGGCTTGAGCAGGACGGCGATGCATGGACGGTGACCGATTCGTGGGTGAATCGTGATCCGGAGCAATACCGGCTTACCGATGCGGAGTATGACCGGGATTCGCTGCGGAGGATGCTGCAGTGGCTGATCAAGGGGCCGGCGGTTTGATGCGCATCGATTGATCGACGTGCCGCTGAGCATATTCAGCGCCTTACCAGGCGCGTGGCGATGCGCCGTATCGCGCCTTGAAGATCTTGCTGAAATGACTGAGGCTTGAGTAGCCCAAGTCGCCCGCCACCTGCGTGACGCTCATGCCGCTGCGCAGCAGGTCCGAGGCGCGAACCAGCCGCGCGTCGCTCAGATAGGCGTGCACCGAACGGCCGACGTTTTCGCGCATCAATTCCTGAAGCCGCCTTTCGGACAACCCCACCATCCGCGCAACGCGCCCCGGCGGCCACTGTTCCGAGCAGCGTTCCCGCAGCAGGCGGCAAGCTTGCTGCACCTGCTGGCGCTCCTCCGCGGCGGGCCCCTTCAGCACTTGCGGCACGGAAAGCAATTCCACGAAGGCGGCCAGCGTCTCGAGCGACTTGGCGCGGTACCAGATCCGGCGCGCCTCGGGCGCCGTCGGCGCGTCGCGGGAAATGTCGGTGGCCAACGTCAGCAGGCTGGCCGGCGCGTCCAGCATTGCGACCAACGATCCGTGGGTCGGCACGCTGACGTCGTGGCGAAACCGTTGGGTCAGCAGGGTGATGGGCGCCGAGTCGCCTGCCCGGGCGAGCGCATCAGGCGTGTATCGGATATCCAGCATCCGGACGCGCCGATTCGCGTAAAGGTGCGTGGTCCAACCCAACGGCTGTTCGTGGTTGAAGAGCAGCGCCGCGCCCCCGGTCACCTTCAGCGGTTTGCCGCCGTCCAACGCCAGCACGGCGTCGCCCTCCAGCCATACCTGCATGCCGAACACCGGCGCGCCCGGCGCAGGAATTGTCAGCGCCGCCGATGGGCAGCCGTCCAGCACCACCACACTGACGCCTTCCTCGACGCGCACCACGCACTGGATGACGTTTTCCCAGTCTTGCGTCGCGGGCACGGTGGGAAGTGTCCCTCGCCACCATTCGTGAGGCTTGGCGGGAGCGGTATACGGGTCAAGCGAGAGCTCAGCAGACATGGGAAACAGGCGCAATTGCGCCAAGTGCAGCAAAACCGTCAATTGGCGCCGCGAAATCGTCAGACATCCGGCGGGTGTTCTGGAATCATGCCGTCGCACAAGAATGATTCTTGTTAATTATAAATTGATCAGGTGGTAACCCCGTGTCCTTCTCCGTCAAGCCGTTGCCGTTGGCATTGCTCGCCGCCTTTGCGGCGTCCGCGTCCGTCGGCGCGCAACCCGCTCCTTCGGCGGCCGCCGATGTCTCCACGTTGTCGCCGGTTGTGGTGCAGGGATCGAGCGATGCGTCGCCGACCTCCGGCGCCGACTTCGTCGCCACGCGCAGCCGGTCCGGCACCAAGTCGGACGCGGCCCTGATCGACACGCCCCAGACCATCAACGTCATCACCCGCAATGAAATGGACTGGCGCGGCGTCACCTCGCTGGCGCAGGCCGTCCGCTACACGCCAGGCATCTTCGCCCAATACGGCGACAACGACGTGCGGTATGACTGGCTGACCATCCGCGGATTCACGCCGGCGCGCTATCTGGACGGCCTGCTTCTGCCCTTCGGCGCGCGGGGATACGCGCAGCCGCGCATCGACACCTATGGCCTGGAACGGATAGAGATCCTGAAGGGACCGTCGTCCGGCCTCTACGGCCAGAGCGCCCCGGGCGGGCTGGTGAACATGACCAGCAAGCGACCCACCGCCGAGCCGATCAATGAAGTCGTCCTGCAGGCGGGCAGCTTCAACCGCTACCAGGGCTCCTTCGACTTTTCCGGTCCGGCCGACGACGAAGGCAAATTTCTGTATCGCCTGACCGGCACCTTGCGCGATAGCGATACGCAGTACCAGCACGTCGACGATGAACGCCAGTTCATCGCGCCCAGCTTCACCTGGCGCCCGTCGTCCGACACCAGCCTGAATCTGAACGTGCAGTACCAGAAGATCACCAGTAACGGCGGCGGCGGCGCGCCCGTGCTGCCGGTCATCGGCACGCTGGAGAGAAGCAGCGCCGGCTACATTCCGCGCGACCGCTTCGCGGGCGAACCCGGCTACGACATCTTCACCAACGAGCAGACCATGGTGGGCTACACGTTGGACCACCGCCTGAACGACACCTGGAGCGTGCGGCAAAGCGCCCGCTACACCAACGTGGACACCAACACCCGTCGCGTGCAGATCGGCGCGATGGCGTCCGAGACCCAGGCGATCCGTTACGCGTGGGCCTTTCCCGAGACATCGCATGCGTTCCAGATCGACAATCAGGTGAACGCCAAATTCACGGCCGGCCCCACACGCCACGACCTCACCTTCGGCCTGGATTACCTGCGGGAAAAATCCCGCTACAACGAAAGCAGCCTGGGGCTGATGCTGCCGCCGGCGTCGCCGCTGTTCGACGTATTCAACCCCGACTACGGCACGCCCGTGACGCGCCCGCCCACGGCCACCAAGATCAACATGACGCGCAACCAGTTGGGCGTGTACGCGCAGGACCAGATCGAACTTGACCGGTTGCTGTTCACGCTGGTGGGCCGTTACGACTGGACCGAAGGCACCACCGATACCGGCGCCCGCGGCAGCGCCGGGCAGTGGGCATGGAACTCGCGCGATGCCGACGCCAACCGCTTCACCGGCCGGCTCGGCGTCACGTATCGCTTTGACAACGGTCTGGCGCCCTATCTGAGCTATTCCACGTCCTTCCAGCCCGTCACCGGCGTGATGCGCGACGGCTCGGCGCTTAAGCCGACGACTGGTGAGCAGTACGAGGCCGGCATCAAGTTCCAGCCCAACGGCTACGCCAGCTTCGTGACGCTGTCGGCGTTCCAGATCAACCAGAACAACGTCAGCACGCCGGACCCGGTCAATACCAGCTTTGTCGTGCAGACCGGCCAGGTCCAGGTGCAGGGGCTGGAGCTGGAGGGCAAGGCCAGTTTCGACAACGGCCTGGATCTGACGATGTCGTACGCGCTGAGCGACAGCGAGATCACCAAGAGCAACAATCCCGCGCAGCGCGGCAATCAGCTCAACTTTGTGCCGCGCCATCAGGCGGCGCTGTGGGCAGACTACACGTTGCGCGACGGCCCGTTGCAAGGCGTGGGCCTGGGCGCCGGCGTGACGTACCGCGGCGGCTTCTATGGCGATCTGAACAACAACTACGCCATCCCGGCCGTGACATTGGTCGATGCGGCGATCCGCTACGACTTGGGTCGCGCCAGCCCCGCCCTTGCCGGCGCGCAGGTCGCGTTGAACGTGTCCAACCTGTTCGACAAGCGTTACGTGGCCAACTGCCTGGGCACGGCCGTGAGCTGCTACTGGGGCGCAGAACGCTCGGTCATGGCGACGTTGCGCTATCGCTGGTAATACCCGGCATCCCGGGCGGTCGGCCTCAATTGCGCTTGCTGATCGCCCTGGCTGCCCGGATCACCAGCGGCCCCAGTTCCTCCCGCGCACGCGCCAGCGACCAGCGCGGCTTCGGCACGGATATGTTGACCGCACCCAGCGGATCGCCGTTGTCGCCATAAATCACCGCCGCGACATTCAAATCCCCCGCGAAGAACTCT
This sequence comes from Achromobacter sp. ACRQX, assembly GCF_022346505.1. Lineage (NCBI taxonomy): Bacteria > Pseudomonadati > Pseudomonadota > Betaproteobacteria > Burkholderiales > Alcaligenaceae > Achromobacter > Achromobacter sp. ACRQX. The sequence continues at coordinate 48,362 of NZ_JAKRML010000021.1, forward strand.
TCGTCGGCATAGGCGTACTGATCCCGTCTTGCCTCGTCGATCAACGCGCGCAGCCGATCGACGTCGGTGGTGGTGTGCGGCGTGTACTTCGCACACGTCACGTTGCGCAACCTGAGATCGAGTTCATCCGGCGGCAGCAACGCCCATAGCGCGCGCCCCGACGCGGTCGCCACGCAGGGAATCTGCGTGCCCACCGGCAGGTACTCGGGAATGTGCCTGGCCGGCGCGACGCGCATGACGAACACCATGTTGTCGCCGTCGGGCACGGCCAGATTGACGATCTCGCCGCACTCCTGGTTGACCTGATGCAGCACCGCATGCGCATGCTGGAACAAGGGCTGCCGGTAGAGATAGCTGTAGCCAAGCCCCACGGCCTTGACCGTCATGCTGTAGCGCTTGGTGCGCGGATCCTTGAACAGGTAGCCGGTCTTTTCCAGCGTGTAGGCCACGCGCTGGGCCGAGCCGATGGTGATGCCGTTTTCGCGGGCCATCTCCTGAAGGCTCAAAGAGGCGTGCCCCCGGAAGGACTCGAGCACGGCGAGCCCTTTTTCCAGCGACTGGATCAACAAGGCGGAAGGTTCAGACATTCGGATTCGATTTGGGTAGCAGGGACGGAGTTTGCCCGCGGAAAGCCGGAAAGTCCGGCGGCCTAGGGAAACCCTTACGTTGTAGCCGGACCCGGCGAGCAGTATAAAAATACTCGCCGTTATCGTTATACGTAGATTGTTATCGAACAGCGATATTTAATCAATCCGGATCTTCATGCAACCGCATCCGCCTCAAACGCCGGCGCCCTCCGCCGCTCAAATGCCCGCTTCAGCTTCTGGCCCGTCCGACACGGCGCTGCCCGCCTCGGTCCACGTCGCCATCGTTGGTGGCGGCATCATCGGCATCAGCACCGCCTATTCCCTCGCGCGCGCCGGACTGCGGGTCGCGGTGTTCGAGAAAGGCACGCTGGCCTGCGAACAGTCGTCGCGCAATTGGGGCTGGGTGCGCACGCTGGGCCGCGATCTGCCGGAAGTGCCGCTGGCGCAGCGCGCCAACCGGCTATGGGCAGAGATCCAGGAAAAGGTGGACGTGGGTTTCCGCCGCAGCGGCATCTTCTACCTGCAGGAAAACGACACGGACGCGGCCGGCCATCAGGCTTGGATGGACGGGGCGCGCGCGCATGGCGTCGATGCGCGCCTGCTGGATCGCCGCACGGTGCAGGACATGCTGCCGTCGACGGGACGCGCCTGGACGGGCGCGATGTACAGCCCGACGGACGGGGTCGCCGAACCGCAGATGGCGACGCGCGGCATCGCCTCGTTGGCGCGCGCCGCGGGCGCACACATTGTTGAGCACTGCGCCGTGCGCGGCGTGGAGCGCAGCGCGGGCCGCGTCAGCGCCCTGATCACGGAGCACGGCCGCGTTGCCACGCAGGCGGTGCTGGTGGCGGCCGGCGCCTGGTCGCGGCTCTTTTGCGGCAATCTGGGCGCCGACTTCCCGCAGTTGAAGGTGCGTGGATCCGTGCTGCGCACGACGCCGCTCGACGCGGGTCCGCAGGCGGCGATCAACGGCAAGGACTTCACCTGCCGCAAACGTGCCGATGGCGGCTATTCGGTGTCGCAGTTCGGCGCGTCGATGGCGGACGTGGTGCCCGACACCTTCCGCCTCATGCCGCATTTCTTCAGCGCGTGGCGGGCCAACAGCAGCTTCGTGCGGCTGCGTTTCGGCAAGCGCTTCTTCGAGGAACTGAAGATCCCGAACCATTTCCCGGCCGACCGCGAATCGCCTTTCGAGCGGCATCGCGTGCTGGATCCATCGCCGTCCAGTCGCGGCGTGGCGCAAGCCTGGCGCCGGCTGGTTCACGCCTTTCCCGCATTCCGCGAAGCACGTATTGCGCAGTCCTGGGCCGGCTACATCGATGTCACGCCCGACGCGATGCCTGTCATGGACTCGGTGCCCGGCCTGCCGGGGCTCTACCTTGCTTCCGGTTTCTCGGGCCACGGTTTCGGCATCGGTCCGGCGGCGGGCGAGTTGATGGCGCAGTTGATCCAGGGCCAAACGCCCGCCATCGACCTGCACCCGTTCCGCTACGGCCGCTACGGGACCTGACGGGCACGCATTGAAATCATGCATACAACAAAAGGGGAGTTCTTCCATGGATAGTCACATCGCCGATCTGCATCGCCGCACCACCGTCGTCGACGGCCTGGTCTTCTTCAGCGACGGCAGCACCCGCGACATGCTGGCCGGCGGCGTCAGCGCCATCAACGTCACCGTCAGCGACATGGGCGCGGACTTCGAGCAGGCGCTGCGCGACTGCATGGCCTGGCGCCAACGCTGCGCTGCGCCGGACTCGTCCTGGCTGCTGGTGGAAACAGCCGACGACATTGCGCGCGCCAAGCAGACCGGCAAGCTGGGGCTCATCATGGGCTGGCAGAATGGCAAACCCCTCGGCGACCAGATCGATCGCGTGGCGTTGTTCCATGAACTGGGCATGCGCGTCATCCAGCTGACCTACAACGAGGCCAATCTGCTGGGCGACGGTTGCCTGGAAAAGCGCAACGCCGGCCTGAGCGATCTGGGCGTGAAGATGGTTGCGGAGATGAACCGCGTGGGCATCGCCATCGATCTCAGCCATTGCGCGCCTCAGACCTGCCTGGACGCCGCCCGGCACAGCACCAGGCCCGTGCTGCTGACCCACGCCAACGCCAACGCCGTGATCACCCGGCCGCGCAACAAGTCGGACGACGTCATCAAGGCGGTCGCCGCGACGGGCGGCGTGGTCGGATGCAGCATCCATGCCTACCTGAGCTGGCGCGGCGATCCCCGCCAGCAGCCGCTGCTGTCGGACTTCGTCGCGAACGTGAAGTACATCGGCGAACTGGTCGGCTATGAACACGTGGGCATCGGCACGGATTTTCCGTCGGTCGACACCTACGAGGCCGTGCGCCATGTGATGGTGATGTCTCGCACCAAGTACGCCAAATCGGGCGGCGACTTTTCTGATGCCTTTGGCGATGTGATGGAAGCGCGCTACCCCGTCGAAACGCCGACGCCGGCGCAGTTTCCCGCATTTACCCACGCGCTGCACGAGGCCGGACTGACGGACAGCCAGATCGCCGGCGTACTCGGCGGCAACTTCCAACGCGCGTTCGCGCAGGCCTGGGCCACTGCCTGATTCGAATGGAGAACATCATGATCCCGCGACTGCTCCGCACCCTGACCGCCGCGCTGGCTTGCGCGGCCCGCGCGCCGCGCGCCCGCGCGCCGCGCGCCCTCGCGCTTGCAGGCGCTGTTCTGGCAGCGCCCCTGGCCACGGCCGCGCCCTTCCCCGCGCAGCCGATTCACATCATCGTGCCCTATCAGGCGGGCGGGTCCACCGACACCGTGATCCGCAAATTCGCCGAGCTGGCCGCGCCCGAACTGGGCCAGGCCATCGTCATCGAAAACCGCGGCGGGGCCGGCGCAACCATGGGCGCACGCGCCATCAAGACCGCGCGTCCCGATGGCTACACGCTGGCCGTCCTGCCCAGCCCGGTCTATCGCATGCCGCACATCCAGGACATGGGCTACGACCCGACACGCGATTTCACCTACGTCATGATGCTCAGCGGCTACACGCTGGGCGTGGCGGTGCCCGCGGGCTCGCCGCACAAGACGTGGGCAGATTTCATCCGCTATGCGAAACAGCATCCGAACGAAGTCACCTACGGCACGGCCAGTGTCGGCAGCGCGTCCAACGTGATGATGGAAGACATCGCCGCCCGCAACGGCGTGACCTGGCGCCACATCCCGTACAAGGGCGAATCCGAAGTGCTGACGGCGGTGATGGGCGGACAGGTGACGGCATACGCCGGCTCGACGACCGTGCAGCCGCAGGTGCAATCGGGAAAGATGCGCATGCTGGTGACCTGGGGCGAACATCGCAGCACCCAGTATCCGGACACGCCCACGCTGCACGAACTTGACGGCACGCCGCCCGCCAACGCGCCGTTCGGCATTGCCGGTCCCAAGGACATGCCGCCCGCCGTTGTCGCCAAGCTGCATGCCGTCTTCAAGCAGGTGGCCGAATCCGAGGCCTTCAAGCAGATCCTGACGCAATACGGCCAGGAACTGGTCTACATGGACGGCAAGGACTACGCCGCCTATGCCGCGCAACAGTACGCGCTGGAAGCGGAGATCGTCCGCAAGCTGGGGCTGGCCGCGAACAAATAGGCCGGCCCGTTCCGGCTGCGCCGCCGCAGCCGGGCCTCACGCATCAAGGCGGCGCGGGATCCGACAACGGCCGGGATCTGCAAGGGCACCGGCCAGCAAGAAGCATCCAGGAGTCATCCATGATCATTCGAGCACTCGCCACACGTCCCGCGCGCCGCCGCGCCCTCGCTGCCTTGTGCGGCCTTGCAGGCCTGTTGGCCGCCGTACTGCCCTTTGCGGCGTCGGCCCAGGCGTGGCCCGCCAAGCCGATACGCATGATCGTCGGCTACCCGCCGGGCGGCGGCACGGACACCGTGGCGCGCATGCTGGCGCAGCAACTCAGTCAGGAGATCAAGCAACCCGTCGTGGTCGAGAACCGCGCGGGAGCCAGCGGCACCATTGCCACCCAGCAGGTCGTGCGGGCCGAGCCCGACGGCTACACCGTGCTGTTCGCCACGGCGTCGCCGCTGACCGGGGCGCCGCTCACGGTCAAGGACCTGCAATACGATCCCATGAACGACCTGATCCCCGTCACCCTGGTCGGCGGCGGCCCCTTCATCCTGGTCGCGAACCCGGCCTTTCCGCCCAACACGCTGCCTGAACTGGTTGAATACGCGCGCAGCCGTCCCGGCGAGATCAACTACGCGTCGCCGGGCATCATGACCGCCAATTTCTTTTTCTCCGAGCAACTGAACGTGGATGCCGGGATCAAGACCACGCATGTCCCCTACCGCGGCAGCGCCGCGCTGTTGAACGACGTCATCGCCGGCCAGGTGCAGTACACGCTGGACACGCCGGGCACCACGCTGACCTTCATCCGCAACGGCAAGCTGAAGGCGCTGGCGATCTTCAGCGAAAAGCGCCTGAACCGGGCGCCCGAGATTCCCACCGCCAAGGAAAGCGGCTATCCGAATCTGGTGGGCGGTTCCTGGTATGGACTGCTGGTGCCCAAGGGCACGCCGCCGGAGATCGTCGACGGCCTGTACAAGGCCACGAAGTCCGCGTTGTCCAGCGCGGACGTGCGCAGCGCCATGGAAGGACGCGACGTGATCGTGCAAGGCACCTCGCCCGACGAATTCAGCCGCTTCCTGCACGCCGAGTTCAAGCGCTGGCAGGACGTGACGCAAAAGCTGGGCATCACCCCGCAATGACCGATTGAGCCCGCGCAGGCACGCTAGCCCCCTCTTCCGACCGGAGTCTTCGATGTCCCATTCCCCCTACGCCCCGGACCTGACCGCGGGAAGCGCCCCCACCTCCATGCGCCCCGCGCTCGCCGGGCTGAATCACATGATCTCGGCCGGCCACTATCTGGCCACGCAGGCCGGCATGGACATCCTGCAGGCCGGCGGCAACGCCGTCGACGCGGGCGTGGCGGCCGGCATTGCATTGGGCGTGGTCCAGAGCGACATCGTCAACTTCGGCGGCGTCGCGCCTATCCTGGTCTATCAGGCCAAGGCGCACAAGGTGTGGAGCATTTCCGGGCTTGGCTATTGGCCGCAGGCCGCGCGGCTGGAGACGTTTCTGGAAAAGCACGGCGGCACGATCCCGGCGGGCGTGCTGCGCACCGTCATCCCGGCGGCGCCCGACGCGTGGATCACCGCGCTGGAACGATTCGGCACCATGCGTTTCGGCGAGGTCGCGGCCGGCGCCATCCGGCTGGCGCGAGACGGCTTCGTCATGTATCCGCTGATGGCCGAAGTGCTGGCAGAGAACCAGAAGAACTACGCGCGGTGGGCCTCCAGCGCGGCCATTTATCTGCCCGGCGGCAAGCCGCCCGAAGCGGGTTCGCTATTCCGCCAGGCCGACCTGGCGCGCAGCATCCAGTACATGGCGGACGAAGAGCGCGCGCATTCCGGAAACAGCCGCCTGGCGGGCCTGGCCGCCGCGCGGCGCGCATTCTACGAGGGCGACATCGCTGCGGCGATCGTCAAGTATCACCGCGAGGAAGGCGGGCTGATCACCCACGAGGACTTGCGAGGCTTTGCTGTGGAGGTCGAGCCGGCGCTGTCCACCGACTTCAACGGCACGCAGGTGCACAGCTGCGGTTTCTGGTGCCAGGGCCCTTCGCTGCTGCAGATGCTGAACATCCTGGAGCCTTGCGACTTGCGCGCGCTGGGCCACAACTCCGCCCCCTATGTGCATCTGCTGACCGAAGCCATCAAACTGGCCTTCGCCGACCGCGAGGTGCATTACGCCGATCCGCGCCATGCGCGGGTGCCGCAAGCGGCGCTGCTGTCAAAGGACTATGCGCGCGCGCGGCTGGGCATGATTGCCCTGGATCGGGCAGGCCCCGACATGCCGCCGGCGGGCCGGCTTCCCCACGCGCGGGACATCGACCTGCGCGAGGCCGGGCCCGTTGACATGGCGCGCACGGATCCGCGCCTGGATACGTCTTATGTAGCGGTCGTCGACAAGGACGGCAACGCGTTTTCGGCCACGCCCAGCGATGGCTCCTACAACGTGCCCGTCATTCCCGGCACCGGCATCTGCGCGTCGGGACGCGGCAGCCAATCCTGGGCCGAGGCCGGCCATCCCTGCGCCATCGGACCGGGCCGCAGACCGCGGCTCACGCCCAACCCCTCGCTGGCCATCCGGCCCGGCCAGTACGTCATGCCTTTCGGCACGCCGGGCGGCGACGTGCAGTGCCAGGCCATGCTGCAGACGTTCCTGAACATGGAGGTGTTCGGCATGGACGTGCAGCAGGCGGTCGAGGCGCCGCGCTTTGCCAGCTTCAGCTTTCCGTCGTCGTTCGAGCCGCACAACGCCATGCCGGGCCGGCTGATGATCGAAGACCTGATCCCGCGCAGCGCGGGCGACGCGCTTGCAGAAATGGGCCATACCGTGAAATGGTGGAACGGCCATAGCTGGCGGGCCGGCGCCGTCTGCATGGTCCGGCACGATCTGGATAGCGGCGTGCGCTGGGGCGGCGCGGACCCGCGCCGGCCGGCTTACGCGATGGGCTGGTAGGCATGCGCGGCGGCTGGCATCAACAGAAAGCAAAACGCCCGTCAGGAAAGCATCCCGGCGGGCGTTGAAACTGCGTCGCAACAGGCATCCGATTAAAGACGCCCGTTGCCAGCGCCATCAATTCAGGCTGGCGCCCGAGATCTTCACGATCTCCTGATACTTCGCCATCTCGGCCTTCACGAACGCGGCGAACGCCTCAGGCGTCATCGAGCCCGCCTCGGAACCCATCGTCAGCAGACGCTGCTTCACATCGGGCTGCGCCATCGCGTCGGCATACGCCTTGTTCAGCTTGGCCACCACCGGCGCCGGCGTGCCGCCCGTCGTGAACACGCCAAACCACGTGCCCAGGTCAAAGCCCTTCACGCCCGATTCTTCAACCGTCGGCACGTCAGCCAGCAACGACGAACGCTGCGCCGTCGTCACGGCCAGCGCCTTGACCTTGCCGTCCTTGATCAGCGGCGCCGACGCCGCCAGGTTGTCGAACATGAAATCCGACTGGCCGGACAGCAGCGCCAGTTGCGCCGGCGCCGCGCCCTGATAGGGGATGTGCTCGACGTTGATGCCCGCGCGCGCCTTCAGCAGCTCGCCCGACAGATGGCCCGCGCTGCCGTTGCCGCCCGAACCGTAGTTCAGCTTGCCCGGGTTCTTCTTTGCGTAATCGATCAGGTCCGCCAGCTTCTCGATCTTGTTCTTTTCGGCGAACTCCACATTCATCACCAGCACGTTCGGCACCGCCGCCACGATCGTCACCGGCGCGAAATCCTTGACCGGGTCGTAGGGCAGGTTGGCGAACAGCCACGGATTGATCGCGTGCGTGGCCACCGCGCCCATCACCAGCGTGTAGCCGTCAGGCTGCGCTTTCGCCACCAGGTCCGCGCCGATGTTGCCGCCCGCGCCCGAACGGTTTTCCACGATCACCGGCTGACCCAGCGAGCCGCGCACCTTCTCGGCCAGCATGCGCGCCATCGTGTCCAGCGGGCCACCGGGCGGGTAAGGCACGACGAAGCGGATCGGCTTCGTCGGGAAATCGGCGGCCTGAGCCAACGCCGGGGCGCTGAAAGGCAGGGTCGCGGCCAGCGCCACGGCGCCTTGCAACAGGGCGCGGCGCACGGCGCTGCGGGGGGTATTCGACATGGTGTGTTCTCCTCACTCCGGATCAATGGCGGTCAGTAGCATACCCCACCGGCGTGACGGAGGTAACAAAGGGCTACCGGCAAGAACGCCCGGAATTCCCGGGATTGGCAGCCCGCACCAATGAAAAACCGCCCGAAGGCGGTTTGGCGGATCAGTGCAGGATCTGGCTCAGGAAGAGCTTGGTCCGTTCGTTCTGCGGGTTGTCGAAGAACTCGTCCGGGTTGTTCTGTTCGATGATCTCGCCGCGGTCCATGAAGATCACCCGGTTGGCGACCTTGCGCGCGAAACCCATTTCGTGGGTCACGCAGATCATCGTCATGCCGCTTTCCTGGGCCAGGCTGACCATCACGTCCAGCACTTCCTTCACCATTTCCGGATCCAGCGCCGACGTCGGCTCATCGAACAGCATGATCTTGGGGTTCATGCACAGCGACCGCGCGATCGCCACACGCTGCTGCTGGCCGCCCGACAACTGGCCCGGAAACTTCTTGGCCTGTTCCGGAATGCGCACCCGCTCAAGGTACTTCATTGCGGTGGCCTCGGCTTCCGCACGCGGCTTCTTCAGCACCCACATGGGTCCCAGCGTCAGGTTTTCCAGCACCGTCAGGTGCGGGAAAAGGTTGAAGTGCTGGAACACCATGCCCACGTCCTTGCGGATCGTCTCGATGTGCTTCAGGTCATTGGTGAGCTCCGTGCCGTCCACGATGATGTGGCCCTTCTGGTGCTCTTCAAGGCGGTTGATGCAGCGGATCATCGTGGACTTGCCCGAACCCGAAGGTCCGCACACCACGATGCGCTCGCCTGGCGCGACGTCCAGGTTGATGTTGCGCAACACGTGGAACTGGCCGTACCACTTGTTCACGTCCTGCAAACGAATAATGGCATCCGACATGCCTGTACTCCCGTAAGTATCGCTTTGCGCGCCCGCCTTGCGGCGGACGCGCGGCAAATTGCTAGCGTGCGTGACCCGTGGCCAGGCGTTTTTCCAGCGCCTGGCTGTATTTGGACATGGAGAAGCAGAAGACGAAGTAGATCAGCGAAATGAACAGGTACGCCTCCACCCCGAATCCGCGCCATGCCGCGTCGGACAAGGCTGCCTTGGCCGCCAGCGTCAGGTCGAAAATGCCGATGATCACCACCAGCGACGTGTCCTTGAACAGCGCGATGAAAATGCTGACCAGCGGCGGAATCACGATCTTGAGCGCCTGCGGCAGGATGATCTTGCGCATCTGCTGCCAGTAGTTCAGGCCCAGCGAATCCGCGCCTTCGTACTGCCCCTTCGGGATGGCCTGCAGGCCGCCGCGCACCGTTTCCGCGATGTAAGCCGCGGCGAACATGATGATGGCGATTTGGGCGCGCAGAAGCTTGTCGATCGAAAAGCCTTCCGGCAGGAACAGCGGCAGCATCACCGACGACATGAACAGCAGGCTGATGAGCGGCACGCCGCGGATCAGCTCGATGTACACGACGCACAGCGCCTTGATGGCCGGCATCTTCGAGCGCCGGCCCAGGGCCAGCAGCACGCCGATCGGGAACGCGAAGGCGATGCCGAACGTGGACAGGATGAGCGTCAGCGGCAGGCCGCCCCAACGCGCGTTTTCCACGTAGGTCAGGCCAAACACGCCGCCCCACATCAGGAGCGCCACGGCCGTCAGGCCCACGGTCCAGATGACGGCCAGCTTCCAGTTCCAGAAGCGGCGGATGCCGCTGCAGACGATCACCGCCACCAGGATGATGGTGGCGATCAACGGCCGCCATTGCTCATCGTAGGGATAGGTGCCGAACAGGATCAGCCGGTGTTTTTCAATGATGAACGCCCAGCAGGCGCCGCCGGCTGCGCGGCATTCCTGCGCGTTGGCCGCGTCGAAACTGGCCTTGATGAGGGCCCACTCGACCAGCGCCGGGATGGACATCAACAGGAACCACGCCAGCAGCACCGTGATGAGGATGTTCAGCGGCGACGAGAAGAGGCGCGTGCGGAGCCACGCCCACGGTCCCGTCTGATTGCTGGGCGGCGGCAGGGCTTCGCTGGGGGTATGCGTAGTGCTGCTCATATCAACGCTCCACCAGCGCAATGCGCTTGTTGTACCAGTTCATGAAGATCGAGATCGACAGGCTGACCGTGAGGTACGCGCCCATGATGATGAGAATGCCCTCGATGGCCTGGCCCGTCTGGTTCAACGTCGTGTTCACCACCGACACGATGTCGGGGTAGCCGATGGCGACTGCCAGCGAGCTGTTCTTCGTCAGGTTCAGGTACTGGCTGGTCATCGGGGGGATGATCACGCGCAGCGCCTGCGGCAGGATCACCAGGCGCAGCACCTTGGCGCGCGGCAGGCCCAGCGAGCCGGCGGCTTCCCATTGGCCGTTGCTGACCGCCTGGATGCCAGAGCGCACCACCTCGGCGATGAACGCCGACGTGTAGATCACCAGACCAGCCAGCAGCGCGGCGAATTCCGGAGACAGCGTGAGACCGCCCGAGAAATTGAAGCCCTTGAGCTCCGGCATGTTCAGCGTCAGCGACGCGCCGCTGACCAGCCAGCCGATGAACGGCAGGCCGATCAGAAGGCCAATGGCCCAGCGGCCCAGCGGGAACATGTGGCCGGTAGCCTCGTGGCGCTTCTTGCCGTAATGGCCCAGGATGATGATCGCGAGGATCGCCAGTCCCAGTCCGCCGAGCATCCAGTCGAACGAGTTGCCTTCCAGCGCCGGGACCTTGAGGCCACGGTTGGAAATGAACACGCCCGGCAGCGGATTGTGCGCCTGGCGCGGACCCGGCATGTTCTCGGTGATCAGCGCATACCAGAAGAACAGCTGCAGCAGCAGCGGCACGTTGCGCATCACCTCGACATACACAGAGGTGATCTTGGCCACGAGCCAGTTCTTGGACAGGCGGCCGATGCCGATGAGCGTGCCGAGGATGGTCGCCAGCACGATGCCGAGGACGGCGACGCGCAGCGTGTTGAGCAGGCCGACCACGATGGCGCGGCCGTAAGTGTCTGAGGGGGAATAGGCGACAGCGGTTTCGCCGATGGCGAATCCGGCCTCGCGGTTCAGGAAGCCGAAGCCCGTGGCAATGTTGCGCACGGACAGGTTGTGGAGCGTGTTTGAAACCAGGAACCACACGGCCCAGGCTACCGCGGTCAGCGCAATCACCTGGTAGACCACGGAGCGTACGCCGGGATCGTTCCAGTTCAGACGCCGAGGGGGTGCCGAAATCGGGGCGTTTTTGTTGGGAGTCATCATGATGAATCTACAGAAGTCGGACACCGGGTGGCATGCCGGAAAAGCCGCGCCACCCACTTCTGCCGCCCGCCCGAAGGCGGGTTAGGGCCTGTCCAGAATACACGTCCTGTGCAGACAGGCCCTAGGCATGACGGAGAGCCGTGCTCCGCCATGCCAGGCAGCCGCGCGTTAGCGCACCGGCCAGCCGTACATCAAGCCACCTTGCTTGTACGAAGCGTTCAAACCGCGCTCCAGCTTCATCGCGCTGTTCTTGCCCAGCGTGGATTCGAAGCTTTCACCGTAGTTGCCCACGCTCTTGATGATGTTGTAGGCCCACTTGTCGTCCACGCCCAGGTTCTTGCCCATGCCCGGGGTCACGCCCAGGATGCGCTGGATGTTGGGGTTGGGGCTCTTGGTCATTTCATCGACGTTGGCCTTGGTGATGCCGTATTCCTCGGCTTCCAGCATCGCGTTCAGCGACCAGCGCACGATGTTGAACCACTGCTCGTCGCCCTGGCGGACCATGGGGCCCAGCGGCTCCTTGGAGAAGTCTTCCGGCAGGATGACGAACTTGTCCGGGTTCTCGAGCGTGGTGCGGGTCGAGGCGAGCTGCGACTTGTCGGTCGTGAAGGCGTCGCAACGGCCGGCCGAGAAGGCGCGGATGATTTCGTCGTACTTGTCGATCACGACCGGCTTGAATTCGATCTTCTGGCTGCGGAACCAGTCAGCGAGGTTCAGCTCGGTGGTGGTGCCCGGCTGCACGCAGATGGTGGCGCCGTTCAGTTCCTTTGCGCTCTTGACGTTCAGGTCCTTGGAGACCATGACGCCTTGGCTGTCGTAGTAGTTCACGCCCACGCCGATCAGACCGAGCGTCGTGTCGCGCGTCAGCGTGACGGTGGTGTTGCGGGTCAGCACGTCGATTTCACCGGACTGCAGCGCGGTGAAGCGTTGCTGGGTGTTCAGCGGCGTGAACTTGACCTTGCTGGCATCGCCAAACATCGTCGCGGCGATGGCGCGGCACATGTCCACGTCGATGCCCTTGTATTCGCCCTTGCTGTCGGCGATGGAGAAACCCGGAATGCCCGTCGAAACCCCACACTGGACAAACCCTTTCTTTTTGACGTTATCGAAGGTTGCGCCAGCGTTGGCAGCCGAGGATGCAGCAAACAGGGCAGCGCCAATGGCAGCGAGTTTCAGTACTTTCATCGTGATCTCCGTGTGGGATGAAGCGGAATCCAAAGCTAGGGCCGGGTTGGACCCACGCATGGGGCGGATGGTAGCGTCCGCAAAGCACGCGGCGCATCCGGGAATTCCCTTGAAATATAGGGACACTGGATGAAATGAAACGCTGTTTTTGACGAAAAACAGGGACGCGCTTTCAGCTTTGCGCACCGATGTTTCAGCCGGTGGAATGACGCCGAACCGCGCGGCCCACGCCAAGAGATGTAGGCCACCTTACTGTCCCCGAGTTACTATGGCGGCTTCATCTGACAGCCGCCATGATCGAATTCCAGCACGTATTCAAATCATATGGTCGCGGCCGCAATATCCTGGCCGACATCAACTTCCGCGTGAGCGCGGGAGAATTCGTTTTCGTATCGGGGCCGTCCGGCGCCGGCAAGTCCACCCTGCTCAAGCTGATCGGCGGGCTTGAACCCGCCAGCCGCGGTTCGATCCAGGTAAACGGCCAGCGTCTGGACAAGCTGCCCGCGCGCGCCCGGCCCTATCTGCGTCGCGCCGTGGGCGTCATCCTGCAGGACACGCACCTGCTGTTCGACCGAAGCGCGTTCGAAAACGTGATGCTGCCGCTGGCCGTCCAGGGACACCCCTGGGATTCCGCCGCGTCGCGTGCCCGTGCCGCCCTGGACAAGGTGGGGCTGTCGGGCAAGGAAGACCTCAATCCCATCGAGCTCTCGGGCGGCGAACAACAGCGCCTGGCGATCGCCCGCGCCATCGTCAACCGGCCCGCGATCCTGATTGCGGACGAACCCACCGCCAACCTCGACCACGACAACGCGCAACGCATCATGAACGTGTTCCGCGACTTCAACCGCGTCGGCGTCACCACGCTGATCGCCTCGCACGACCAGGAACTCATGGCGCGCTACGCCACCCGCACGCTGCGGATCGAGCCGGGCAAGTTCGCCGACTCCCACGGCCCCGCGACGCCGCCGGACGGCGCGGCCACCCATGGCGCGCATGGCGCAACGGCGGCGCCCGTCCGTCCCGGCCGCACCGAGCCGGGCCTCGGCCATCCGGGAGAGTCGGCATGAACGCCTGGCTGCGGCAACACCGCTACGCGCTTCTCGTCACCCTGCGCCGGCTGATCAAGCAACCCTTCTCATCGCTCGCCAACCTGCTGGTCATGGCGTTGGCGCTGGCGCTGCCGCTGCTGGGCAGCGCAATCCTGGTCTCGGTGCAACCGGTGGCGCGGGAAATGTCCGTCACGCCGGAGGTCACCGTCTTCATGCGCGTGGACGCGCCTGCGGGCGCCGCGGCCGACGTCGCCAAGCGCATTCAAGCCGACTATCCGCAAGAGGTGCGCGCGGTGCGCGTCGTGGGCCGCGAAAGCGCCCTGGCGGACCTGCGCGCCAACCCCGCCTGGCAGGAAGCGCTGGCCGTGCTGCCGGGCAACCCGCTGCCCGACGCGGTCGTCGTCACGCTGGCCGACGGCGACAACCTGGCCGGACGCGCCGACACGCTGGCCTCGGCCTGGAAGCAATGGAACCACGTGGACCTGGTGCAACTGGACAGCGCGTGGGTCCAGCGGTTGGAAGCCATTCTGCGGTTTGCCCGGATCGGCCTGGGATTCCTGGCCGCGTGCGTGGCGGTCGTGGTGCTGGCCACCGTGTTCAACACCGTACGCATGCAGGCGCTGTCGCAACGCGAGGAAATCGGCGTGGCGCGGCTGGTCGGCGCCACCGAATCGTTCGTGCGCCGGCCGTTCCTGTACCTGGGCGCGTTGTCCGGCGCGTTGGCTTCGCTGCTGGCGATTGGCGTGGCGTCCGTGGCGCTGTCTCCGCTGAACGAAGCCCTGCTGGGGCTGGCCCGCAGTTATGGGGCCGAATTTGCCCTGCACCTGCCCGGCGCCCCCGTCCTGATCGGTGCGGTGGTGGCGTCTGCCGCGCTCGGCGCGCTGTCCGCGCGCTGGTCGGTCACGCGCAGCACGCGGTTCTAAGCCGCCCCCTATAGCGGTTTGGCCGCTGGTCCGGGCGCGCTGCCCGGACCAGCCATGCGCTTCGTCCCGAGCCCAAAAGCGTGAATCTGTATAATGAGATCAATTCTCATTGCACCCAGACTCCGCTGTTTCGTCCTCATGCCAGCCCCGGACCCCGCCGCCACTGATGATTTGACCGGGCTGTATGTCGAGCACAGCACCTGGCTGCAAGGTTGGTTGCGACGGCGCGTCGGCGACACGTTCGCAGCCGCCGACCTGGCGCAGGACACGTTCCTCAGCCTGCTGGACCGCAAGACCGCGGCTTCCGAGATCCGGAAGCCGCGTCCGTTCCTGGCCACGGTCGCCGGACGGCTGCTTGCACACCGGCATCGCCGGCAACTGCTGGAAACGGCGTACCTCGAAGCGCTGGCCTGCCTGCCCGAGGAAGTGGCGCCCTCGCCGGAAATGCGGCTGATGGCGGTTGAAAGCCTGCAGCAGATCGACCGCGTGCTCGACGGCCTGCCTCCCAAAGTGCGCGAAGCCTTTCTGCTGGCGCACCTGTTCGAATTGAGCTACGCCGAGATCGCCGAACGGCTGGGCGCCTCGGCCAGTTCGGTCAAGCAGTATCTGACCCGGGCCAACCGCGAATGCATGTTCGCGCTGGCGTACTGACCACATGACCTCCCGCAGAGATACGCTGACGCTGCCCGGCGGCCGGGTCATCACCCGGGCCACAGCCGATGCGGCGGCGGACTGGCTCACTTTGCTGATGTCCGGAGAAGTTGGCGACGCGCAACGGCTGCAATGGCGGCAGTGGCGCCAGGCGCATGCCGACCATGAAGCGGCCTGGCAGCACGTGGAGTCCGTCACCGGCCGGATGAAATCATTGGAACGCGCGCCGGCTTATGCGGCCCTGTCGCCGTACGGGCCAGCTGGCAGGCCGACCCTTACCGCCCGCCGGCGGGCCACCCGGCTGCTGCTATGGGGTGGGATCGCCACCGGCGCCGGATTGCTCGGGTCCCGCACCGGCATCTGGCAGACCCGCATGGCCGACTATCGCAGCGGCACCGGTGAGCAGCGCAATTTCACGCTGGAAGACGGCACCCGTCTGACGCTCAACACGGATAGCGCCGTGAATCTGCAGTTCGATGACACCCAGCGCCGCATTCTGCTGGTGGCGGGCGAGATCATGGTCGCCACGCGGCACGAGCCGGCGCGGGCGGATGCGCGGCCGTTGCTGGTGGCGACCGCCGAAGGCACCGTCCGCTCGCTGGGCACCCGCTTCACCGTGCGGCAGCAATCCGGCTCGACCCAGGTGGCGGTTCAGGAGAGCACGGTGGAGATTGCTCCCCGGTCCGGCAACGCGCGACGGCTCCACGCCGGAGAGCAGACCCGGTTCAACCGCGACGCCGTCGAGGCGCCACAGCCGGCCGATGCGCACGCGGACGCGTGGACACGGGGACAACTGGTGGCCGACGAGCAGCGGTTGGGCGATTTCCTGGCTGAGGTGGGCCGCTACCGGACGGGCGTGCTGCGCGTCGATCCGCAGATCGCGGGACTGCGGCTTTCCGGCGTCTTCCCCCTGGCCGACACCGATCGCATCCTGGCGACCCTGTCCAGCGTGCTGCCCGTCCGCGTGCAGTGGCGCACCCGCTACTGGGCGACGGTCGGGCCGGCCAACTAGGTCGGCGAAAAATATTTTTCGCAGCGACTGCCCGATCTGCGTTTTCGCGGCACCTACCTCATGAGGGACCGGAATTTTCGGAGGTCCGATCACAAGGAAGAACATGCCGAACCAGTACCGCGCCGAAGATTCGAGGCGCCCAAATCCATCTCCCATTGCTTTGGCCGTCCTGGCGCTGACCGCCGCGCTTGCGGGTGGCGCACCGGGATCCGTGCGCGCGCAGAACGCGTCTGCGGCGGTCGATACCGCGACGGCCGATACCGCGGCGGCCGGCACCACAACCGCCGAATTCAACATCGCCGCGGGCCCGCTCGCGCCCGCCTTGCGGCAGTTGGCCAGCACGGCGGGCATCATGCTGACCTTCACCGCCGAGCAAACCGACGGCAAGCACACGGCGGGCGTACAGGGCCGCCATCCCGCCGCCAGCGCGCTGGCGCGATTGCTCGCCGGCACCGGCCTTCAGGCCGTGCGGCTGGACACGGGCGCGTTCGTGCTGCGCGTCGACGACACGCGCGCATCCGCCGCATCCGGCGCCACCACACTGCCGCTGGTCACGGTGACCGCCAGCGCTGCCGCCGACGGCACGACCGAAGGCACGGAGTCGTACACCACCGGCAGCATGAGCACGGCCACCCGGCTCAACCTGTCCATGCGCGAAACCCCGCAGTCGGTCACCGTCGTCACCCGCCAACGGATTCAGGACCAGAACCTGGCGACGGTCAACGACGTGGTGCAGACCGCCACCGGCCTGACCTTCCGGCGCTTCGGACCGGAGCGCGCGTCCTTCTATTCGCGCGGCATGTACGTCGACAACATCATGTACGACGGCTTGCCCGTGGGCCTGGACAGCTCCAACCTGTCGCAGGATCTGCTGGCGACCGACATGGCCATCTATGACCGCGTGGAGATTGTGCGTGGCGCCACCGGATTGGTGCAGGGCGCGGGCAATCCGTCGGCGGCCATCAACCTGGTCCGCAAGCGCCCGACCGCGGAGCCGCAGGTGTCCCTGGCCGCGAGCGCGGGCAATTGGGACCGCTACCGGGCGGAACTGGACGCCTCGGGTCCGCTGTCGGAAGACGGCAGCCTGCGCGGCCGCGCGGTGGTCGCCACGCAGGACTACGGCAGCTACAAACGCGGCGAAAGCAGCGACGGTCAAACGTTCTACGGAATCCTTGAAAAGGATCTGGGCGCCTCCACCACGCTGACGCTCAGCGCCCTGCACCAGGAGAACCGGCTGCACGGCAACGGCTTCACCGGCCTGCCGGTGGGTCGCGACGGCAGCGATCTGGGATTGCCCCGGTCCACGTCCTATGCCAATGACTGGGAGCATTGGAACAAGACCACCAACTCGGCCTTCGCGGGGCTCGACCACCGGTTCGGCAATGGCTGGCGCATGCACCTGTCGGCGTACTACGCGCAGGCCGACGTCGACATGCAGGGCCACTACCTCAGCTACAGCATCGCCACCGGCCGGTACAGTCAGCTGGGCGCGCGCAATGCCCACAAGGAAAAGCAGAGCAGCGTCGACCTGTACGCCAACGGCCCCTTCGATCTGCTGGGCCGCACGCACGAGCTGGTGCTGGGCGCCAGCTACCGCGACGTCGATTTTGACGGCAACAGCCGCCAGGGGCTGGTTCTGAACAGCAACCTGGACCTCTACAACTTCGACCCGAGCGCCGTCCCGGATCCCCACATTCCGCTGCGGGACTGGATGGACGCCAAGATCAAACAGCAAAGCGTGTACGCCACGACGCGCCTGAGTTTGACCGACCGGCTCAAGCTCATCCTGGGCGGCCGGCTGGACTGGTTCGACTACAACGACACCGTCAACACCTATCCGAACTTCGCGTCCAACACGCCGTCCGTCAGTGCGCATAATCGCTACCGCATCAACAGCCAACTGACCAAGTACGCCGGCGTGGTCTACGACCTGAACGACCAGCACTCGGTCTACGCCAGCTACACCGACATCTTCAAACCCCAGAACTACCTGGATGCCAGCAACAATCTGCTGGATCCGGTGATCGGCCAGAACTACGAGATCGGGATCAAGGGCGAATACTTCGGGGGTGCGCTCAATGCCTCGGCCGCGCTGTTCCGCATGGACCAGAAGAACCGTGCGTTCCGCAGCACCGACCAGAGCCAGTGCGCCGGCTACCCGACGGTCAGCTGCTATTCGGCCGCCGGCGAAGTGCGCAGCCAGGGCGTGGAATTTGAGCTGCAGGGCGCCATTACGCCCAACTGGCAGGTCAGCGCGGGCTACACGGTGGCCATCGCGCGTTACCGCAAGGATGCGAACCCCGCCAATGTGGGCGCGCTCTTTGACACGGACACGCCGCGGCACCTGTTCAAGTTGTCGACCATGTACCGGCTGCCCGGCGTCATGCAGGGCTGGCGCGTCGGCGGATCGATCTACCGTCAGGACTCGATCTATAACCAGGGCACTACAAGCGGTGTGCCCTTCCGGATCAGCCAGGGCGCTTACACCGTCACCGACCTGGTGGTGGGCTGGCAGGCAACCCCGAAGCTGGACTTGCAGTTGAACATCAACAACGTCTTTGACAAGCGCTACTACAACGCCCTGTCGGGCAGCGTCGGCTTTCCCAGCAACGTCTATGGCGACCCGCGCAACCTGATGCTGACCGCGCGCTACCAGCTCTGAGGCCCGGGTCGGGCGAAATCCGACCTTTAAACCTCCGTTTGAACCCCCTTCATCCCCGTGATCCGGGGAAAGACCCCGAACTTGCCTGTGTAGGATGGTTGCCTGCCATCCGCACAGGCTTTTTGCATGCGGGCGTCAGGAGGAAGTTCCAATAAACGACGCTTTGGTCGTGTTTACACAGTTTTCTCCCATTGACTGCCGGGATATGCAAGAATAAAGCGACATTTTTTTACATGTTTTGTCACAATTGTCGCTTTTTCCCGTATTTCTAGTGTCTCAATCGCCGTTTTTGCCCAGATATCAGTCCAATGGCCGCTCTTGAAGCCCGCGCGACGCGTCACTACTACGACAGCGCGTTCCAATCTCCGGCAGTGAAAGTGCTCCCGAACGAGTACTACGTCACCAACGAGAACATGATGATCTCGACCGTGCTGGGATCCTGCGTCGCGGCTTGCATCCACGACCCGGTCACGGGCGTGGGCGGCATGAACCACTTCATGTTGCCCGAGGGCGACATGCAGTCGCCCGCGTCGGCCACCATGCGCTACGGCGCCTTTGCGATGGAAGTGCTGATCAACGAACTGCTCAAGGCCGGCGCCTCGCGCGACCGCCTGGAAGCCAAGGTGTTCGGCGGCGGCGCGGTGCTGGCGGCCATGCAGCAGATGAACATCGGCGAGCGCAACGGCGAGTTCGTCCTGAACTACCTCAAGACCGAAGGCATCCCCGTCAAGGCGCAGGATCTGGGCGACGTGCACGCGCGCCGCATCAACTACTTCCCGCGCGACGGCCGGGTGATGGTGCGCAAGATGGCGCCGCACCACCAGCGCGCCGAAGAGATCATCGCCAAGCGTGAGCAAGAGGCGGCGCAAAGCGCGGCCGCCAAGACGGCCACGCCGCAACGGGTCGAGCGCTTTGCGCGGCCCGGCGTCGAGCGGTTTGATCGACCGGGCGTGGAACGGTTTGATCGTCCTGGCGTGGAACGGTTTGATCGTCCTGGCGTGGAACGGCTGGATCGCCCCGGCGTCGAGCGGCTGAACCGCCCGGGCGTCGAACGATTCGACCGCCCCGCCGCGCGCCCCGGCGTGGAACGCTTCGACCGCCCTGCCCGGCCGGGCGTTGAACGCTTTGACACGGGTGTGACGCGCCGCACCAAGCCTTGAACGGCGAGCGGCGCGATCCCTACCCCTGAACGGCAAGCATCCTGCCGTCCCCACGCGCTAATCAGCAAGCGCCGCGCCGCCCTGCCCCAGGCTGAAACTGGTCCGGTATTGGCTGGGCGACACGCCCAAACGACGGGTGAATGCCTCGCGTAAGTGGCGCGCATCGCGAAAGCCGCATTCATACGCGACCGTCTTGAGCGGCGCACCGTCGCGCTCCAGGCGCGCCCGCGCCGCGTCCACCCGCGCGCTTTCCACGAATTCCGCCGGCGTCACGCCCGCATCCCGCCGGAACACCCGCGAGAAATTGCGGCGGCTCATCCGGGCCACGGCGGCCAGCTCTGCCAGGCCCAAGTCGCCGGACAGGTTGGTCAGCACATGCTGCTGCACCTGCGCGACCACCGAGGTTTCCTCGACGAACGGGGTCAGAAACGGACTGAACTGCGATTGCCCGCCAGCGCGCTGCGTGAACACCACGAGCCGCTTGGCCACGTTCAGCGCGACCTCTGCGCCGTGATCCTGCGCCAGCAGATACAGCGACAGATCGATGCCTGCCGTGACACCCGCCGACGTATGCAGGCGGCCGTCCTGCACATACAACCTGTCCACCTCGACCCGTAACGCCGGATACTGCGCGGCCAACGCCTGCGCATCGTTCCAGTGCGTGGTGACGACCGCGCCATCGGGCAGTCCCGCGCGTGCCAGCAAGAAGGCGCCGTTGCAGATCGACCCGTACCGCGGCGCGCGCCGGCAGGCCGCCCGCAGCCAGACTAGCGCCTCGTCGGGCTCGCGCGCAGCCGGCAGGTTCGGGCCTCCCGCGACCAGCAACAGGTCTGGGGTGTCAGACACCTCGGCGTAATGCCGCTGCGGCAGGATCGTCATCCCGTTGGAGCACGGTACCGCGCCGCGCGTGAGGCCGATGATCTCCAGCCGGTATTGCCGGGCCGGCGCCAGAAAGCGGTTCGCTTCCGCGAACACATCCATGGGGCCGCTGACGTCCAGGGCCTGCACCCCGGGGAACACGACAAGGGCGACGGTTTTCATGGCGGGTGACGGGCGTACAAAGGAAAACCGCTACGTTAGCCCAGCGCCAACCATGTGCGGCGGCCCACGCGAATCCTTGGCCTTGAAACGCGCCATGGCGGCCCGAATCCGTCCTTGCCTGCGTCGCTGGCCCGTCCACGCGCCAGCCTGGCACGATTCCGTCCCGCCGGGCGCTCGCGGGCCTGCCCTCTTCTGCCCAGACTGGCACCTGTCCGGCGCGGCATGCCGCTGCGCCCAGCAACATAGGAATTCCGACATGACGATGCCTCCTTCCCCCGCCAGCGAACGCGTTGGGCCCGCCTTCTCCGTGGACGGCATGCTGCGGGCGCGCAACAAGACGCGCCAGGCCATTGCCGACATCGCCGCCCGCATCCAGCCCGGCATGGTGGAGGAAGACGCCGTGAGGCTCGCCAAGCAGACACTCATCGACGCCGGCATGGCCCTGAGCTGGCATCCCACGCGGGTGCGCTTTGGCGCCAACACGCTCAAGTCCATGCGCCAGCCGTCCGAGCCGGGCGCGGTGCTGGGCGAAGACGACATTTTCTTTCTGGACATCGCACCCCGCCTCGACGCCTGGGAAGGCGACGGCGGCAAGTCATTCGTATTGGGTGGCAACGCCGAGCAGGCGCGCTGCGCGCGCGATGCCGAAATCCTCTTCCACGACGTGCGCGACCGATGGTTGCGCGAACGCCTGACCGGCCATGCGCTCTATGCCCACGCCGACCGCCAGGCGCGCGCCATGGGTTGGGCGCTGAACTTCGAGCTGCCCGGCCACCGGATTTCCGACTTTCCCCACGCGGCCATTCACACCGGGTCGCTTGCCGATCTGGACATCGCGCCGTCGGACATGCGCTGGATCCTGGAGATCCACCTACTGGATCCCCAACGCCGGTTCGGCGCGTTCTTCGAGGACATGCTGCTGGACGACGAGCATTACGGCTGAAGGAAAACGGTGGGCCCGCCCCTCGCAGACGCGACCTACAATCAGCGCATGTCCACCATCCGCCTCTTCTACGCGCTGTGGCCGTCTCCCCCGCTGGCGGCGTCGCTGGCCGGCTGGGCGGAAGCCGCAAAGCCGGCCATGGGCGGACGCGCCATGCGCACCGAGACGCTGCATCTGACGCTCGCCTTCCTGGGGCCCGTCGACAGCGCCCTGGCCGACGAGCTGGCGGCCGCCACGCCCGAACGCCGCCTGACGCCGGGCGATGTGCGGCTGGACCGCTACGGGGTCTTCCACCGCCAGCGCATTCTCTGGGCGGGTCCCGCCGAGACGCCCCCGAGGCTGCAGCAGGCCCACGACGATCTCTGGGAGTGGCTGTCCGGCTATGGACTGACCCCGCCGACCCAGCCGTTCCGCCCGCACGTCACATTGCTGCGCAACATCACGCACGCCGCGCCGCCCGCCGACGCGCCCGCGCCGCTGGACTGGCATTACGACCGCATGGTGCTGGTCGCGTCCGAATCGCTGACCGGCGGCAGCCGTTACCGCATCGTGGCGCAATCCCGGCCGCTGGTCGGCTAGGGCACAATCCTACGGTTGCCAACGTTTGGGACCCCCATGATCATCCTGCTGGATCAAGACGGCGTGCTGGCCGATTTCGAACACGCCTTCATCGACGCCTGGCGCGAACGCCACCCGGACATCGCGCCCATCGCGTTCGAGGACCGCAAGTCCTTCTACATCCGCGAGGATTACGGCCCCGAACTACGCGGCATGGCCGAGGCGATCTACACCGCGCCGGGTTTCATCCGCAATCTGCCGCCCGTGCCCGGTGCGCTGGATGCCGTCAAGGAACTGCTGGCGCTTGGCATGGATGTGCGGATCTGCTCGTCGCCGCTGTCGCAGTTTGAAAACTGCGTCGCCGAAAAATACCTGTGGGTGGAAAAGAATCTGGGCCGCGAGGCCACCAACCGGCTGATCCTGACCAAGGACAAGACGCTGGTGCAGGGCCATCTGCTCATCGACGACAAGCCGCATATCGAAGGCGCCGTGCGGCCGCGCTGGAAGCACATCCTGTTCGACGCGCCCTACAACCGCGAGGTGACGGACCGCCCGCGCATCACCTGGCAGAACTGGCGCAACGTGCTGGCCGGCGAGCTCTATACGGCAGATGCCTGAGTCCTGTTCAGGCGTCATCGTTTGGGACTATCCTGTGGAGTCGTACGCCCCACCCAGGAGGAGCCCGCGCCATGAATCTGTACCGTCTGCTCAAGCAGCGAGAAGCCGACCACAAGCCGCTGCGCGTCGCATTGTTGGGCGCCGGAAAGTTCGGCGCCATGTTCATGAGTCAGGCCCCGCGCACCCCGGGGATGCGCCTGGTCGCCGTCGCGGACCTGGTGCCGGACCGGGCTCGCGCCGCGCTGACCCGGGTCGGCTGGCCCGCGGGCGCGCTCAACGCCAGCAGCATCAATGACGCGTACAAGAACGGCAAGGTCTATTTCTGCGACGATGCGCGCACCGTCATCGCCAGTCCCGACGTAGACATCGTCATCGACGCTACCGGCCAGGCCGCGGCCGGCATCACGCATGTGCTGACCTGCTGCGAATACGGCAAGCACATCATCATGGTCAATGTCGAAGCCGACGCGCTGGCCGGCCCGCTGCTGGCGCGCCGCGCCCGCGAGGCGGGCATCGTCTATTCGCTGGCCTACGGCGACCAGCCTGCGCTGATCTGCGAAATGGTGGACTGGGCGCGCGCCAGCGGCTTTGAAGTCATGGCCGCCGGCAAGGGCACCAAGTACCTGCCGGAATTCCATACGTCCACGCCCGATACCGTCTGGCCGTATTACGGCTTCACAGCGGAAATGGTGGCGGCGGGCGACTTCAACGCGCAGATGTTCAACAGCTTTCTGGATGGCACCAAGAGCGCCATCGAGATGGCGGCCGTCTCCAATGCCACGGGCCTGCTGCCCTCGCCGTCCGGCCTGCACTTTCCGCCGTGCGGCGTGGACGACCTGGCGCGCGTGCTGCGTCCCCGCGAAGATGGCGGCATGCTGCACCATCGCGGCCAGGTCGAGGTGATTTCGTCGCTGGAACGCGACGGCCGGCCGGTGTTCCGGGACCTGCGCTGGGGCGTGTACGTCACGCTGGCGGCCGACAGCGACTACGTGCGGCGCTGCTTCCAGGAATATGGCCTGGTCACCGATCCGAGCGGCAATTTCACCGCCATGTACAAGCCGTACCACCTGATCGGGCTTGAGTTGGGCATCAGCGTGGCCAGCGTAGGCCTGCGGCGCGAGCCGACGGGTGCGCCGGCCGGCTGGCATGGTGACGTCGTGGCGACGGCCAAGCGAGACCTGCAAGCCGGCCAGATCCTGGACGGCGAAGGCGGCTATACGGTGTACGGGCGCCTGATGCCGGCCCCCGATTCGGTCGAGGAAGGCTATCTGCCGCTGGGGTTGTCGAACAAGGTCAAGCTGAAGAATCCCGTGCGCCAGTCGCAGGCGATCCGCTGGCGCGATGTGGAATACGACGAACGCTCGACGGCGGTGCAGTTCCGGCGCGAGATGGAGCAGACCTTCGCGTAAAGGACGGTGCGCTCGTCATGGGATCAGACCGGGGCGCGCCAGACCGAGGCACGCTAGACCGGCGCCGGGCGCTCCGCCTGAAACAACCGCAGCCGGTCCGCCGCATTGCGCAGATGCTGTTCGGCCGCGCGCCCCGCCGCATCGGGGTCCCCGGCTTCGATGGCAGCAAAGATGGCCTGATGCTCACTCTGCACCGCGGCCATGCGCTCTGCATACATCCGCGCGGTGTTATTGCGCGCACTGCGGATGACGCGCCGCACATTCGCTTCCAGATAATCGTTCAGCGCCACCAGATGCGGGTTGTGCGTGGCCTGCACGATGGCCTGGTGGAATTGGTAGTCTTCCTCGTCACCCAGCTTGTCGTTGATGAGCGCGTACTCCATGCCCACCAGCGCCTGCCGCATCTTTTTCAAATCAGGATCGGTGCGCCGCTGCGCCGCATAGCGCGCCGCCGTGACCTCGATGGACAGCATCAGCTCAAGGATGTGTTCCAGGTCCTGGTTGTCGCCCGGCGTGGGCGCGGCGATGCGAAAGGCGTTCTTCTGGAAGTTCGGATCGACGAACACGCCGCTGCCTTGCTGCGACGTGACCAGGCCTTCGGATTTGAGGCGAGCCAGCGCTTCGCGCACGACCGCGCGGCTGACCGAATGCATTTCGGTCAATTGCTTTTCGGTGGGCAGACGGTCGCCGGGGGCCAGCACGCCTTGGCGTATCTGGTCGGCCAGGGCATCCGCCACCGCCGCGGATAGCGAACTGCGAGGCGCGGCGCGCGTCGGATCGGATTCTTGACTGGGCTGCATGGGGATCTTCAAACGTGAGGGCGGCGCGCGGGTGCGGCGGCCATGTTTATAGGAATGTCTCGCGTGGGGGTCCTGACAGGCATCTTCGCGGCAGCGCCTTGGAAATTATAGGTTTGCCGGTTTGTCCCGGCGCGCCGCGTTCCTGCACTTTAAGCGATATAGATCCCGCCATTGACCTGCATGACCTCGCCCGTCACAAATGACGCCAGCGGCGAGCACAGGAACGCGATGGTGCCCGCGATCTCCTCGGCCGTGCCGAAGCGGCGCAGCGGCGTGCTTTCCAGCAACTGCGCGCCCTTCTGCCCGATCAGGTCATGCGTCATGGACGTGGCGATGATGCCGGGCGCCACCGCGTTCACGCGGATCTGCGGGGCCAGTTCCAATGCCAGGCTGCGGGTGAAGCTCTGCACCGCGCCCTTGGACGCGGAATAGGCGGCGTGGGCATAGCTGCCGCGCTGCGCGGCCAGCGACGTCAACAGGACGATCGAACCGTCGTGGCGCAGATGGCGCTGGGCGGCGCGGCACACGTAGAACGTGCCGTCCAGATTCACACGCATCAGCGTGCGCCAGGACTCGTCGCTGGTGTCCTTGACGAGCTGTTCCGGGTAGATGCCCGCGCAGTGGACAAGGTGATCCAGCCCACCGAAATGCTTGGCCGCCGCCTCGAACACCCGTTCGCAATCGTGCGACACCGACACGTCCAGCGCATGCGTGTAGACGCGCTGCCCGCTGGGGTCGAGCTCTGCCGCCACCTCCTCCAGCCGCGCGTTGTCGATGTCGGTCAGCACCAGCCGCGCGCCATGCGCGGCCATGAGTCGCGCCGTCGCCAGCCCGATGCCGTTGCCCGCGCCAGTGATGGCGGCAACCTGCCCCTCAAACGAAATCATCCTGTCTCCTGAAGCTGTTTTTAGCGGTCCGCGGCGCTGTCGCGGCAACGGTTCAAATTCTGATTGAACTGCTGAATCCGTTGCTTGACACGAGAAAAACGCCTGGCCTATGATTTATCGGACAACTTGATAAAGTTGCCTGACAACTCGTGCTGACAGCGTAAATCAACGGACGCTTTCAGGCAAGTCAGTCAGAAAAACACGGCGACACGCCGCATAAACAGGCAGGGGACAACCAGGTGAACTTCACCGGCAGCATGACCGCATCCGCGCCCTCGGCACGTCCGACGGCGCACCTTCAGACGCCCCGGCGGCTTCGTGCCCTGCCCGGCTGGCGTTTCGCCCCGGCGCCTTGTGCGACCGTGGCCGCCGCCACTTCCCCGTCTTCGCTCCCCATCGCTTTCGCGCCCTTGCGGCGCGGCGGCGATGCGGCGCGCGCGCCTGCCTGACCCACGCAATCACCACACTCCCGTTCAACGGAGGAGACACGCATGAAATTGGCTTTCACCACCGGTCTGCTGTGCCTGGCCGGACTCGCCGCCACCGCCCACGCCGCGCCCGTCAAGATCGGCCTGATCGAAACGCTGTCGGGCCCGCAGGCCTCGACCGGCCTGATGTTCCGTGCCGCCGTCAAATACGAGCTGGATCGCATCAACGCCGCCGGCGGCTGGAACGGCCAGCCGCTGGAACTGGTGGAGTTCGACAACCAGGGCGGCCCGGTGGGCGCCTCCGACCGCTTCCGCGCCGCTGCCGCCGAGGGCGTGCAAGTGCTGGTGCAAGGGTCGTCATCGGCGATTTCCGGCCAGCTGACGGAAGACGTGCGCAAGCACAACCTGCGCAACCCCGGCAAGGAAATCGTCTTCCTGAACGTGGGCGGCGAGGCGCTTGAGCTGACCGGCCAGAAGTGCCACTTCTACCACTTCCGCTTCACCACCAACGCCGACCTGCGCGTGAAGGCGCTGGCGTCGGTGATGTCGGCCGACGGCACGCTGGGCAAGCGCGTGTACGCCATCAACCAGAACTACTCCTGGGGCCAGGACATGGAAGGCGCGACCGAGCGCTTTGCCAAGGACTACGGCTACGAGGTGGTGGGCAAGACGCTGCACGAGGTCAACAAGATCCAGGACTTCGCACCGTACGTGGCGCGCATCCGTTCGGCCACGCCAGACACGGTGGTCACCGGCAACTGGTCCAACGACCTGCTGCTGCTGATGAAGGCCACGCAGGCCGCCGGCCTGAAGGTGCGCTTTGCCACGGTGTTCCTGGACCAGGTGGGCAACCTGGCCAACGCCGGCGAAGTCGCAATGGGCCATTACATCGCGCACCCGTACAACATCGAGGCCGCGGGCGAGGAAGGCGCGAAGTTTGCCGAGGACTACAAGTCCAAGACCGGCCACTACCCCAGCTACACCGAGCCGCAGACCGTGATCGGCGTTCGCTTCCTGGGCGAAGCCTTAAAGCAGGTCAAGCCCAAGGACGGCAAGCTGTCCGTGCCCGAACTGGCTGTGGCGCTGGAGCAGGTCACGTACAAGTCGGCGCTGGGCGACTACACGATGCGCGCCGAAGACCACCAGGTGCAACTGCCGATGGTCGTGTCCAAGGTCAGCAAGAACGCCAAGTACAAGGCCGACGGCACCGACATGGGCTTTGAACCGGTCAAGGTGCTGGCCGCGGCCGACGTGTCCGCGCCGGTGCAGGCCACCTGCAAGATGCAACGTCCGAAGTGATGCCGGCGCGGCGGCCCGTGCGCTGAAACGCGAACGGGCCGCCGCCGGCACATGACAAGCGCACACCCGGCGCGGGCCGGCCAAAACAACGTGCGCAATCGCTCGCGGGACGCCCGGCGTCCCGCGCAAGAATCCTGGAGCGGACATGGAATACTTTACCGTCTCGCTGTTGAACGGCGTGATCTACGGCCTGCTGCTATTCATGGTGTCGGCAGGCCTGACATTGATTTTCGGAATGATGGGCGTGCTGAACTTTGCGCACGCCTCGTTCTACATGATTGGCGCCTACGCCGCCTACACGCTGACGCCCGTCACGGGCTTCTGGGCGGCCCTCGTGCTGGCCACGATCATTTCGGGCGTGCTGGGCATGGGCGTCGAACGCTTTTTCCTGCGCCGCGTGCACAAGTTTGGCCACGCGCAGGAATTGCTGGTGACCTTCGGGCTGGCGTTCATCGTCGCCGAGCTGGTCAAGCTTTTCTACGGCGATTTTCCCGTCGACTACCGCGTGCCGCAGTTCCTGAACTTCGCGGCGTTCCGCGTGTTCGACGCGGATTATCCGTTCTACCGCCTGCTGATGGGCGGCGTGTCGATCGCGATGTTCGCGGTGATCTACCTGCTGCTGTCGCGCACCCGCGTGGGCATCGTGGTGCGCTCGGCCATCTACCGTCCGCGCATGGCCGAGGCGCTGGGCCACAACGTGCCGCTCGTCTTCATGAGCGTGTTCGGCGTGGGCGCCGCGATGGCGGGCCTTGCCGGCGCGGTGGCGGGCGCGTTCTACACCACCAACCCGAACATGGCGCTGGAACTGGGCGTGCTGGTGTTCGTGGTGGTCGTGGTGGGCGGACTGGGTTCGCTGGAAGGCGCCATGATCGCCTCGCTGTTGATCGGCCTGATCAGCTCGTTCTCGGTCGGCATCGACGCCAGCCTTGCGACGTTGTTCGGCCTGTTCGGCGCGCGTGACTGGGCCGAAAGCGTGGGTGGCCTGATGACGGTGAAGATCTCCAGCCTGGCCGCGACGCTGCCGTTTCTGCTGATGCTGGTGGTGCTGCTGGTCAAGCCGTCGGGCCTGAAAGGAGAGCAGGCATGAGCCATTCAACCCCCTCCACCGGCCGCGCCACGGGCGCGCTGCTGTTGATCCTGTGTGTGGCCGCGCTGTGCGCGCTGCCGTGGCTGCTGCCTGCCGGCCAGCTCGTGGCGGCGGTGCAGATGCTGATCGCCGCGCTGTTTGCGTGCGCCTTCAATCTGCTGGCCGGCCAGGGCGGCATGCTGTCCTTCGGTCATGCCGCGTACTTTGGCGTCGGCACCTTTGCCACCATCCATGCGATGAATGCGCTGGGCGGCGCAGGCCTGCTGCCCACGCCGCTGATGCCGCTCGTGGGCGGCGTGGCCGGGCTGCTGTTCGGCGTGGTCGCCGGCTGGTTCGCCACCATGCGGTCAGGCGTGTACTTTTCGATGATCACGCTGGCGCTTGCCGAACTGCTGCACGCGCTGGCGCCGCACCTGAAAGGCGTCTTCGGCGGCGAGGCGGGCGTGTCCGCCATGCGCATGCCTGCGTGGGGCTTTACCTTCGGGTCCGACATCGAGGTCTATTACCTGGTGCTGGCGTGGGTGGTGGTGTCGCTGGCCGCGCTGTACGGTCTGACGCGCACACCGCTGGGCCGTCTGACGCTGGGCCTGCGCGAAAACGCCAACCGCCTGCGCTACCTGGGCTACCGCCCGCATGCGCTCAAGACCATGGTGTTCGCGCTGTCGGCGATGTTTGCCGGCATCGCGGGCGGCCTGCAGGCGCTGAACATCGAGGCCGGCAACTACGTACTGTTCGAGGTCAAGCTGTCCACCGACGCGGTGCTGTTCGCCTACATCGGCGGCGTCAACGCGTTCCTGGGTCCGGTGCTGGGCGCGTCCATCCTGACGTTTCTGTCGCAGACGCTGGCCGACATCACGCGGTCCTGGCTGCTGTATCAAGGCATTCTGTTCGTGCTGGTGATGCTGTTCGTGCCGGACGGCCTGGTCGGACTGGTGCAACGCGCGGCCAAGTCGCTGCGCGAGCGCGGCCTGGCCAACTGGCTGCCGCGCGCCGCGGTATCGGTGGCCGGGGGTCTGCTGCTGACTGGCGCCACCGTCTTCACCGTCGAACTCTTGCAACGCATGTTCGCGCGCGATTACCGCGCCCTCCTCGCCATGAACCCCGAGGCCGGCTGGCCCGCCATCCCGCTGTTCGGCCAGGAGTGGGCGCCGCTTGCCGTGTCGACCTGGCTGGTGCCGCTGGCGTTGTTCGCCGCCGGCCTTGCCGCCTGCCGCTGGGCGCTGACCCTGTGGCGCGACGCCGGCGAAGCCGCCCCTCTGCTGGAGCCCGCCAAATGAGCCACGAGATCCTGACCCTGACCGACGTGCGCAAATCCTTTGGTGAAGCGCAGATCATCCGCGGCGTGAACCTGGCGATCGAAGCCGGCGAACGCCACGCCGTCATCGGCCCCAATGGCGCGGGCAAGTCCACGCTGTTTCACCTGATGTCGGGCTCGTTCGCGCCCACGTCGGGCGACATCAGCCTGCGCTCGCGGTCCATCGGCGGCCTGGCGCCCGAGGCCATCAACCGGCTTGGCCTTGCGCGCTCGTTCCAGATCACCAACGTGTTCCCGCGCCTGTCCGTGCGCGAGAACCTGCGGCTGGCGGTGCTGCGCATGCACGGGCTGGTCTACAACTTCTGGCGGCCGATTGCGCGCAACCGCGCCGTCAATGAAGACGTGGACCGCCTGCTGGAAAAGGTGCGGTTGACGGCCAGGCAGGCCACGGCGGCCGGCGACCTGAACTACTCCGAGCAGCGCTCGCTGGAAATCGGCATGACGCTGGCGTCGCGCCCGAAGGTAATTTTGCTGGACGAACCCATGGCCGGCATGTCGCAGCACGAGGTCGACTACACGGTCGAACTCATCAAGGACGTAACGCGCGACTGCACCCTGCTGATCGTCGAACACGACATGCAGGTGGTGTTCTCGCTGGCCGATCGCATCAGCGTGCTGGTCTACGGCGAGATCCTGGCCACCGGCACGCCCGCCGCGATCCGCGGCGACGCCCGCGTGCGCGAGGCCTACCTGGGAGAGGAAACGGTATGACGACGCAATCCCCCCTCTTGTCGCTGCAGGGCGTGCATGCCCACTATGGCAAGAGCCACATCCTGCACGGCATCGATCTGTCGATCGGGCGCGGCGAGGTCGTCAGCCTGCTCGGCCGCAATGGCGCGGGCCGCTCCACCACCATGAAAAGCATCATGGGGCTGGTGGACGTGACCGGCGGCCGCATCGCCATCGAAGGCCGCGACATCACCAACAAGCGTCCCTTCGAAATCGCGCGCGCCGGCCTGGCCTTCGTGCCCGAGGAACGCGAGGTGTTCGCCAACCTGACGGTGGACGAAAACCTGCGCATGGGCGAGCAGCCCCGGCGCGACGATGCGCCGTACTGGACCGTGGCGCAGATGTTCGACTACTTCCCGCGCCTGAAGGAACGCAGCAGCACGAAGGCAGGCAACCTGTCGGGCGGCGAGCAGCAGATGCTGACCATGTGCCGCTCGCTGCTGGGCAACCCCAAGGTCATCCTGATCGACGAGCCCACCGAAGGCCTGGCGCCCAAGATCGTCGAGGTGATCGCCGACGTCATCCGGGATATCCACAAGCAGGGTGTGTCGGTGGTGCTGGTCGAGCAGAAGCTGACGATCGCGCTGAAGGTGTCCACGCGCGTGAGCGTGATGGGCCACGGCCGCATCGTGTTCGAAGGACCGCCCGCGCAGCTCCATGAGCGCCAGGACGTCGTCCAGGAATGGCTGGCGGTCTAGCCGGCCTACGTACTCATCCATTACAGGCACACATCGTGGACAACACCACTGAAGTCATCCATCCGGAGCTGCGCGGCCAGACGGTCGTCATCACCGGCGGCGCGAAGGGCATCGGCTACAGCACGGCGCAGGCTTTTGCGCGCCAGGGCGCGCGCGTCGCGCTGCTGGACATGGACGCCGCCGCGCTGGAGGCGGCTGTCGCAAGTCTGGCGGCAGCGGGAACCGGCGCGCAGGCCATGGCCGTGCAGGCGTCCGTCACCGATGCCGACGCGGTCGAGCGCGCCTTCGCGCAGGTTGCCGAGACCTGGGGCGGCATCGACGTGCTGGTCAACAACGCCGGCATCTCGGCCAACAAGCCCACGCTGGAAGTCACCGTGGACGAATGGCGCCGCGCCGTGGACATCAACCTGACCGGCGTCTTCCTGTGCGCGCAGGCCGCGGGCCGGCGCATGGTGCCCGCGGGCTCGGGCAGCATCATCAACCTGGCCTCCATGTACGGGGTGGTTGCCGCCCCCGACCGCGCGGCCTACTGCGCCACCAAGGGCGCGGTGGTGCTGCTGACCGAGACGCTGGCCGTCGAATGGGGCCCGTCGGGCGTGCGCGTCAACGCGCTGGCGCCGGGCTACGTCGAAACCGACCTGGTGCGCGACCTGGCGGCGCGCGGCCGGCTGGACCCCGAACGCCTCAAGCAACGCACGCCGCTACGCCGCATGGCGCAGCCGGCCGAAATGGCCGACCTGGCGGTTTTCCTGGCGTCGCGCCAGGCCGCCTACATCACCGGACACACCCTGGTGGCCGACGGCGGCTGGAGCCGCTACAGCTACCTCTGATTGCCCCCGACGCTTACAAAAACACTCTGGAGATTCATTCATGGCCACCTACCAACCGCTTGAGCCCCAGGCGCCCTGGCGGCAACTGACGGCCGAGGCCTCGGACTGGCAGCACGCTGACCCCGCACTGCTCGGCACGATGCTGACCCAACTGCACTGGATCCGCGCTTTCGAGGAAGCCGTGCTGGAGCTGGCCGCCGAAGGCCTGGTGCACGGCCCCGCGCACTCGTCGGTGGGCCAGGAAGGCGGCGCCGTCGGTTCGGTGCTGGCCCTGGGCGCAGGCGACCAGATCAACGGCTCGCATCGCGGCCACCACCAGTTCCTGGCGAAGGCGCTGCAACACGTCGCGCCGCTTGGACTGGATCCGCGCAACCCGCTGACGCCCGCCATCGACGAAGTCCTGCACAAGACGCTGGCCGAGATCATGGGCCTGGCCAACGGCTATTGCCGCGGCCGCGGCGGCAGCATGCACTTGCGCTGGCTGGAAGCCGGCGCATTGGGCACCAACGCGATCGTTGGCGGCGGCGCGCCGCTGGCCGCCGGCGCGGGCTGGGCGCACAAGCATGCGGGCACGGACCGCGTAGCCGTCACGTACTTTGGCGACGGCGCGGTCAACATCGGGTCGGTCCTGGAAACGATGAACCTGACCGCCGCGTGGAAGACGCCGCTGTGCTTCTTCATCGAGAACAACCGCTACGCCGTGTCCACCACCGTGGAAGAATCCACCGCCGAGCCGCGCCTGTCCGCGCGCGGGCTGGCCTTCAACATTCCGTCCTGGAAGGTCGACGGGATGGATCCGCTGGCCGTGCACCTGGCCATGTCGGAAGCCGTTGCGCACATGCGTGCCGGCAACGGTCCGACCATCGTCGAAGTGGACGTCTACCGCTTCTTCCACCAGAACGGCCCCTTCCCCGGCAGCGCCTTCGGCTACCGCACCAAGGACGAAGAGGCGCAGTGGCGCCAGCGCGATCCGCTGGACCGCATCGCCTCGGAAATGATCGCCCGCAAGCTCGTCACGCAGGCGGACGTGGACGCGCTGCGTCAACGCTGCAAGGACGTGATGAAGGACGTGTCCGGCCGCCTGACGGAAGCGGCGGACGGCGGCAAGCGCCGCGTGCGCGCCGACCTGTGGCCCAGCCCCGATTTCCGCGACGTAGGCCTGCGCAGCGACGGCGCTGAACTGGAAGGCCTGCGCTACCAGGAAGCCGCCGACCACACCGGCGCGAAGGTGACGCGCAAGTTCGTCGATGCGGTGGCCGACGTGCTGGACCGCCGCATGGAAACCGACCCCGGCGTCGTCGTACTGGGCGAGGACGTGCACCGCCTGAAGGGCGGCACCAACGGCGCCACGCGCGGCTTGAAGGACAAGTACCCGGACCGCGTGCTGGGCACACCGATCTCGGAAAACGCCTTTGCCGGACTGGGCGGCGGGCTGGCGATGGACGGCCGCTACAAGCCCGTCGTGGAATTCATGTACCCGGACTTCATGTGGGTCGCGGCCGACCAGATCTTCAACCAGATCGGCAAGGCGCGTCACATGTTCGGCGGCGACATCGACGTGCCGTTCGTGCTGCGCACCAAGGTCGCGATGGGCACGGGCTACGGCTCGCAGCACTCGATGGACCCGGCCGGCATCTTTGCCACGGCGCCCGGCTGGCGCATCGTCGCCCCATCCACGCCGCACGATTACGTCGGCCTGATGAACACGGCGCTGGCGTCCAAGGATCCGGTGCTGGTCATTGAGCACGTGGATCTGTATGCGTCATCGGGCGACGTGCCCGACGGCGACCTGGACTACGCGATCCCCTTCGGCCGCGCACAAGTGCGCCGCGAAGGCGGCAAGGTCACCATCCTGACGTACCTGTCCATGGTCAGCCGCGCGCTGGCGGCCGCCGAACAGGCCGGCGTGGACGCCGAAGTCATCGACCTGCGCACGCTGGACCGCGCCAGCCTGGACTGGGACACCATCGGCGCCAGCATCCAGAAGACCAACAACGTGCTGATCGTGGAGCAAGGCGCGCGCGGCACGTCCTACGGCGCCATGCTGGCCGACGAGATCCAGCGCCGCTACTTCGACTGGCTGGACCAGCCGGTCAAACGCGTCACCGGCGGCGAGGCCTCGCCCAGCATCTCGAAGGTGCTGGAGCGCGCGGCGTTTGCCGACACCGACGAGGTGATGGCGGGCCTGGCCGACGTGCTGGCCGATCTTGGAGAGCAGTCATGAGCGCCCTGCACATGACCGTGCCGATGGAGGTCGGCATCTGCTGCGCGGATCTGGATGCGCTGGCCGCGTTCTACACCGGCGTCATGGGATTGACGCTGGTGAACCGCGTGACGGTGCCCGCCGACAAGGCGCGGGCAACGGGCCTCACGGCGCACGGCTACGACGTCGCGCGCCTGCAGACGCCGTACGGCGAGCGCATCAAGCTGCTGCAACCGGCCGTTGCCCCTGAACCCGCCGTGCGCGGCGCGGCGATTCTGGACCGCCAGGGCGCCGCCTACCTCACCTTCATCGTGCGCGACCTGCGCGGCGTGGTGCGCGATCTGGAATCTAAGGGCGTCGTCTTCGACAGCGCGCCCGCGCCCATGGAAGTGCGGCCCGGCACGTGGCTCGCCTTCTTCCGCGACCCCGAAGGCAATGTGCTCGAACTCGTCGAATACGACGACCCCGCCGCGTACCGGCCCGACCTGGCCGGCGCCGCTGAATAGGAAGAACATCGTGGCAACCCTCATCAAACTCCCATCCGTAGCCGCCGACGCCTCGGGCGGCATCCTGCATCAGTGGCTCAAGCAGGAAGGCGACCGCGTTGCCGTCGGCGATGCGCTGGCGGAAATCGAAACCGAAAAGGCCATCGTCGAGCTCAACGCTGAACAGGCCGGCGTGCTGGGCCGCATCGTGGTCCAGGCCGGGCCGGCGTCGGTGCCGATCAACACCGTGATCGGCGTGCTGATCGCGGATGGTGAAGACGCGGCGGCGATTGATCGTGCGCTGGCTGAGCAGGGTGGTGCGGCCGTTGCAACGGGGTCGGCTGCTGGGTCCGATGCTGGCGGGGCAACGGGCGCCTCGGCGGCGGCTGGTGCAGCGTTGGCCTCGGGATCGCCGTCTGGCGCGTCTGCCGCCGCCCCGCAGCAAGCCGGCAACGCAGCCGCGCACGCCGCATCCTCGACCGCAGCCGTCCCCGGCGGCCGGCTCTTCGCCAGCCCCGTCGCCCGGCGCCTTGCCGCGCAGTGGCACGTCGACCTGCTGGGCGTCACCGGCACCGGCCCGCATGGCCGCATCGTGCGGCGCGATGTTGAAGCCGCGCGCGACCATGCGCCGGCCGCAGCGCCCGCCGCCGCGCCACTTTCCGCCCACACCGCAGGCCGGCCGGCCGCACGCCGCGTGCCGCACTCCGGCATGCGCCGCGCCATCGCGCGCCGCCTCACCGAAAGCAAGCAGCACGTGCCGCACTTCTACCTGACGGTCGACTGCCGCATGGACGCGCTGCTGGCCCTGCGCGCGCAGGCCAACCAGGGCGGCGCGGTCAAGTTGTCGGTCAATGACTTCATCGTGCGCGCCGCCGCCCTGGCGCTGCGCGAGGTGCCCGAGGTCAACGCGTCTTGGCACGACGACGACATCGAATACCACGCCGGCGCCGATATCTCCGTCGCGGTGGCCACCGACGGCGGCCTGGTCACGCCCATCGTGCGCGACGCCGACGTGAAGTCCCTGTCCGTCATCGGCGCAGAGATCGTCGAGCTGGCCAAGCGCGCCAAGGTCAACCGCTTGAAGCCCGAGGAATTCACCGGCGGCTCGCTGACGGTCAGCAATCTGGGGATGTACGGCATCAGCCAGTTCGCCGCCATCATCAATCCGCCGCAGGCCGCCATCCTGGCCGTCGGCGCGGCCGAACGCCGGCCGGTGGTGGACGCCGATGGCCAGCTGGTTGCCGCCACCGTGATGACGGTGACGTTGTCGGCCGACCATCGCGTCGTGGACGGCGCGGTCGGCGCACGCTGGCTGGCCGCCTTCCGCGCGCTGATCGAAAACCCTGTGCGCATCCTGCTGTGAGCCCCGCCATGACGAAGACGAGTTTTGATCTGGTTTTGGTGGGCGGCGGACCGGGCGGCTACGTGGCCGCGATTCGCGCCGCGCAGTTGGGTATGTCGGTCGCGCTGGTCGAGCGCGCCGAACTGGGCGGCATCTGCCTGAACTGGGGCTGCATTCCGACGAAGGCCCTGCTGCACAGCGCCACCGTGCTGCGCGCCTGCCGCGAGGCCGCGCACTACGGCGTGACGGGTGCGGGCGAGGCGCGCCCGGATCTGGCCGCGATGGTCGCCCGGTCGCGCAAGGTGGCCGGCCGGCTGGGGCAAGGCGTGGCGCATCTGATGAAAAAGAATGGCGTCACCGTGTTCGCCGCCAGCGCCAGGCTTGCCGGGTCCGGCAAGCTGGCGCTGGACGACGGCGCCACGCTGTCGGCCAAGCACATCATCCTGGCCACCGGCGCACGCGCCCGCGACCTGCCGGCGCTGCCCGTGGGCGAGCGCATCTGGGCCTACCGGCAGGCGCTGGTGCCGACCGAGATCCCGAAGTCACTGCTGGTCGTGGGCGCGGGCGCCATCGGCGCCGAGTTCGCCAGCTTCTATCGCGCGGTGGGCGCCGAGGTCACGCTGATCGACATGACGCCGGAGATTCTGCCGCAGGAAGACGCCGAGATCTCGCAGCTGGCGCGCAAGGCCTTTGAAAAGCAAGGCATCCGCGTGCTGACGCGTTGCGCGGTGACGGCCTCGTCCACCACGGCCGACGGCGTCAAGGTCACGCTGGAGCACGAGGGCAAGAAGCTCGAACAGACCTTCGACCGCGTCATCGTCGCCGCCGGCATTGTCGGCAACGTCGAGAATCTGGGACTGGAGAAGACGCGCGTCAAGGTCGAGAAGACGCACATCGTCACCGACGGCCTGTGCCGCACCGGCGAGTCCGGCGTCTACGCGATCGGCGACGTGGCCGGCGCCCCATGGCTTGCCCACAAGGCCAGCCACGAAGCCGTGCTGTGCGTCGAAGCCATCGCCGGCCTGCCCGTGCACGCCATCGATCCGCTGCGCATTCCCGCCTGCACGTATTCCTACCCGCAGGTCGCGAGCATCGGCATGACCGAAGCCCGCGCGCGTGAACACGCAACGAAGACTGGCGGCGAAATCCGCGTCGGAAAGTTCACCTTCGCCGGCAACGGCAAGGCGATCGCGATGGGCGAGGACCAGGGCCTGGTCAAGACGGTGTTCGACGCCAAGTCAGGCGAACTGCTCGGCGCGCACATCATCCACCCGGAGGCGTCCGAGCTCATCACGGGGTATGGCGTGGCGGCGTCGTTGGAAGCGACCGAAGAAGACCTGATGCACACCGTGTTCGCCCACCCGACGCTGTCGGAAACGCTGCACGAGTCGGTGCTGGCGGCGTTTGGAAGAGCGCTGCACGCATAGCAGTTGTCCACAGGTGTCAGACACCCTCCACTGAGATGTCTGACACCGGCGCATTACGCGATTCGGCTGTCAGACACCCGCGCATCACCTCAAATCCTGCCCGCGTAAAAATCCAGAAAACACGCGATACGCCGCGACAGCTGCGTGTTGCGGTGATACACCGCGTGCATCGGCTGCAGGTGATCGGTGTATTCGCTTTCCAGCACTTTCACCAGCCGCCCCGACTCGATATCCTCGCGCACGACAAAGTCCGACAGGCACGCGATGCCGACGCCGCGCAGCGCCAGTTGCCGCTGCGTCTCGCCGCTGGACGTCGCAAGCGTCGGCGTCGCCTGAAAACTCGAACCGCCGGCATGACGTAGCGGCCAGAGGTTCAGGCTTTCGGGCTGCGTGAAACCCAGCACCTCGTGATCCGCCAGATCCTCCACCGTGCGCGGCGCGCCACGCCGCGCGATGTAATCGGGACTAGCCATCATCCAGCGCGGCGACGGCCGCAGCGTGCGCGCATGCAGCGTGGAATCGGTCAGCGGCCCCATGCGCAGCGCCACGTCGGTGCGATGCTCCATCAGGTCCACGATGCGGTCGTTGCTGGTGAGTTCCAGCGAGATCTCCGGATACGCACGCCGGAACTCGGCAACGTGGGGCACCACGCAGTGCAGCATCACCGGCACCGACGCGTCCACACGCAAGCGGCCCGCAGGCCGCTGATGCACCATGCGCATGCACTCCTCGGCCTCTTCCAGCGCCGCCACGATCTGGCGCGCCTTGGGCAGAAAATGCCGGCCTTCTTCGGTCAGCTCCATGCGGCGCGTCGTCCGGTTCAGCAGCGTGACGCCCAGGTCCTCTTCAAGCCGATGCAGGCCACGGCTGACGCCGGATGCGGTCTGGCCGAGCATTTCGGCGGCGGCGCTCAACGACCCGGCGTCGACCACGCCGAGGAAGAGGCGCAAGGCGTCGGAGTTCAGGGACATGATTTCGGGACCCGGGAAGAGATTGGGGGATTTTATCGGTTCGTCATCGTCGGCCCATCCCCAAAAAGCGCCCGGCGCTGCCAGCCCGGTAGTCAGAAGCGGGCAGCGCTCCACACCAAAACCTCATCCGGCTTAGAAGGCGTACTTTACCGTCAGCATCGCTTTTTGCGGCGATCCATAGAAGCCCTGCCCGTCGCCCGTCAGATCGAAGTACTTCTTGTCGAACAGGTTACTGATGTTCAACTGCGCCGACAGATTCGGCGTGAACCGGTAATTCGCCATCACGCTGGTCAGCAGCACCGAGCCCTGTTCACGCCGGGCCTTCACGCCTGCCGACGTCGTCTGGTCGATGTAAACGCCGCTGCGCCATTGCACGCCTCCGCCCACCGTCAACTTGCCCGAGGTGCCCGGCACCAGATAGGTCGTGAACAGGTGCGCAAGATTCTGCGGGCGGTACGTGTTGAAGCGCTTGCCCTCCGCGTCGCGCACCAGCGCGCGGGAGAAGCCCGCCGTCAGTTGCCATCCGGGATTCACTTCACCCGACGCCTGCAACTCGAAACCTTCGCTGGTCAGTCCTTTGGCGCCGCGATAGGCGAACTCCGACGTGCCATCGACGAAGCGCGAGCCATCGCGCTCGGCCACGTTGTCCTCTTCGATGCGGAACACCGAGAAAGAGGTGCTGAGCCTGCCGTCGAGATAGTCGGCCTTCACGCCCGTCTCGTAGCTTTTGCCTTGGACAGGATCCAGATACCTGCCGCTGGCGTCGCGATATGCCTGCGGCTGGAAGATGTCGGTATAGCTGACATAGCCGGTGTATGTGTCGTTAAAGTCGTAGACCACGCCGGCGTATGGCGTGAACTCCGTGCTGCGCAGCTCGTCGTCGCCGCTGTCACGCACCCAACGATTCTGCCGGCCGCCAACGATCAGTTTGAGCGAATCCGTGACCGACAGGCGCAGCGCGCCGTATGCCGCGGTCTGGCGCGTCTTGTTCTTGCCCAGGGTATTGAATTCGCCCCAACCCGGATCCGGGTAGGAGCCATCCCATTCGAATATGTTGCCCACGGGACTGGTATTGAGGGCGGGATAGTTGCCATAGCGCAGCGTGGACCTGCTGCCAACGAGGCCGAACACGGCTTCATGCTGGCGTCCGAACAATTCGAACGGCCCGCCCGCCTGGATCGAAGCGCTGTTCTGATCGAACTCCTGGTGCGAGCGGTTCAGCCAGACGTTCAGGCCCATTCCGGTATCGCGATCCGGTTGCCCCATCAGATACAGCAGCCTGGAATCGTATTCACTGTCGAGCCGGCTGACGTTGGCGGTGATGTTCCAGCCGTTGTCGAACTGGTGCTCCACCGAGGCGTAGATCGTGTTGTTGGTAGTGCTCCACCGCGTCCAGTCGGCCCCGATGCTGAAGCTGCGCCGCCAGCTTGCCGGCGAGCCGTCGCTATACAGCATCGGCAGTCCGCCCCACGTCACGTCGGTCGGCCGTTTGTTCTGGTGCTCGAAGCCAACGCGCACGGTGGTGTTGGCCGTCACGTCGGCCTCTACCGTGGCCAGAAAGGCCTGATTGCGCGTGTGGTAGCGGTCCAGA
This sequence comes from Achromobacter sp. ACRQX, assembly GCF_022346505.1. Classification (NCBI taxonomy): domain Bacteria; kingdom Pseudomonadati; phylum Pseudomonadota; class Betaproteobacteria; order Burkholderiales; family Alcaligenaceae; genus Achromobacter; species Achromobacter sp. ACRQX. The sequence goes on from NZ_JAKRML010000021.1 coordinate 89,194, forward strand.
TACGAATCGCGCTCTTCCATCATGCCCGCCACCCGGGCTCGCACAGAGCCATCCGCGTTGACCGGCGTGGACAGATCCACCGTCGCGCGGCGGTCATCCCAGGACCCGATGCCCAAGCTGACCGCGCCCGTGAACTCCTTGCTCGTGGCGCGCTTGCGCACCACGTTGACCGATGCGCCCGGATTGCCGGTGCCGGTCATCAGACCGGTCGCGCCGCGCACGACTTCGACGCGATCGTAAAGAATGGGATCGAAGTTCGACGTGCCGAAGAAATCGTTTTGCGTGGACACCGGCATGCCGTCGTAGGAATAGCTGTCGACATAAAAGCCACGCGAATGGATATCGGTGCGATCGATGTCGGATGACGTCGTCACCAGGCCCGTGACCGTTTTCAACGTTTCCCCAAGCGATGTCAGGTTCATGTCTTCGATCTGCTGGCGCGTCACCACGCTCACCGACTGCGGCGTTTCTCGCGGAGACAGCCGCAGTCCGGTCGCCGCGGTGGTTGCGCGCACCGTGTAGGAGCCCGTTCCTTCCGTGGTCAGCAGGTTGCGCCCTTCCACCGTTACCGGCTCGAGCTGCGTCGCCCGGGCGGCCGGTGGGCGCGACAAGGTGACCGTGTCGCCCCGGCGGTCATATTGCAGGCCACTGCCCGCAAGCAGACGGCGCAACGCCTCTTCGGGGGGCAGCGCGCCGGACACGGCCGGCGCCTGAATGCCTGCGACCAAGTCCTGGGCAAAGAAGATCTGCAACGAGGTCTGCCTCCCCAACTGCAGCAACGACTGCTCCAGCGGTTGGGCTGCGATGCTGATGTGCGCGGCGGGCGTCTGAGCCTGCACCCCTGCCGGCGCGCCACCCAGCGTCAGGGCCAATGACAGGGAAAGGGTGCCAAGCACGAAGGGCGTGCGTAACGCGCTCGTGCGGCTTGCAACTTCGGTATTCACGGTGTTCCGTTCCAATCAATCAAACCGGCGCCTATGCGCCACAACCCTTGGCCAAGGTTCTCCCGGAGCCCGCGCCGCATGGCAACGCACGCCCCCTCGTAGGAACAAACGAGCGGGCGCGGCAAACACCTCAACGCAAATGAAAACTATTTTGTAACCGTGCCGATTATGGCCACGCGCGGCGTCCGCGGTCCGGCAGGGACTTGCGCATGGAGCAATGGGGAGGCGCCGCTGTCAGCGCGGCACAATGACTGCGCCGCCGCCGGCCAGTGGGCGTACCTGAACCGGCGCAACGGCCGGCAAGGCGGCCAGAATGTCTTGCGGCTTATCGATACTGAAAACGCCGGCCACGCGATAGTCGCGCAGCGCGGGGGCATCGAGTTTGGCGGGATGTTCCAGGTAGCGGTTCATCTCGGCCACCACCTGCGCCAGCGGCGCATTTCGGAATACGATCTTGCCCTGCCGCCACGCCAACAGGTTTTCGATCTGAACGGGTGTCGCGGCACTCAACAGCCCATCTCCGTCACGTTCGACCGATTGCCCGGCGATGAGCTGACGCTCGGCCCGGTTCCACCAGCGACCCGTGGTGACCTGCACCGAACCCGACTCCACCGCCACCCGCGAATCGTCCGAGCGCACGTCGAAGCGTGTACCGGTCACGGTCACGGTCACCGCCGGCGCATGCACGACGAATTGGCGCTCGCCATCGTGCTGAACGGCAAAAAAAGCCTGACCCGACGTCAGCGTGATATCGCGTCGCCCTTCAAAGAAGGCGACTTCCAGGCGCGTGTTCACGTTCAGGCTGACGACCGATCCATCCGGCAGTGTCACCTCGCGCCGTTCGCCGGCCTGGGTCTGAAAAGCCGCGCGGTAGGACGGCGCCTCGCTGTTGAGCAGGGGTACTGCCACCGCCGCCACCGCAGCCGCCGTGCAAGCGGCCGCCGCCCATCCGAATACGCGGCGGCGCGGCGTTGGCGCACCGCTTGTCGCGGCACGGCTGGCGGCCAGCATGGCGCGCAGCTCGTCTTGCGGCAACTGATCCGTGGCCCGCCACAGATACTCGATCTTGCGATATGCCTCGTCGTGCAAGGGGTGGGCGCGACGCCATGACGCACAGGCGTCGATCTCGTCGTGCGTAGCCTCCCCCGACTGGACACGCGCGAACCATTGCGCCGCGCGGGCACGCAGTTCGTCGGCGGAGGATTCGTCTTGGCGGGTCATCGGGAAATCATCTTAATCGGACGGCGCATGCTGCTTCAGCCTTTCACCGATGTGTTGCAGCGCACGGATCATGTGCTTTTCGACCATACTGCGCGAAATACCCATATCCGCCGCAATCTCGGCATGGGTCCAGCCTTCCAGCCGGTGCTGCAGATAGACGCGCTGACAGGCAGGCGGTAGCTCCTGCAGCGCCGCCATCAGCGCCGTCAACAGTTCGCCAGCGTAGTACGCGGACTGCCCGTCCGCCACCGTCGGATGCTCACGCTCGGCAAGCTCATCGATTGCCCGCACCGGCAGGATGGCACGGCGCCGGTGCTGGTCGATCACGCCATTTGAGACGCCGCGCGCCAGATACGCGCGCGGTTCCTCGATATCCACGATGCCGCGTTCAAGCAGCTTCACCGCCACGTCCTGAACGGCATCCTCGCCATCCGGCGAATTCTTGTTGCGCCATGCGCCAAGCAACTCGCGGTAATGAGCGAGCCAGCCTTGCTTGCGCTTGAGCGATGCAGACATTCGAGCCGGGCGAAGATCGGGAAGACGCGAATAATAGCAATTATTCTCATTCCGAGGCATCTAGCGCCGTGCCGCATGCACGCCTTGGCTATCCCGCCAGTCTGTCTGCCGCGGCCTGCAGCCCCTGGAGGATGGTATCGGCCACGTGCTCGGGAAACGCGGGCGGCAAAATTTCTCGCACCGCGCGCACCACGTGCGGCGTACGCGAAACCAGATCGTCGACCACCGTCTCCACGCTCCGGCCGTCCGGCGCCACGACTCCATGTTCCGCACCGACCGCAAGCCAATGCCGCCGCAGAATGTCGCGCATGAGCCAGTGGGTGTTCTTGGTGCGCACAGCCATGGCCATGCGTGCCTTGAACGGCGACAGCTGGTTGGCGCCGGTACCGATGACGGGATAGGCAGACAGTACGTCGTACAACGGCGTGAGCTCGTACGCGCCGCCGGGTCGCAGAAAAATGCTGAAGTTCTTCGCGTGGCCATCCGTGGCGCGCAGCATCCAGAACAGGACCTGCGACTGGAAAAACGTCCGCCGGTCGCGATCGGGGTCGCGCGAGGTGGCCAGCAGCTTCATGATGCTGCGCATGCCGGGGCCGCCGTCCGATTCGTACTTCAGATGCGGCGGCGTGCCCGTCGCCTGGCACATGTCTTCCTGCGGCAGGCGGATCAGCCAGCGCTTGCCATCATCGTTGCGCCACCACAGGCGGTCGAACCGCTCGACCGCCAGCACCTTCATGTCTTCGAACATCAACGGCTGGGTGCGCGCCACCGGCAGCCCGTAGGCATGGAGAATCTCGGAACACAGCCACTCGTTCTCCACCGAATGGCTCATGTCGAACTTCAGGTTGCCGACGAGGCCGAGCGGCATCTTGAAGATATGCGTGGTCGGGGTGGCGCCGTGAGGTCTGCACCAACGGCCATCGAGCCACAGCATGGCCGTCTTTTCCTGGGCCCCGGCGATCGAGATGCGGAACCCGTCATCGGCGTCCGCATTGCGCCCGCCCAAAGGTCCGGGAATCAGGGTGCTGCGCAGCGCCTGGGCCACTTGCGCATCGCTGAGGGGAATGGCGTCGACCTGCGTCACGGGGTCAGGCGCCACGCCGCGGGGCATGACCTGAACAGCGCCCACACAATCCCGACCAACTTCGGCCAACAACGAGAACGCATCAGTGGAACCCGCCTGGAACCGCCGCGCGACGCGTTCGCGAATGTTCTGGCTGTCGGGCAGCAGATTCTCGAAATAGCTGCGCACGATCTGTCCGCGATGCGGCGGGTTGCCCGGCGTGAAGGGGAGCGAAAGCGAAAGTGGCCGCCCCCGGCCCGAGGCAGTCCATGCCTCGTCGTACTGGAGCGTCTCGCCGATCTGGGGCTGGACGCTCCAGACGCCCACGAAGTCCCCGTTCATCCAGAGATCCAGAGCGCGGTGGTGCGATCGTCGGCCCATGGCTACCAATCCGGTGTGGCCGATGTTTTGGACGCGGAGGATTTTTCCCGTTGCCGCAACACGACTTCCACGCCCAGGATGCCGAGAATCTCCAGCAACCTGTCAGCGCCAAGCTTGCCGGCATTGCGCTCAAACGCCGAAAGCGTTTGCTGCGTGACGCCCAAACGCAGCGCAGCTTCGGCCTGGGTCATGCCAGCCTGTTTGCGGAATGCCCGGAGCAAGGCGGGAAGCTGGTCCGCCGTGCGGACGGTGAAGTCGGACATGCCAGCCCTTGAAGGTGAGGTTTACAGATTCTAGGTTGTAAAACTGGAATACGCAATGTAGGCTGTATTTATCAAATACAACTCATAAGCTGTATTTCAAAAATACAACGTGCAAGCTGTAATTGATCCTCGCTTTCCCGATGCAGGCAACAGCAAGATGCGCATCGAATATCGTCAGTTGAAAAAAAAACGGCGCACCAAGTGCGCCGCCTTTCACAACAACTCGCCATCAACCGATCAGCGCTTGCCCTTCAGCTTGAGCTGCGACAGATCGCGCACCGCGCCGCGGTCGGCCGACGTGGCCAGCGCCGCATACGCCTGCAGCGCCTGCGACACCACGCGTTCGCGGCCCACCGGCTCCCAGCCGTCGGCGCGCGCGTCCATGGCGGCGCGGCGGCAGGCCAGTTCCTCGTCGGAAACGGCCAGGTGAATCTTGCGGTTGGGGATGTCGATCTCGATCGTGTCGCCTTCTTCGACCAGACCGATCGTGCCGCCTTCCGCCGCTTCCGGCGAGGCATGGCCGATCACCAGGCCCGACGAGCCGCCCGAGAAGCGGCCGTCGGTGAAGAGCGCGCAGGTCTTGCCCAGGCCCTTGGACTTCAGGTAGGACGTGGGATACAGCATTTCCTGCATGCCGGGGCCGCCCTTGGGGCCTTCGTAGCGGATCACCACCACGTCGCCCGCCACGACCTTGTCGCCCAGGATGCCTTCGACGGCGTCGTCCTGGCTTTCGAAGACGCGCGCGCGCCCCGTGAAGACCCACTGCGATTCGTCCACGCCGGCCGTCTTGACGATGCAACCCTTTTCAGCGAGGTTGCCGTACAGCACGGCCAAGCCGCCGTCCTTGGAATAGGCGCTTTCCTTGCTGCGGATGCAGCCCGTCTTGCGGTCGGTGTCCAGCGTCAGGAACGTGGCGTCCTGGCTGAAGGCGACCGTGGTCGGGATGCCGCCGGGGGCTGCACGGTAGAACTTCTTGGCTTCTTCGCCCGCGTCGCCGGCCACGTCCCATTTCTGGATGGCGTTGCCCAGCGTTCCGCTGTGCACGTTGCCGCAGGACAGATCCAGCAGGTCGGCGCGCGCCAGTTCACCCAGGATGCCCAGGATGCCGCCAGCGCGGTGCACGTCTTCGATGTGGTACTTGTCGGTGGCGGGCGCTGCCTTGCACAGGCACGGCACCTTGCGCGAGATGCGGTCGATGTCGGCCATGGTGAAGTCCACGCCGGCTTCCTGTGCCGCGGCCAGCAAGTGCAGCACGGTGTTGGTCGACCCGCCCATCGCCACATCCAGCGCCATCGCGTTCTGGAACGCGCTCTTGGTGGCGATGTTGCGCGGCAGGACCGATTCGTCTTCTTCGACGTAGTAGCGGCGGCACAGGTCCACGACCAGGCGGCCAGCTTGTTCAAACAGGCCCTTGCGCCAGGCGTGCGTGGCGACGATGGTGCCGTTGCCGGGCAACGCCAGACCGATGGCTTCGGTCAGGCAGTTCATCGAGTTGGCGGTGAACATGCCGGAACAGGAGCCGCACGTGGGGCAGGCGCTGCGTTCGACTTCGGCCACTTCGGCGTCCGACACGTTGGGGTCGGCGGCCTTGATCATGGCGTCGACGAGGTCGATCTTGGCGATGACCTTGCCGTCGGTCGGCGACTTGACCTTGCCCGCTTCCATCGGACCGCCCGACACGAACACGACCGGGATGTTCAGGCGCATGGCGGCCATCAGCATCCCCGGGGTGATCTTGTCGCAGTTCGAGATGCAGACCATGGCGTCGGCGCAGTGCGCGTTGACCATGTATTCCACCGAGTCCGCGATCAGTTCGCGCGACGGCAGCGAATACAGCATGCCGCCGTGACCCATGGCGATGCCATCGTCCACGGCGATGGTGTTGAATTCCTTGGCGACGCCGCCGGCGGCTTCGATTTCCTTGGCCACCAGCGCGCCCAGGTCGCGCAGATGCACGTGGCCCGGAACGAACTGCGTGAACGAGTTCACCACGGCGATGATCGGCTTGCCGAAGTCGCCATCCTTCATGCCGGTTGCGCGCCACAAGGCGCGGGCGCCGGCCATGTTGCGGCCGTGGGTCGAAGTGCGGGAGCGGTAGTGCGGCATGATCTGTCTCAGGCTGTAGCTGTTAGCGTGGGCGGCAAAACGCTAAATAATACGCTGCTTCCGCACCCGGCCGCCCGTGCGCGCCCCGGAAACGGACGCGCGGCGGTCGGCCGGCCACCAGCCGGCCCGCCGGCGGCCATCAGGCGGACGCCACGCCGCGCGCCGCGAAAGCGCTGGGCGACTCCCCCAGCGCCTTGCGGAACATCGCTGCGAATGCGCTGGGGCTTTCGTACCCCAGGTCCAGCGCCACATCCAGCACCCGATCACCCCGCGCCAACCGCTCCATCGCCGCCAAAAGCCTTGCCTGCTGGCGCCAACGGCCGAACGTCATACCCGTGTGGCGCACGAAGAGCCGGTGCACCGTCTTGGGATCCACGCCCAATTCCCGCGCCCAGTCCGCTGCCCCGTCCTGCCGTTCCGGATGGCGCACAATGGCGCGGCAGATGCGCGCCAGCCGGGGTTCCGACGGCTGTGGCAGATGCAGCGGCAGCACGGGTTCCTGGCGCAACTCATCCAGCAGCAGCATCATCAGCCGCCCGTCGCGCGTGTCCGGCTCCCAATCCAGCGGCACCTCGGCAGCGGCCGCCATCAATTCGCGCAGCAGCGGTGACACGGACAGCACACAGCACTGCGCCGGCAGGTGTGCCGCCGCCCCCGGCTCGACGAAAACGGTGCGCATGCGCGGTTCGCCGCTCATGCGAATGCCGTGCGACACCCACGCCGGCACCCACACGCCGCGCGTCGGCGGCACGACCCAGATGCCCGCGTCCGTATCCACTACCATCACGCCCGACATCGCGTACACGAGCTGGCCGCGCCGATGGCGGTGTCGCTTGACCCGGTGACCGTCGGGATAGTCGATGGCCAGCCCCGCCAGCGGACGGCGCGAGGATTCGTAGGGATAGAGATCGGGTTCGGCGAGGGGTCGCGTCGTATGGCTCGTACGGGCCATCCGGGTCTTATGTAGCGAAGGGGCTGTAGCGACCGAAGGAGTCGTAGTGGTCGTAGGACTTGTACGCGTCGTTCGGGTCGTAGAAACGGTAGAAGCCCTAGCGATCGAAGGCGCCACACGAGTCGAGCCGGACCTGCGTGAAGCCGTCATGACGCCCGCCCCCCCAACGCCAGCAGCGCGTCCTGCAAATGCCGCAGCCCGCGGCTGAGCGGCTTGTCGCGCCGCAGGACGATCGCCAGATCGCGCGACAGCCTTGGCGTCAGCGAACGCACTTCAAGCGCGTCACGCCGTCCGGCGCCGGATACCGCCAGCCGGGGCAGCACCGCGCAGCCCAGCCCCGCCCCCACGATCTCCTTCATCGCCTCCGTGCTGCCCAGCTCCATGATCGGCTTGGCCGCCACGCCCGCCGCCTCGAACCAGTCATCCACCAGCCGTCGCGTGCGTGCGCCCGGCTCGAACAGCACCAGCGGCAGCCGCGCCAGCGACTGCGGCGTCACGACCTCAGGGATGGCGGCCGGATCGCGCGAAGGAAAGATCGCCACGAACTCGTCCTCCATCACCGGCGTCGCCTGGAACATGCGGCCCGGCGCCGGCAGCGTGATCAGCACGATATCCAACGTATTGGCCTCCAGCCCGCGCAGCATGTCCGCCGTATTGCCCGTGCTGGCCACGATGTCCAGCGCCGGAAACCGCTGACGCAGATCCGCCAGCACCGGCGGCAGCAGATAGGTGCACGCCGTCGCGCCCGTGCCAAGCCGGATCCGCCCCGACACCTGCGACGCATGCGACGCCATCGCCTGCTCGGCCTGCGCAATCGCGCCCTCGATCACGCGGATATGGGCCAGCAATTCCCGCCCCGCCGCCGTCGGCCCCGCGCGGCGTCCCACGCGCTCCACCAACTTCAGCCCGAAACGCCGCTCCAGCTGGCGGATCTGCAGACTGACGGCGGGCTGCGTCACGCCCGCTCGTTCCGCGGCGGCGGAAAAACTGCCCAGTTCGATGACCTGCGCAAACGTGCGCAAGTGGTCCAGATTCAAGCCGCGCATGATCTAACCAAAGTTTTGCTTATGCAAATCATAATAGACCAAAGCTTTATTAATGAATCAGCTTGGCCCACACTGGCGTTTTCGATCGGCCCTGCGTACTCCCACCCTCGGACACCTCCCAACTCATGTGTCCGTTGGTGCGGCGCCTTGCACACCCGATTGCCTACTAAATCTCCGGCCATTTCCATGTCGCCCCATTCGCCCACCGTCCTCATCCGCGACAGCGCGGAAGCCGATCTGCCCGCCATCAAGACCATCTACGCGCATCACGTGCAGCACGGCACCGCGTCCTTTGAACTCGAGCCGCCCTCCATCGCCGAAATGCGCCAGCGCCGCGCCGGCGTCCTAGAAAAGGAAATGCCTTACCTCGTGGCCGAGATCAACGGCGAGGTCGTTGGCTACGCCTACGTCACCCCCTACCGCCCGCGCCCCGCCTACCGGCACACCGTCGAAGACTCTGTCTACGTCAAGGCCGGCCGCGCCGGCCTCGGCATCGGCGGCAAGCTGCTCGCCGCCCTGGTCGAGCGCTGCACCGCCGCCGGCTGGCGGCAGATGCTTGCCGTCGTCGGAGACAGCCGCAACGCCGCTTCGCTTGCCCTGCACGCCAGCCAGGGCTTTCACCCCGTCGGCACCCTGCGGTCCGTGGGCCACAAGCACGGCGAATGGCGCGACACCGTCCTCATGCAGCGCAGCCTCGGCGACGGCGACACCACGCCCCCGCAACGTCCATGATCCGTGCCCGCGCCGTCATCTGCCTGGGCCTGACCCAGCTCATCGGCTGGGGCGTCACCTTCTACCTCATCGGCGCGCTCGGCCCGGCCATGACCGCCGACCTCGGCTGGAGCACCGCCACCGTCTACGGCGGCTTCTCCGCCGCCATCGTCGTCATGGCCCTCGTCTCCCCCGCCGCCGGCGCCGCGGTGGACCGTTGGGGCGGCCACCTCGTCATGCCCGCAGGCGCCACACTATCCGCACTCGGCTGCGCCCTGCTCGCCATCACGCACTCGCCCACGCTCTACTTCGCCGCCTGGGCCGCGCTCGGCGTCGGCATGCGCCTGTGCCTCTACGACGCCGCCTTCGCCGCGCTGGCCCGCGCCGCCGGCCCCGCCGCCCGCAGGCCCATGTCCCAGATCACCCTCTTCGGCGGACTGGCATCCACCGTCATGTGGCCCGTCGGCCACTTCCTGGCCGAATGGCTTGGCTGGCGCGGCGCCGCCTGGTGCTACGCCGCCCTCGCCCTCGCCACCATCCCGTTCTACCTGGCCCTGCCCCGCCGCCGCTACACCGCGTCCACCACCGACCCCGGCAGGGCCACCACCGGCCTCACCCGCACCGCCGCCGAACGCCGCCTGGCCGGCACCCTCTACGCCGTCATGGCGATGCTGACCAACTTCCTGGCAGCCGGCAACGCCGCGCACCTTTTCTCGCTGCTGACCGGCCTGGGCCTGGCCACCGCCGCCGCGGTCACCGTCGCATCGCTCTGGGGCATCGGCCAATTCGCTGCTCGTTTAGGCGACGTCCTCGTCGGCGCCCGCCTTCATCCGCTGACGCTCAACCTGGCAGTAGCCCTGGTCCTCCCACTGTGCATCCTGCTCGCCCTCGTCCCCGGCGGCAACCTCTACGCCACCGCCGCCTACACCTTGCTCTACGGCGCGTGCAACGGCCTCTTGACCATCACCCGCGGCACGCTGCCGCTGGCGCTCTTTGACTTTCGCAGCTACGGCGCGCTGGTTGGGGCGTTGCTGATTCCCAGTTTTCTACTGACCGCTGCGGCGCCTGTTGCGTATGCGTTCGTCATTGAATGGCAGGGCGCGAAAGCAGCAATGATGGTGTCCGCCGTGCTCGCAGCGGTGATTGCGGCTGCGGCGGTGATGTTGAGATGGAAGTTCATCGGGCGGGTGAAGGAGGCTGCGGTGACAGCGGCCGTCACACCCAATGTTGCGCCGGCGGCGCGGGATGGTGTTTAGCATTGGTGTCTCAGTCAATTTGGTTCATTAATAAGACTCCTCTGATTTACACGCAGTATTGGCAGCTTCTAAAAGCGGTAGTGCCATCTGGCACCAAGGACGACCCGTGCGGTCCGTCGCTACCCGGAAGCTCGCCATGCCAACTCAAACCGATCTGCATTCCGCTAGCGCCCTCGGCGAAGCGCCCTTTCAGCTCGTCAAATTCACGCTGCCTGGATGCCTGTCCGAGACGATCCCGCTTGGAGTGGCGCTGGCCAAGGCCGAGCCAGCCGTTCACTTCGGCAGAGCGATGGAGCGCGCCAGGTGATGCGGAGCGCCGTACAGGAATTTGCCCGTAACGGACGCGCATCCAACGACCATCTTTACCTTTTGCTGGACCCGCTGTCGCCGTGTCCGCCAACAGATCCTCTAAGTATTCAATCGTTGACCCAAGCGTTGGGCGCACAGGCGATCACGCCCATAATGCGGCCGGACCTCGCCCATACGCCAGACGCGTGTCCCGCGCTCGTACAGTTGGCGGCACCTGGCGACACAGCGAACATGTCGCTGCTCGCATCCGCTGAACGTCATGCAATTGACGACGCAAGTTATAGGAAGCGCTATGTCTGCGGATGGCTGACTAGTGATCGGCCCATCAATACCGTTGCCGATCACTTAGCTGCGCGCTGCCTGGATGTCATCAAGCCTGTGGCTGGCAAACGGATGACACCCTGGTTCGAGCCATTGCGACTCGAACTGCTCGCGGCATCGATGGAACGTGCCTTTCCTGCACTGCTATGGCCGGTAAAGCGTTGGCTATGCCCGACCAGTTGGGGCACCTACACCTTGCTTCGCGGTGCTCCCACCGGGGCCGGCACGGAAGAACTCGTGCTAGCTCGACAGGCTCAACAACTAGCCCCGCTCGTTGGCGACTTCCTGGATGTGTGGCGCCTGGCGTTAACGCTTCCGATGCCGTATGCCCCCATGCGCTGGCGTGGCGTCACGATTCTGCCGCCGCAAGCCGCCGTGCATGCATTCCGGATGATCCGCGACGCTCGCAAACTGGGATTACGCCAAAGCGCAGACATCATCGACCTGTGCACACATCGTGTTCATTCATCCCGGTCTTCCACGGCATCCAAAAGTTCAAGCCGATATCGCGATCGCAGCCGCAGGCCAGTCCACATTGCAAGCGCGTTTTGAAAGCTACGACGACTTTGCGTGGCAACGCATCGTTGCGTCATTACCTCCCGCCGCGGACTACACATGAACACCAGCAAAACCCTGACCCAGGCCCGGCGCCAGGCGGCTCCCAATCCCACCGGCACTTGCGCCGCCTGCGAACGTACCGGTTTACCGATCCTGCCGCTACGCCTTGCAATCATGCCGGTCACCGACGGGCTCAGCCAGCATGGCGCACTGAGTCAAAAATCAATTCAGACTGCATTGCGCGTACTGCGGCAAGGTTATGTCTACGTCTTGCTGGACAAAGAAATCTGGCATGCCTATCAGGTCACCCCGGAAGGGTACTTACGCCAGTTCAATCCATTCTCCATGCCGCGGGCGAAGCCCGAGCCGCTAGCCACCTCATGCGTGGACGCGGGCCATGATCTGCGCGCGGCATTCATCAATATCGACACCGCAACGCATAAGCAAGCCTGGATCGCGTTTTCACAAGATCCTTGGCCGAAGGCGACGCTCGATGCTTATCGCACCGGTAAATACGTTGATGGAAAGGCACTGCCGGCTGATTATCGTGAACGGTTCAGGGTGGTCAACCTCTTGACGCTCAAGCAAGATCCGACTGGTGGCAACCAGGCGCTTGCCCTTGAGAACGGCGATGATCTCCACCAGCATGTCGCCGAGTATGCGATCGGCACCCACGATTTCGGTAGCGTTCATGATTGGCATCCCCGTCATGCGCGCTTGGAAGCCATGCAGGCGCAACTGCGCATGCTCGAAAAGCAGCATGGGCTTCCAAAGGGAGTGGCCGGCCTCGTCCTGCCCGACCCGGTGGGAATGGCTGCTGAGCTCAACAGCCTGCGGCTCTCCGTCAACACGATGCGTCAGCGGTGGCGTGAAGAACCCACAAGGCGGTATGCCTATCTCACCTCTCAGTGCCTGCTCGGCATCAAGGCTTACATCGCTCAGCAGGTCGAGGCTGCACACCCGCCGCCGCCGCCACCCAGCGATTACTGGACGTCCAGCGAATCCGGCGTCCCGCCCGTATTCCACGACCCAGCACAACAACGTGCTGGCGTGGTCAATCGCGAGACCGCGCGTCGCATGGCCCGGCTAGAAGATCGTTACTGGGAAACTGGCCCTGCGGGACGAAAGACCTTTCAGGATGCGTACGACAAGGAAGACGAGAACTTTCAGAAGCAGATCGACGCCTATGCAACCGACTGGGCCGACTTGGTGACGGGCGCTAGCTGGCGCCGGATCATGGCCCTGGACTATGCGGATTCCGATTCTCGTTCGCAGCAATGCCGCCTGAACACCGCCGCGGCTTGTCTCGCGGGCGGCATTACGGATGCCCCGCCCCAGCAAACCAAAGCGGCGGACGAGAGAGAAGCTGGCGAGAAGCCCACTCGAGAAGTGTTGGGTCCCAGCAATCAGGCTTGGCAAGACCTTCTGTCCGACGGTGGTAGCCCGGCCTATACCGCACTCAACGGGCAACACAGCGACTTGCAGCAAGCCTTCGAACCGCAGTTCACGGACGCAATGCCCTCCGAGGCAGGCAAAAAGTACTTTGACGCGATAAAAATGGTCGCCACCAGCAAGGAGGGTGGCGATTGGCGCAGCGCGCTTGTTGTTGAAGCCGCAGACCAGCTGTTGGCGGCCATCCACGATGCGAGCAACCGCCTCGAAAACACCCTGAGCATCGGCGCCAAGGCGGCGTTGGACAACCTCCAGTCCGGCGCCGCCTGGCTATACGGTAAAGCCAAGTTCACCCAGATCACCATCCAGCTCACGGTGGGGGAGTGCTTCGAGCTGCTGTCGAGCGAGATCCGTGAGCATGCCAACTCGGCCCAAAAGGCGGCCGGAAAGCGCGCACGCGCCATGCTGCTGGGTAGTTTGATCACAATCCCGAATGCCAACGTCCGCAATGTGCTCATCAACGTCACGCTATGGGCGCATGGAACTGCCGAAGAGGTCAGGGAACGCATCTTGGATTTCAGCCGGGAAGCCCAGGAGGGTGCGCAGGACATCAAGCAAGCAGCCGGCGCACTTGGGCAGGATATCAAGCGGGAATCTCAACATGCCTTACGTCAAGTTAATGCCGGCCTGAAAAATCTGGAACCCGCAGCGGCCGCGGTGCTAAATGGAATGCAGGTTGGCGCAGCGGGAGCTCGACGTGTCGCCGGCAGCACCTTTGCGAGCTTAAAGGGCCTGGCCGTCGGTAGCGTGGACGGCGGCTTATCTTTTATCGGGCTGCACTTTCTACGGGACAGTTTGAAAAGCGCGATTGCCGACCTGGATGCGAAGGTGGGAGCGCAGCATCCGGAGGCCGTCGCAGCGTTTTATAGCGTAGCTCTGGGCTTCATGGGAGCGAGTGTGGAAGCGGCCGGGCTGGCGATAAAGGTGCCGGCGGACGCCGCCAGGGGCTTTATGTTGCGATGGGGCGCGGAGAAAACTCCTGTGCTAACTCGTGTGGTGGGGTTGGGCTCGAAGATGGTGATGGTTGGTGGAGCCATTTCAGCTTTGGCGGGAATTGCGGATGCCGGTGCGAGTTTTAGTGCGGCTATGCGCGTATCCAAAGCAGGTGATGTAGGTGCCGCCGGCACCTACATAGTTTCCGCCTTTTTATCACTGGCTGCGACAGCCCTGACTGCGGGGGGAGCAGCAGGCTTGCTCGCGCTGTTCGGCGCGTTGGGAGCGGGCATTGCTGTAGGCCTCCTCGCCTACGGGATACTACAAATAGCAAAGAGCCTCGAATCTGACGCATTGGAAAAGTGGGCCCGGCGATGCTACTTCGGCCAAACAAAAAGCAATGATCGCTGGCGCGATGCAAATGACATGGACGTCGCCATCGCCGCACTCAATGCCGCAGTGCTCGGTATGGATGTTGACCTCCGTTTCTCCGAAGAACGACGGGCTAGATCAAATGATGAGCTCTACGTTGAAGACATTGAGGTTCTCAAACACGGCGGCGCAACCGAGAATGTCAAACTGCTTGTTTACAGCGCAACCCTACCCGGCTTCGATGCCGAACGATCACGCTACCAATTTACGCTCACCACTGAGCGTTTTGGTTTAGCGCAAGACGGTAAGCGTATCCCTGTTCTGACTTCCCACGTCATGGCATCAGGGCAGTTTAACGACGGCAGGGACACCATCCAGGTTTCCGCCCTGAGTAGGCCGGATTACACGCTGGACGGGGAGACGAAACCAACGTCTTCTCGGCCAGTCCTCAGCGGCCGCTACTCGCTGGATCACCTCAACAAGATCAAATCGGCAACGTTGGTCGTGGCGTTCTGGCCGGATATGAGTGATAGCGCTGGCTTCGCCGCCATCGAAATCACGGAAGAGCTCTGATGGCAAGACCTCAGCTGATCCCCCCCTGCGTCGGCTGGCAACGCGATTTGCCTGCCCCCAATGACCCTCTCAGTGAACCTCCCTTGCTGCTCTGGAAGGCTCCGAATCATATGGATGAGACGTATGTTGAATTTGCTCGGAATACGTCGAGTATTCGCGGTGTTCCCTTCTTCCTTTCACTGCTTATCCCATGGTCCTTCCTCGAGCATTCAGGCCTGGTCGCAAATACTATCCACGCGGTGGCATCGGCGAGGGTGGGCCTGCTTGGAGTCGGCATTCTTCTGCTTTTTGTAATGTCAATTGCCATCTGTGCCTGGACAGTGTGGGTTATCTATCGTGCCGAAGTCTCCCCGCCCCGCGATCTTCCGCTTCGATTCAATCGACTACGCCGCAAGGTATACATCTATGACTTCCATTCTGTATGGTGGAATCCCTTCGAGCGCGCATACGTGACCACCGCTAGCTATGATTGGGACGATCTGCGTGCGGAGAAATGGAAAGTCCGTGGCGCGACGCCAGGCGGAGGTCTCATCATCAAGGAAGGCGTCTCCATCGCAGTTGTGGAACCGGGACTGTCAGTATTTTTGTGTTTGAGGCGTTAGAAGCGTGATAGTTGGTTCTATCAGGCTTATTGATGCTATCTCAGCGATACGGGTCAGTGAAGCGTTCTGCATAAATCACGGCGAACTGGTTC
>NZ_JAKRML010000022.1:0-103772 GCF_022346505.1 Achromobacter sp. ACRQX
GCCCATCAACCACCCCTCCGCCACGCCGACCGCGTCGCCCACCACCACCGTCTCAGGCGCCACCGCCCCGCCTACCGCCGTCACCCCGGCCGGGAGCCCTGACGCTGTCCTCGGCAGCACGACGGCGCAGGCGGCGGGCATGTCCGACCGCGCGCCCGCCACGAGCGCCACCGATCTGTCCGCCGCAGGCGGCGCAGGCGCGGTGGCGAGTGCGGGCGCAGCGACGGGCGCAGCCGCCGGCGCAACCGCCGCTGCAGGAGGCGGCGGTTCAGGCGCGGCGGGCTTCGGCGCGCTGGCGGCCGGCGGCGGCCTTGCCGCCGTTGCGCAGCAAGCCAGCGCCGCGTCCACTGCAATGTCCGGCGCGTCCACGCTCCTGTCCGGCGGCGTCAGCGCCAGCGTCGGCGCCGCCATCGTGCCGGTCATGACGCAGGCGTTGAACGCGGCCGGCGACCGTGCCGCCGCGCTGGGATCCGCCGTCGACACGCTGTTCACGCTGCCCGACGTCAAGCAGGCCAACATCCCCGCCGTCGCGGGCGCCATCCTCAGCATGCCGGGGTTGTCGTCCTCGTCGGTGCCCGGCGTGATCGGCGCCATCCTGCAATCGCCCACGCTGGCCACGGAAACGCTGCCGAAGGTGGCCGAGGTGCTGATGAAGATCCCGGGCGTGGCGGAATCGCCGCTGCCCCAGATCGCCCGCGATGTACTCGACACGATCGGCCTGGGGCCGGTCGCACGCACGCAAGGCACCAACCTGCCTGGCGGCATGCCTCCGATGGGCGACGCCGGCCGCGTGGTCCCCAGCGCATCCACCTATCGCGGCCGTCAGGACGGCGCGCGCCTGCAATACGTGAACCTGGAACGCGCCGACGAGCGCTGGAACGACGGCAACGCGCTCACCACCACCGAGCGGCAGACCCGGCGTCCCCGCATCCACGTGGAATTCAACCGCCCGGGCGCGCACCGCTTCACCATCACCGTCAAGCCGGATACCGGAAACATCACGTACTCCAGCCGCGAACGCGGCCGCCGCGCCAGCTACCAGGAACCGCACACCAACCCGCGCAGCTACGTCACGGATGCCGACGGCACCCGCATCGTCGATGACATCGACCTGCCCGCCGCCGGGCGCAACGTCTATCTGTTCGAAGTGCGCGACGAACGCGGCCAGCTCATCAAGACCGAACGCGTCGAGACCGCCCGCCGCCTGTACGTCCAGGAAGTCATGTGCATGAGCACCCGGCCGGCCAACCATCTGGCCGACGTGACGCCCGTCACCGCGGAGTTCGCGCTGCACGGCATCGACATGATCCAGCTGCCGCGCCTGCAATTCCGTGGCCGCTCGGCGGTGGACGCGGCGGACCACGTGGACTCGCAGCAGGCCATCATGGATGCCGTGCGCCGCGTGTACGCCACCTCGCCCGGCAAACAGCGCGAGCCCTACACGCTGGTGGTCTGCCACGTGGACCGGCTGGCGGCGCCCGGCACCAGCGGCGACATGCGCCTGCCCGTGCCGGCCGGACCCGGCGGCCGCGTGATGACGGTGCCCATCGTCAACGACGACCGCACGCTGGCCAGCCTCTGGTACGAGTTCGATGACAGCGACGACTGGCTCGTCCACGCCCGCTACATCTATACGGACGCGTCAGGCGCGGAACGGTCCATTCCCATCCCGCGCCACCTGATGACGCCGCTGCGCGAAAGCTCGGGTGCCGTCTTCTCCGTAAGAGTCGACCTGACCCAGATCTCGTCCACGCCCCTGAACGGCGTGCTCAACATCCAGTTCAACACGGTGGCCGCCAGCTACGCGGGTCTGGCCATCACCGGCACCAACCTGCTCTTCGTGTCCACGCTGGATCCCTACGTCCCCAACTCGCAGGCGTACCTGACGGAAACGCTGGCCCACGAAATGGGGCACCTGCTCGGCATGGTGCCAA
The DNA here is from genome assembly GCF_022346505.1 of Achromobacter sp. ACRQX. Classification (NCBI taxonomy): domain Bacteria; kingdom Pseudomonadati; phylum Pseudomonadota; class Betaproteobacteria; order Burkholderiales; family Alcaligenaceae; genus Achromobacter; species Achromobacter sp. ACRQX. Next base: position 1,935 of record NZ_JAKRML010000022.1, read on the forward strand.
GCGGCCCCGATTGGCCCGGCCTGCGCGACGAAGACCCGTCGGCCGACGATTCCAAGCTGGATCCGCCGCAGCACTTCTACTACAACATGGGGGGACACTGCTACTTTGGCCTGCCCAACCGCAATGGCCAGTACAGCAGTGAGATCGGGCAATGCGTGATGTACGGCATCACCTGCGCCAACATCCACTTCTGCCCCAGTTGCAGCAAGGCCGTGCGCAAGGTGGACTGCTCGGAAGGCTGGACCTCATTCTGACGACGCGCCCCTGATCTCCTTCGCTCTCTGACACGACATCGACATGCCCATCATGACTACCGACTGGATCGAGCCCGCCTCCTTTGCCACGGTGCCCACGCACTCGCAGCAGGAGCACGCCTGCATGCCGCCGCTGCAAGGCTACGACGCGCAGATGCGCATCGCCGCGCCCTCGCGCGTGAAGATTCGCGACGGCAGCACCCTGACGATTCCCGTCTGCGCGCGCGGCATCCTGCCCGTGATCGACAATCCGCAACTGCCGCGCTTCGTGGCGAAGGATACGCAAACCGGCAAGGTCTACCGCGGCGTCGCCTTCAACTACGTGCGTCCCAAGCTGCCCAACGTCTCGGTGGACCCGCGGGAAGGCGGACCGCGCCCCCCGAAGATGGCCCTGCCGCCGGGCATGACCGTGGAAACGCGCTTCACCACCGACATGGCCGGCGTGCTGCACCTGCCGGCCACACCGGCCACGTATGAGGTCTACATCGAGGCCGAGGACGTGAAGTCGAACACGGTGACGATCGAGGTCGAAGACGGCAAGAAGTGAACCTCGGCAAGAAGTGAAAGTCCGGCCAGAAGTGAAAGCCGGCCGGACCCAAGAACCGCCGGGTAGAGAAACCGGCCATACGAATAAAGACGGCCCTGCTCTGCAGGGCCGTCTGTCCATCACCACCACCCCGCCTTTCAGGGCCGCGCAGGCGTCATCTGCCGGATGTTCTGCTCGTTGCGCGCGGCCATCGCCTCCACCTTTTCAGCGTTCTGCATATCCTTGGCACGCTGATCCATCTCGGCCTTCGCATCGGTCTTGCCGAACACATCCTTGTCGCGCACTCGGAAATACATCCGGGTGCTGGCCAGCAGATGGTCAGGCCAGCTGCTCAGCATCGCGTCATGCACCAGCCAGTCGAACAGCGTCATGACCTTGGGCGGCAACTGCGTCTTGCCGTCGCGCGCATCGCGCCAGGCGGTCAGCAGACGCTGCTGCATCGCGCGATCAGCCTTCATGTCGGCAAACGGGTCCGGCAGCGACTGCACATAATCGGCGTCGCCCGGCTTTTTGCCGAGGCGCATGTTTTCCATGGCGATCGCATCCTGCTCCCACCTTTCCATGGTGCGAAGCTGCTCGGGGTGGTTGCGTTCCATGTCCTGCCGCCGCTGCTCCGTCGCCGCATCCTGGCGCTCGGCTTCTTCAAGGCCCTTGTACTCTTCTTCCAGGCGTTCCCACAGCGGCAGGAAGCGCTGCGGCGGCGCTTCGCCGCGGCTGGCATTGGCGCGCTCGCGGCGCTCGTTGGCAAGTGCTTCCAGTTCCCGCGCACGCGCCGTGGTCTCGGGCTTGGCAAGCTCCTCGCGCGAAAGCATGCTCAAACGCCTGCGCTCTTCTGCGAGCTCCTGCTCCGGCGTAAAGAAATCCCGGTCCTTGATCCACGCTTCCGCGGGGTCCGACATCCCGGCGCGAAACACGGGGTCCTGATAACGCACCGCCAACCAGCGCAGAAAAACTTCCATGTGCGGCGCGAAATCGCAGCCGGGTTCGTATTTGACGATCTCCCGGTAGGCGTCGACCAGTTCCTGGACGTGATAGGTCTGGCCTTCGTCTTCGATCGAGCCGGCCAGGCTCAGCATCCGATAGAGCACCGGATCCCGGGACGCGAGGCTTTCCATGCTGTACAACGCCGCGCCGTTAGCGAGAGCCAGGTTCATCATCTCGCGCAGAGGAACCCGGGATAGCGACGCGCGCGTGCCCAGCGAGCCCTCGGGGGCCACGCCCGTCACATCCCCGCTCGACCCCGGATAGAGATACTGCAGGCCTCGCGTCTTTTCCAGGGAATCCAGCCGCTGATTGCGGCGCAGTTCATGCGCCGCGGCGAAATGCACGGCCTTCTCCACGGCTGCGGGTATGGTCAGCGTGCGGTCCTTGTGCGTCTGTTTGATCAGGTCCGTGAACGGAATGACCTCAAGGAACCAGTTTTCTTCCATGATGGAAGCGACACTGTCGAACAGCCCCAGGAATCGAATGACGATCTTCGCGTCCGGCGCACCGTCTTTTCCTACGATGGCCAGGTCCGTGTCATGGCGGCGCTTGTACTTCTTGACGATATCGTTGACGAATTGCTTGGCAATGACCCCGCCGCGATCCGCGCCAAACACGCAGATCTCGATACGCACGACTTTTTCCGTGCCCGCGTTGGCCTTCTGATAGGCTTCCTCGAACTGACGCCTGGCCGCGTCCAGGCGCGTGTCGACACCGGTTCCCATCAATTCGGCGACGGCGGCATTGTCCCGAACGACCGGCACGCCTTCCAGCAACGTGGCTTTCGCAGCGTTCTTTCCTGCGGTCCAGGCAACCTTAAATGGGTTTTTCTTGAAATCCGACCAGAAGCCGCGAACGGTGGCCTTTGCGCGATTGCGGATTCGCTCTGGGTCCAGGGCATTCCAGATTCTTACCGTCTTCTCGGGAAGCGACTGGACGTCTTTGACGACGTCCTTGTAGGCCTTCACCATGGGGTGGAAGGACCCATCCCTGATGGATTGCTTGACAGCCGACTTTGCGCGCCCTGCGGCATCCACATCGGGCACTTCATCAAGACGCGTGATGTTCTTTGCCGCGTCCTGCGCGCTGGAGATCGCCTTGTCGGCCACTTTCCCGCCTGCAATCGTCAGCGCGCGAACCACGACGTCAGCCTTTGCGCTCTCGTTAAGCTCGACGCCAAGGCCGGAATAGTAGAACGGAAACCAGTGCTGCTTGTTCGGCCTGTTCTCATCATCTTCGCTGAAGTGGGCCATCCACAGCCGGCTCACGTTCGACAGGAACGTCGGATTCGCCTCGTCGATATCCTTGTTCCGCCCGAAGCCATCGAAGAAGAATCCCATACGCAACGTGAGACCGCATTCGGTGCAGGAATCCTTGGGGTAGGCAGCCTCATTGGCCGCCATGGCCTTCAGAACTGAAGCGGGAGTCCTGTCGACGTCAGGAATCTGATCACTGGACATTCTTCTCTCCAGGAGGCGTGCCGGACGCCTTGATCTGTGCAATCTTTTCGCCCGGCAGGGAAAACACGGCGCGGCCGAAGTCACCCGGCTTGCGATTTGGATCTTTCAGGAGTTTTTCGATCTCGGCATGTTTGTCGAAATCCGAGGCCACGACGAAGTAGAGATACATGTAGCCGCGCATGTCCTCGGGGTCTTCGATGCGATACCGCATCCAGGCCTGCCTGGTGACCTTTGCAAGAACATGCTTCAACTGGGTCGCGTTCTCGTATCCGGCCAAATCGGCGCCGTACTTCCCGTACAGCCATCGCGTGGTTTCCACGATTGGAATCCTGACTTGTCCCGTCAGATTGCGACTCAGCGCGAGCTCCATGTGCTCGTCAGGATAGATGTGCAATTCCAGATAAAGCGTGCCGTCGCCATCGGGCACCTTGGTGGCGGGAAAATGCACCTGTGTTTCCTTCTTGAACATCAGATCGTCGAACTTGTCGTCCAACAGATGTTTGCGAAGCAACTCAGGGTCTCCTCCGCGCCACTTCACCGTAAAGTCGGTCCCTTTGAACGTGTAGCAGCAGGAAACCCGCCCCTCGCCGCCACCCGGCACCAACGTACTGGAACTGACCACATTGCCCGACTTGTCACTGAGCCGAACCGGCTCCAGATTCCAGGGCGTGTAGTTGTACGCGATGAAGCTGACGCCCTGGTACACGGGTTCGCCATTGCACCCCGCCAACAGGCCCAGCCAAAGCAATACCCCAATTAAACCCTTACGCATTCAGTGCTCCCGAGTTGTTCCGCCATACCCACTTCCGACATTCTTATCTCCACGTGGTGCCCCCCCCGCCTTCAACTGCGCGATCTTCTCTGCCGGCAAAGACATCACCGCGTCGCCAAATGCGCCAGGCTTTCGCGCCGGGTCCTTCAAGAGGGCCGCAATCTGCGCGTCCTTGTCGACGTTCGAGGCCACGATGAAATGGAGATACATGTACGCGCGCAAGTCCTGCGCGTCTTCAAGCCGATAATTTATCCACGCCTGTCTGGTGACCCTGGCGACGTCGTTGGCCAGATAATCTGCGCTCTCGTACCCCACAAGCTCGTCCCGGTATTTCCCATACAACCAGCGAGCGGTATCGACGATTGGAATTCTGACTTGCCCGCGCAACTTGCGGCTCAAGGCAAGTTCCATGTGTTCATCCGGATAGATGTGCAACTCCAGAATCAGCGTTCCATCCCCTTCGGGCACTTTCGTGGCGGGGAAGTGCACCATCGTTTCCTTCTTGAAGAGCACATCGTCGAACTTGTCATCAAACAGGTGTTTGCGAAGCAGGTCGGGATCGCCTCCGCTCCATTTCACGTTGAATTCCGTACCGGAAAACGTATAGCAGCAAGACACACTTCCCTCGCCGCCGCCTGATGGGAGCGTGCTGGAACTTGCCGCGCGACCCGATGCATCGCTGATGCGCACGGGCTCCAGGTTCCACGGTGTGTAGTTATACGTAATGAAGCTCACCCCTTGATAAGTGGGCTCGGCGTTGCAGCCGGTCAACAGGCCAAGCCAAAGCAGCATGCCGGCAAGTGCTTTACGCATCGCCGCCATCCCTCCCCGCCCGATGCACCGCATCCCACACCGCATCCGGCACCGCCTCCAGCGCTTTCGCCAGCCCGCCCTCTGCGCCAGGCCGATAGGCGCGCAGCCCATCGGCGATCAAGGGATGCTCATCGAAGCGCGGCGAGATCGCCACGCCCCAGGCGACGTAGTCGAACGTGTCCTTATCTCCCGCCACGCCGTGCGCGCGGGCACGTTCCAACTGCTTCTGCACGCGGAGCACCAACGTGTCCTGATCGGGATTGCCGGGCAGCATGTCTGGATAAAGCCGGCGCAACTGCACCGCCAGCTTGTCGGGGTAGTCCAGATCGAACAGCATCTGGTGCTGTTCAGGCGAGAATTTTTCGATTCCTTCCGGCCGCGCGGCGGGCAGCCTGCCCGCGCCAGGCAACTCAGCCAGCGTGCCGTCGCGCAGCGCATAGCGCAGCGTGACGAACGGCCCGGCGAATCGCGCGCGCTGCTCTGGCGTCCAGACCTGCAACACGCGCGCCAGGATGCGGCTGTCGTACCAATGCAGGAAGAACTCGCTCGCGTCCGGCAAGGCGTAGTCGCAGAACGGCCCGAAGTGCGCGATCAGCTTCTCCAGCGGCACGGCCGACGCGAAGCTCATCATCGCGTAGCGGCCGCCGGAACGTTCGTGCAGCGCTTCCAGCACGCGCACCAGCACGGTGCTGAAGTCCCCATGGCGCGGCCCTCGCAGTACGCCTTGCGACGCGCCGTCCACTTCGATCAGCAGCGGCGCCACGTCGCCGTAGATGTCCAATCCGGTCTGCGCCCACACCGACCCGAAACTCAGGTCTTCGGTGGCCGTCAGCCGCGCCAGCAGGTCCGGATGGCCGCGGAAGTCGACGATCACATAGGCGCGCGCGGCCTCGCCATACGGGCCGCGATGATGGGGCAATTCGGCGAACGTGGACAGCAGCGCGTCCTGCCAGGAATATTGCATCGCCGTCATGCCTTGTCGGTGATGGACTGCACGCTTTCCTGAGCGTCAAGAATGCAGGTCTTGCAGACGGTGAATTGCGGGAACGGATACGGCATCTGCGTCGGGCCGGCGAACTGCTTGTTGCCGGTCTTGACGTCGATGCGCCCCGGCGCCGTCACGGTGATGTTGCCGCCTTCGATCACAATGCTGGCGCCCGCCGCATTGGCGATGCGGATGCGCTGCGGCGACGCGTACTCGATGCCCGCGTTGGCGCTGACCATGCGCAGGTCCTGTTGCGCCTGCACCGTCAGCGTGTCGTGCTGCGAAATGACATCGACCTCGCCGGTGCCCGCGATCAGGTCCAGGCCGGATTCCGCGCCGCCTGTCTGCACGCCGGCCACGATGCCCAGCGCCTGGCCGGTATGCACACGCAGCGAACCGATGACGGCCAGGTTGTGGTCCTGTCCCGACGACCAATGCACGAGCTCGCCGGCCGCCACCTGGACATTGCGCCCCGCCGCCTGCGTCAGCCCCGCGCGTCCCGCCATCAGCACCAGCGGATCGGTCAGGTGCGGCACCTTGCCGTCGACGACTTCGGTGTGCTTGGCCGACGCGTCGCCGGCCGCGCCGCCCACGGCCTCGCCCGCGACGGTGCCCGACACCGCGTGCGTCATGGCGGCCAGCGGCGCGCGCTCGCCGTCCAGACGGCTCGCGCCGGCCGAGGCCGTGCCGCGCGCCGAGGCCAGCCGCACGCCCTGATGGGCGCCGATCACGCCGTCGAACGACTGCGCCATGATGTCGGCCTGCCCGGCCAGCGCCAGCGGCCCCGCCGAATCGCCCGCGGGCTCGCTGCCCGCGGCGGTGTAGGTGGTCAGCAGCACGCCGCGCCCGCCGCGCACCGCGCCAAACGCGTCGGTACGCAGTTCCGCGCCCACGCCGCGCACGTTGCCGCGATAGTTGCCGCTTTGGTGGATCAGATGGCCAAGATTCAATTCGCTGGCCGCCAGCGAGGATTTGATCTGCATGCGCAGCTGGCCATCGCTGTCATCGAACACGATCTGGTTGTAGCCGTCGCCGCCGAATTCCTTGCTCTTGAAGCCGCTCAACGCGGCTGCGTTGCGGTGCTGGTCGTCGCCGCCCGCCGCGCCGTGCCACGCCGGCGCGTTGCCGCTGGCCAGGTTGGCCTGCGCGCTGGGTTTGCCGTCGATGGCCGCCGCGTACACCTCGGTGTTCATCGGCTCGCCCGCCTTGCCGCCGGGCGTGGACGGAATGCCGCCCTCGCCGCGCCCGTTGTAGAGCGCGCCCACGACCAGAGGCTGATCGATGTCTTCGTCCAGGAATCGCACCAGCACTTCCTGCCCGATGCGCGGCACGAAGCTCATGCCCATGCCCGCGCCTGCCTGGCGCTGCGCCACGCGCGCCCATCGGCTTTTCGCCAGGCCCTCGCCGTCGGATTGCCAATGGAAGCGCACACGCACGTCGCCGCGCGCGTTGCGATGGATTTCGTCTTCACCGCTGGCCTCGGTCGCGCCGTCGGCGCTGGTGACAATGGCCGTATGGACGCCGACGGCGGACGGCGCCCCCGCCAGCCTGGCGCCGCGTGCCGCAGCGGGCAAGGCGCGCCACGGCCGGTCGCAGCGCACCGCGCAGAACCGGTTGGCGTAGCCGACCTCGTGCGCGCGCGCCATCACGGCCGCCTCGGGGCGCCCCACGCCGATATCGGCATCGCCGTGCACCGCATGGCCGTCGTCCTCGGACCCGTCTTCAAAGCACAGGAAATCGTCCAGGGCGCCCAGCCTGTCCGCCAGGCTGGCGTCGTTCTGTCCGGGAAGATTGTTCACCCCTGCGTGCTCCACGCGATCCAGTGCAAAGTTCGGCTCAAACCCGGCCTCGCCAGAAGGCCCCAGCGGCGACATCTCCTGCAACGTGAAACGCGTGCCCGAGCGGAAGGTGCGCACCGTGCCGCGGCCGACAAAGGTCTCGGCGCTGGCCTGCGCGGCCTGCATCAGCAGGTTCGCCTGAAACTGTGCGTGCGCCTGGTTCAGCAACCCGCCGTGTCCCAGCGGCTCGAACCATTCCAGCGCCCGTTCGTCCCCGGCGTCATCGGCGGGGCCGGCCAAGGCCTGCCCGGTGATGGCGTGCTTGCCGCTTTCATGCCAGGCCAGCACCGTCACTTTCTCCACGGTGCGGCGCATGCGGCGCGCGATGGCCTGCACGCCGTCGCGCGATTCGCTCGCATGAGCGCGCTGGAACCGCACGCCCGCACCCGCCGATTCCGCGTCTTCGGCCAGACTGCGGCTGTCGGCGAAGATCAGCACCGCGTGGCGCGACGGTGCGCTGTCGTCTTCGACCGTGGTCCAACCCAGGCCGGCTTCTGCGAGCAGGCGCGACAGAAAGGCGTAATCGGTTTCACGGTACTGCGTGGTGTAGGGCCGCGCCGGCAGGCCGGCCAGGTGGTCCTCCACATCGGAAGCCACCTTGTAGGTATAGCCCTCGTAGCTGTCCAGCACATGGCGCACGATGTCCAGCACCGGCTGGTTCTCGTAGATGCGGCTGTCGCGCCGCTGCGTGGCAAGCCACAGCCAGGGTGCGAGCGTCAGGCGATACCGGGCCATGCCCGCATTGCCGCCCAACATCTCGGCGGCGCGCACCACGCCGCTGCGGCCGGCCTCGGTGCCGTCGGCGCGCGTGGTCCACAGCGTGGCGGGCCGCGACACCATGTCGTTCAGATCCAGCGCGGCATCTTCGGCCAGGGCCACCACGCGCATTTCGCTCAGCGTGGACAGGCCTTCGCGCGCGACCCAGCCTTCGACCTGCAGGGACGACATCGCGCCCTCGCCATCAAGCCGGAAAAGACGGGACTCGGCGCTGAAACTGCCGTTGCTAGCGTTGACAGCCATGGAAGAAAAACCTCATGGGAACGTGGGCGGCGCCGGCATCGTCGAGCCGGCAAGAATTCAAGGTTCGATATTGGCCTGCGGGGTCGGGCATTCCGGTGCGGTGCCCCATTGACCCGCGCAGACGCGCAGGCGGCATTGTTCACCTGCGATGAAGCTCAAACGGCGGCATTCCTTCAACCGCTCGGACAACGGCGAACCCGGCATCTCGCGGATGAACACGCCGTCGGACTTGTAGACACGCGTGCCGGGCGGTGATGCCGGCGGCAACCCGTAGTCCATCAGCGCCGACAACAGCGCGGCATCCTTATCGGCGGTCTTGGCGCTTTTGCGCGGAGCGGCGGGCGCGGACTTCACCGCGCGTGGCGCAGCGGCGCCCGACGCAGCGGCGCCCGACGCACCGTCGCGTTGCGCTAGCCGCTCCGCGGCCTGCCGCGTGGGACCCGGCGCCGCCGCGGTTGCGAGCGAAGACGTGGCGGCGGGCGCAGATGATGGCGTCATCGCCAGCATGGACAAGGGATTGGCCGGCTCGCCAAGCGGTTCGGGCTCGCCGCGGCCCAGGTCTGCGTCGCGCGCAGGCGGCGACTCGTCAATGATCGTGGCGACGTCGGGGGTTTTTTCCAAAGTGCCGAGCGGGTTGCTGCCCGAATCCGGCGACGGCGACAGTGCGGCTTGCTGCGGGGTTGACGGCGCGGGCACCGGCGTGGGCACCGGCGCATTTGCAGACGCATTCGCAAGCGCAGGCGCGGCGGCAGGCGCCTGCGCCGGTGCCCGCACCATCATCGGCGCAGCGTCGTCCTCATGTATCACCCAGACGATGCCGCCCGCCAACAACAACAGCACCAGTAACAGCGCGGTCCAGCGCCGCGCGCGCGAACGTCGCGGCGTTGCCATGTGTTTGACCTCGGCTTCCGGCGCGCGTCCTTCCAATGCGGCCAGGATTCGCGGCGAGTCGGCCTCGCCACGCGCGGCAGTCGAGGTCATCAGCAGACTCGGCGCGGTCATCGTAGGGCGAGCTTGTTCTTTCTCTTCTGCCATGCGGGTTCCCGTGTCAGCAGGAGGCGTGTGCAGCCCCCCTGTAACCAAGCCCGCCGAGAATACCTGATCGACCCTTTTCAGACACCGATTCTTGTTACGATTTCTAAGCCTCCGACGCGGTTTGCAACGCCGGATCGCTTGCCTCATGCGCGGATAAAACAAAAGATTACGCCTTCACATGAGGGACCTGCCTTGTTGCTGCTTCTGCCCCTGTATTTCTTGCTGGCGGTGGGCGTCTCCGCTCTCCTGTTTTTTCCCGCACTGCGCCAAGGCGCCGTGCGGGGGATGCGCGCCTGCGTAGCGGGCGTGGCACGGGGCGCGACGCGTGGCGCGAACCAGGCCGGCGGCGCCGTCGGCGGCACGGCCGGCGCGATAAGAAAAGGGTTCGGCGCCTCGTTCGAGTGGGTCGGAAGGTACCGGTGGCAGGTCGCAATCGGGCTGACAGTTGTATTGCTTCCGTCACTGTTTGCTTTCTTGATGCGACACAATCACACATTCGTTTACAGCGCCTCCACCAGCGGTCCGGACCGCCGAATTCAGGCATTGCTCGAGGGCGAAAGACTGGTTCCGCCCGCCGCCCTGCCCCCTGAAGCATTCACCACCCGCGAAGTCGAACAGGTGCGTCCGAAGCTGGGCGGCGCCAGCCGCAACTGGGATCTGCTGGATGCCGATTTCCGCCAGCGGCTGTTGCTGGCCTATCGCATCATGCGCGAACAGCACGGCTATGAAATGACCCTGATCGAGGGCTACCGAAGTCCCGAGCGGCAGGATGAACTGGCAGGCATGGGGTCGCACGTCACGAACGCCGGCGCCTTCCAGAGCTATCACCAGTTCGGTCTGGCCGCGGACAGCGCGTTCTATCGCGACGGCAAGATCGTGATTTCGGAAAAAGACCCCTGGGCCATGCGCGGCTATGAGCTGTTCGGCGAGACCGCCGAGCTCGTCGGCCTGACCTGGGGCGGACGCTGGAAGATGATGGACTTCGGCCACGTGGAGCTGCGCCGCCCCGGCGTCATGCAACGCGCACGGGAGGCCGCGAAACAATGATTCGCGTGCTGAAGAAAGGCGGGCTCGTCTTGGCCCTGTTCGCCGTGGTGTGGCTGGCCGTCATCATCTGGTGGCAGGAGTCGCGCACGCTGCCCACCGGCGTGGACATCGGGTTGTACCTGTTTGCGTTGCCGCTGGCCATCCTGGCCGCGATCTGGATCGGGGCGCGCATGGTGCGTGCTGCCCGCGCGCCCAAGGCGGCACCCGCACAGGCGCAGACGGAAGCGCAATCCGACGCGCCGGCCCGGCCCGCTGCGCTACGGCTGATCGCGGCCGCCGCGCGCGCCGCGCCGGGCGAGAATGTCGCGGCGATCGCCGAAGCGCTGGCCGAGCAGAAGCGGCCCGAACTCGATGCGGAACTGAAGACGCCGCAGGGCTTTCCGATTTTCGCCGCGCGCGTGGCCGGCATGGACGACATGGCGCTGTATGCCGCCGCGCGGGACCGGGGCGCGCCCGCTGACGCCTTGGCCGCCGCCACGTTGCGTGTGACGGCCATGCTGGCCGATGTCGCACAGGTGCTGACGCATGAGGCGCACGCGCGCGCAACCGAGTTGGACGTTCCCGCGCGCGAAGCGGACTGGCCCCGCCTGCACCTCGACGTGGTCGTGCCGGCGGCGTGGTCCGAAGCGGCGCGCCACCGCGCGCTCGCAGCAGTGCGGTCGGCTGCGGGGGCCTGGCCCGATGCGCGCATCCACACCACCGCACATCCCGCACGCGACGGCATGGCCACCGACCACCTGCTGCGCCAGATTGCCGCCGAGCCCCCCGCCGAGTCAGCTAATGCCCGCGCCGAACCGCAATGGCGCATCGTGCTGGCCGGGGATGGTTATATCGACGCCGAGCAGGTCGCCCATTGGGACGGCCTGGCCACGTTGCTGACGCACGCCAATCCGCAGGGCCGTGTCCCGGGCGAAGCCGCCGCCGGCCTGCTGCTGGCGCCGCCCGATGCGCAGGCCGAATTCCACGTCACGCTGTCGCCGATGCTGCAACGGCAGAAATCAGCCGACGCGCGCGGCGCCCTGGCCGAAGCGCCGCTGGCGGACCTGGCGCGCGACCTGCTGCAAGCCGCCGCCGTGGAGCCCGGCGCCGTCGGCCACATCGTCAGCGATGGCGATCACCGCGGCGCCCGTCCGCTTGAGCCGCTGAACGTGGCATCGCAGGTGTTCGACCATCTGGATGCCGCAAAGGACTGCCAGGCCGTCGGCATGACTTGCGGCCACACGGGCGCGGCGGCTTCGCTGCTGACGCTGGCCGTGGCCTGCGAAACGTGCCTGCAATTCGACCAGCCCGTGCTGACCCTTACCCTGCAAGACCCCGCATTGCGCGCCGCCGCGCTGGTCTCACGACCGGCCGCCAGCGCCACCGCCTGACCCAAAACAAAAGCGAAAACCATGCGTAGCCCATCAGGATTGCTTTCTCGATTTTCCAGCGCCATGAGCGACGTGCGCTATTGGAGTGGACGCGTATTCGCCAACCCACGCACCTTCATGCTCATCGGCCTGATCGCGCTGATCGTCTTCCTGTTCCTGTTCGCCGACACGATGCAGATCGCCATGGCCTGGGCCGGCGCGGCGCTGGGCGTGCTGCTGCTTCTGTGGCTCTGCGTCTACCTCTGGCGCCGGCGCCGCACGCGGCGGGCCAACCAGCAGCTGGGCGACATGCTGGAACAGCAGGTGCAGACGGGCGCGGCCGCCAGCCCTGCCGCCAACCGCAGCGAAATCGAGGCGCTGCGCACCCGCCTGACGCAGGCGGTCCGCACCATCAAGACCTCCAAGATCGGCCAGACCTCCGGCAACGAGGCGCTGTACGAGCTGCCCTGGTACATCGTCATCGGCAACCCCGCGGCGGGCAAGAGCAGCGCCGTCATCAATTCGGGACTGCAGTTTCCGTTTGCCGACAAGAACGGCGCCGCCGTGCGCGGCGTGGGCGGCACCCGCAACTGCGACTGGTTCTTCACCACCGAAGGCATCCTGCTGGACACCGCCGGCCGCTACTCGGTGCACGAAGAAGACCGCAACGAGTGGATGAGCTTTCTGGACCTGCTCAAGCGCCATCGCCCCAAGGCGCCGATCAACGGCATCATCGTGGCGGCAAGCATCAGCGAGCTGACGGACGCGGGCCCCGAATTTGCCATCAACCTGGCCAAGAACCTGCGCCAGCGCGTGCAGGAACTGACCGACCGGCTGGAAGTGTTTGCGCCGGTCTATGTGATCTTCACGAAGGCTGACCTGATTGCAGGCTTTTCCGAATTCTTCGCCGATGCCGACGCGCGCGAGCGCGACCGCGTCTGGGGCGCCACGCTGCCGTACGGCGCGGACGAAAGCCGCGACGTGCTGACGCTGTTCGACGAGCGCTTCGATGAGCTCTATGAGGGCCTGAAGGAAATGGGCACCGCACAGATCTCGATGCGGCGCAGCGGCGACCTGCCCCCGGGCCTATTGACCTTCCCGCTGGAATTCGCGGGCATCAAGCCGGCGCTGCGCACCTTCCTGTCCACGCTGTTCGAGACGAACCCGTTCCAGTACAAGCCTGTATTCCGGGGCTTCTACTTCACCAGCGCATTGCAGGAAGGCGCGTCGCGCAGCACCTCCACCGACAAGCTCGCGGCGCGCTTCGGCTTGCGGCCGGCCTCGCGCGAAGCGGCGCGCAGCGTAACGTCGCACAACGGATTCTTCCTGCGCGACCTGTTCTCCAACGTCATCTTTGCCGACAAGAAGCTGGTGCGCCAGCACGCCAGCCCCAACAAGGTCCGCATGCGCTACCTGACCTTCTTTGGCCTGGTGCTGGCGCTGGGATTGGTGCTGGGCGGCTGGAGCTGGTCGTATCTGGGCAACCGGCAACTGGCGAGCAATGTGCAGGCGGATCTGGACAAGGTGGTGCGCCTGCAAAGCGAACGCACCGATCTGCAGAGCCGCCTGGAAGCCATGGAGATCCTGCAGGATCGCATCGAGCAGTTGGACCGCTATTCAACGAGCCGGCCGCTGTCGCTGGGGCTGGGTCTGTACCAGGGCGACGTGCTCAAGCAGCGCCTGCTGGCCGAGTACTACAACGGTCTGCGCCAGTTCATGCTGGTGCCGGTCAAGGCCAGCCTGGAAGACTATCTGGGCCGCGTGGACGTGTCGCAGGCGGCCGCGGGCGGCGCGCCGCGTACGGCGCCGCCGCAGGCTCAGCCGGTGAGCGCCAATGCCGGCAACACGCTGTTCCAGGACGCCTCGCCCACCAACGTCGACGACGCCTACAACGCGCTCAAGACGTACCTGATGATGGCAAACCGCGAACACGTGGATCCCACGCATCTATCCGACCAGATCACCCGATTCTGGCGCGGATGGCTGGAAACCAACCGGGGCGCGATGCCGCGCGACCAGCTGATCCGCAGCGCCGAGCGCCTGATCTCGTTCTACGTGGCGCGTGCCGCCGATGCAGACTGGCCGCAGATTGAAACCAATCTGGCCATGGTGGAACGCACGCGCGGCAACCTGCGCAGCGTGATGCAGGGCATGCCGGCGCGCGAGCGCGCCTATGCCACGCTGAAGGCGCGCGCCGCCACGCGCTTCCCCGCGATGACCGTCGCCCGCATCATGGGCGAGGCCGATGCCGCGGTCGTGGCGGGCAGCTACGCCGTGCCGGGCACGTTCACGCGCGAGGCCTGGGAGCAATACATCGAGCCGGCCATCGGCGAAGCCGCGCGCCGCGAGGTGCAGACCAGCGACTGGGTGCTGGGCGTGAACGCGCGCGACGATCTCACGCTGGAAGGCAGCCCCGAACAGATCCAGAAGAGCCTGGCCACGATGTACAAGACCGAATACGCGCAGGAATGGCAGAAGATGCTGCGCGGGGTCACCATCAAGCCCTTCACCAGTTTCGATCAGGCGGTGCAAGGCATGAACCGCCTGGGCGATCCGCAGAACTCGCCGCTGGTCAAGCTCATCAACACCACGTACGAACAGACCTCGTGGGACAACCCGTCGCTGATCAACACCGGCATCACGCAGGCGCAGACGGGCGTCGTCGCCTGGTTCAAGCGCGTGATTCTGCGCCAGGGCCAGCCGAAGCCGGCCGAGGCGGCGCCCGGCGGCGAGCAGATCCCGATGGGCCCGGTGGGACGCGAATTCTCCGACGTGGCGCGCCTGGTGGTCCAACGCGACAACCAGTCGCTGCTGGGCAATTACATGAACGCCCTGTCCAAGATCCGGACGCGCTTCAACCTGATCAACAACCAGGGCGATCCCGGCCCGGGCGCCCTGCTGCTGATGCGCCAGACGCTGGAAGGCAAGGACTCCGAACTGGCGGACGCGCTCAAGCTGGTGGACGAGCAGATGCTTGCCGGCCTGACGCCGGCACAGCGCGAGACGCTGCGCCCGCTGCTGGTGCGGCCGCTGATCCAGGGCTACGCCGTCGCCATGCAGCCCGCGCAGACCGAGCTGAACAAGGTCTGGAACGCGCAGGTCTATCAGGGCTTCACGCAGAACCTGGCCGACAAGTATCCGTTCTCGACCAAGGCCGGCATCGAGGCCAGCAGCGAAGAGATCGCGCAGGTCTTCGGTCCGCAGGGCAGCATCGCCAAGTACGTCAATGAGACCTTGGGCCCGCTCACCGTGCGCCGCGGCGACATCCTCACGGCCCGCACGTGGGGCGACATGGGCATCGACCTGCAGCCGTCGTTCACCGCGAACTTCGCGCAATGGGTGGCGCCGCTGTCGGGCGGCGCGGCCGGATCAGGCGCGGCCAGCCAGCCGCAGACGCTGTTCCAGATCCAGCCCAAGCCCGCGGGCGGCGTCACCGAGTACACGATCGAGATCGACGGCCAGCAACTGCGTTACCGCAACACGCCGCCGCAATGGGTGAACTTCGTGTGGCCCAACGCGCAGGGCGCACCCGGCGCGCGCATCACCGCCACCGCCTTTGACGGCACGGTGGTCGAGATCGTGAACGAGCCCGGCCGCTTCGGCCTGGAACGCCTGATCTCGGGCGCCCAGCGCAAGCCCAACCAGGACGGCAGCTTCGAGATGAGCTGGACCAAGTCCAACATCACCGTCCCGGTCCGCCTGCGCATCATCAGCAATACCCAGGCGGCCAGCGCAGGCGGCGCCGAGCCCGGCAGCCAGGGCCTGCGCAACCTGCGTCTGCCCGCCACGGTCGCGGGCTCCTCCCCTCAACCTTCCGTCGCCTCGACGGCTGCCGGAGTGCAGCAATGAGCAATCCGCAGTCCCCCATTTTCCGCACGGCCTACTTCGGCAAGATTCCGTCGCGTGGCGACTTCGTCAAGAACACCTCGCACCCGCAGTTGATGGCGACGCTGGACGCCTGGGTCGCCAACACCATGGAGATCCTGGCGCAGGATCCGCATTGGAAGACGCTGTACGACGAGGCGCAGCCGGTGCCCTTCGCGGTACTGGGTTCGCGCGGCAAGCTGGCCATCGCGGGCCATCTGCAGCCCAGCCGCGACCTGTCCGGACGGCGCTTCCCGTTCATCAGCGCGACCTCGGTCGAGGTATCGCGCCCGCTGGACTTCATTGCGCGCAGTCCGCTGGCCTTCAGCCGGATGTGGAACCGCATGGGGGCTGCCGCGTCGCAGCTCATGCAGGAAGGCGACCCCGCCGATGCGTTGCAGACGCTGAACGGCCTGGAAGGCGAAATCCGCACCGCCGCCGACGACGGCTTTGACGCATTCATCGACCTGCAGACGCTCGAGCGTGTGGAAGCGATGCTGCGCAGCAACGGCCACGCCGCCAACATGCACGACATCGTGCTGGCGCTGGGGATACTGCTGACGCCGGTCATGTCCAGCGGCTCGTCGCAGCTGGACACCGGACTGGCGCTGCCGCTGCCCGACGATCCGCTCTACATCAATCTGGTGGCAACGTACTGGATGACGCTGATCGCGCCCTTCCTGAACCGCGCCGACTTCGAGATCGCCATGTTCATCGGCCATATCGCGGGCAAGCACCGGCTGGTGGTGGGGTTTCGCGGCGCGTCACCGCAGACGCTGGCCACCCTGCTGTCGACGCCGCAGACGCTGTCGCAGCACTACATCATGCTGGACGCCGCCCCCTGGGTGCGCGACCACGTCAGCGCCAGCCACGGCCTGGCCAAGCTGTCGAGCTATCTGGATCAACAGCGGCTGTCCCTGCGCCAGGCGCTGGAGACCTACCGCGAAGTCTTCATCGGAGCCTAGGACATGCGCACACTCACTCTGGTCCTGGCCGCGGCCTGCTCCTGGGCGGCGCATGCCCAGGACGCGGCGACGGTCGTTCCCGCCAACGTCATCCCCCAACCCGGCCAGGTGGTCGCCAGCGGCGCGGTGCCGGACGAAGCCACCAAGGCCGACGTGCTGCAACGGCTGCAAAAGGTGTATGGCGTAGGCAATGTGATCGACCGCATCGACGTAGGCGGCGTCGTCGCCCCGCCGAACTGGTCGCAACACGTCGGCAAGCTGCTGGACAGTCCGCTCAAGCAGATCAACCGCGGACAGCTGGAAATCGACGGCACTCAGATCCGGCTGCGCGGCGAGGTGGACAACGAAGCCTCGCGCCAGCAGATCGCCAGCACCTTCGCCACCTCGCTCAATCCCACCTACAAGATCGTCAACGGCCTGCGCGTGTCGGCGGACAAGGACGAGCAGGACGTGCTGGACAACCTGCTCAGCAATCGCGTGGTGGAGTTCGAGACGGGCAGCACGCGCCTGACCGCACGCGGCCGCGAGCTGCTGGACCGGGTGGCCGATGCCGTGCCGAAGCTGCGTGCCGACAAGATCCAGATCATCGGCCACACCGACAGTTCCGGCAGCCGCAGCACCAACCTGGCGCTCAGCCAGGCGCGCGCGGACGCGGTGCGGGACTATCTGGTCGATAAGGGTTTGCCGGCATCGCGTTTTGAGGCGATGGGCGCCGGCCCGGATCAGCCGGTGGCCACGAACGCCACGCCCGAAGGCCGCGCCAAGAACCGGCGGATCGAATTCCGCGCGGCGCGCTGAGGCCGCGCGCCGAGGGCCGCCTCAGCTGCCCTCGCCGGCCTTCTTGATGCCAAGCAGTTCTTCCAGGCCCGAGAGGGTCTCGTCGTTCTTGACCACCGTGCGCAGCCACAGGTGCAACGACATCTCGCCCCAGCTTGCGGCCTTGTCTGCCAGATAGGCGACCGGGCTGTGCGGCTCGGTGCGGCGAAAGAAATCGGCCACCTCGCGCAGTTGCGCCAGCGCCTGTTCGCGGGTCTGGATCGGACCGCGCACGGCGGCCGGCGGCGCGCCATGCGCGGGCGTATCGACAGCGGGAAAGTGATCGGCGGGGGGCAAGGTGGGCTCCACTCGAACGGGAACGGCGGGTGCGGACGACGCGGGCGGCGGCGCGGCCGCCAGGTCGGCACGGACCAGCAGGCCCGCGTCGCGCGCAAAGCGGTGCACCAGTTCCGTGACATTGCGCAGCGACTCGCGCACACGGGAGAACGCCGGGCTTTCGTCGCCCAGGCGCTCGTCCAGCGTGCGCTCCAGTTGCGCCAGCGCCTGCGAGCAACCTTCGAGCTGCGTGTCCAGCTCGGAATAGAACGACGGCGGCGTATCGCGCCGCGCGGCATCGAAGCGGTCCAGCGTCAGCTTTCCGCGCGTCAATTCATTGGCGTTATCCGGCGTACGCTTGACGGCATTCGCGAGTTGGCTCGCCGCCTCCCACAGCACCGCGCCGTAGCGCGCGCCATCGGCCTGGGTCAGCGGAATCTCGCCGATCAGCTGCTGCGATCGCGACAGCAGCCACGCCAGATTGCCCACGCGCTGCTGCACGTCGCCGTCTTCCGGCACGGGATGCAGGCCTTCCCAATAATCGCGGCACAGCCCGTCGATGAGCAGATAGCCGTCACGCAGCCCCGCAAACCCGCGCGTCTTGGCCCAGGCTTCCGCGAGCCATGACGCGATGCGGATGTCCTTGCTGCGCTCACGCAGCACCGTGGAGCAGATGCGCGCCACCTCGGGCCAGTCGGCCTCTTTCAGGTCGATGACCCAATCGCCTTGGTCGAGTTGGGGATCGTCATGCCGGCGCGCCTCGCGGATCGCGTCGAACTCGGGCGAAAACACCAGGTCGACGCCGCAAGGCGCGTCGCCGGGAATCGGAAGCAACAGGGCGTTGATGTCGGTCATGGGCGCGGAGCATATGTAAGTAGGCGCAAATCATCCCACAACCGTTTACGCAGGACGTTCAAAGATGACACGTCCTATTACAAGGCGCATCACGATGCTTCGCTATGATTTGCGCTCCGATCAAGGAGCACTCATGACGACGAAATCGATCCGCATGTTGCCCGACGGGCACTTCATCGCCGGCACCCCGCGCCGCGCGCCCGACGGCACCATCGTCGGTGGAGAAGGTCCGATCACCCGCGCCCCGGACGGCACCTACGTGGCCGGCACGCCGCAACGCGCCCCCGACGGCAGCTATAAAGGCGGCGGCGGTCCCGTGCGCATGGCGCCGGACGGCACTTTCGTTGTGGGCCCGGCACGGCTGGCGCCGGACGGCACGTATCTGTAAACCCACACCTGGCTTTTTGAACCCATACCTGGCGCGCACCATGTCCCAACGCTCCGTCATCCGCAAGGGCGATAAAACGTCGCACGGCGGCGTCGTCGTGACCGGCGACGAAACCGTCGTCATCTTCGGGCAGCCGATGGCCCGCGTCGGCGATCGCGTCACCTGCCCCAAATGCGGCGACACCCACACCATCGTCGAAGGCGTGCAGAACGTCGGCTCGGACCGCCTCACCGCGCTGGAAGGCATGCGCACGTCGTGCGGCGCCACGCTGATCGCCAGCCAGCATTTCTATCAGTTGGAATACGGTTGAGCGACGGGCCTCGCGGCTGGCGCGAGGCCGAGCGCGTATTCAGGACGCGCCAAGGCGGGCCCCCGCATCGGGGACCCGCCAACGGCACGGCAGGACCGGCGTTCCGGCCTGCCGGATTGACGATTACTGCTGCCAGTTGTGCGTGCTGTACCGGTCGTTGTCGATGCGGTTCAAGACAGGCAGGCCGGTGCCCGAATCCTTCACCTGCATGTCGATGTAGGCCTGGAACACATCCGCGTCCAGCACACCGATGTCCGAGCGGCGCTCGGCCGGCACGTTGGCCAGCGTCGTGTAGCCGTCGCCGCCGGTGGCATTGAAGCTCAGCACGAACAGGCGATAGGTGCGCGCATTATCCAGCGGCAGCCACGTACTGGTGGCCTGGTCCAAGTACTGGAAATTGCTGGCGCGGCTGCCCTTGGCGTTGGACGCGGTCACATCCCAACGCAGGCCGGCCGCGTAGGGGTAAGGACCGTCCTTGCCGCCCGGCTTGTACGTCGCGTCCAGGCCATCCTCGATCATGGACTTGACCTCGTTGGCGGTCAGATCCAGGCGCCACAGCATGTTGCCGAACGGCACGACGGCGATCACGTCGGCCGCCGTCACGGTGCCGTTCAGCGCGCGGCGCACACCGCCACCGCTTTGCAGGGTCATGTCGGCGCCGCCGTACTCGGCATTGGCCACGTCCAGATAGGCTTGCGCCACCAACTGCTGGATGTCGCCGCCGCGCAGGGCGACGTTGCCTTCGCTCTCGCAAGCGGGGCTGGCTGCATTGCTGGCGGGCGTGGGACCCGGAATGCGGCGGAAGCACAGTTCCAGCGGCACCTGCGCGACGTTGGTCTTGCTGAAGCTGTCGATCTTGGCCTTGAAAGGTTGCAGCACCGACAATGCGGCGGCGTCCGGCGTCTGTTCGCGCAGGAAGCCGCTGGCCGCGACCCCGGCGTTGAAGGCGGCGCGATCGGCATCGGAGGCCGCAACCAGGGCGCTGCCCGACTTGACGCGGTAGTCGGTGTCGATCAGCACGTGCGGCGTGCCGGCGCAGTTCGTCACGTCGCCGTTGGCGTCGAAGCTGACCTTCAGTTCACCCACGACTTGCGAGTATTCCCACGCCTGCACCAGGCAGACGGGCTTGCCGTCCTTGTCGGCCAGACGGGTCGGATAGGCGCCGCCCGGCGTGCCCACGGCCATCGTCTTCATCGCGTCCGGACCCAGCAGCGTGTGCGAATCGCCGCCCACCACCACGTCCACGCCGCTCAGCTTGGCAATGACTTCCTTGTCGTAGCCGTAGCCGATGTGGCTCAGCAGGATCACTTTGTTGACGCCATTGGCGCGCAGGGCGTCGATCTGCGCCTGCGCGGCCACGGTTTCGTCGGTGAACGTCGTGTCCGCGTTGGGGCTGGACGATTCCTTGGTCTTGCTGGCGATCGTCAGGCCGACGATGCCGATCTTCTGGGCATCGCGTTCCACCACGATGGCGGGCTTGATCAGGTCGGTGCCCTTGAGCGGCGAGCTCGCGCCGAAGTTGACGTTCGCGCTCAGGACCGGCGTCTGGCAGGCGCCGGCGTGCAGGAAGTCGACAAAGCGCTTCAGGCCATCGTCGCCCTTGTCGAACTCGTGGTTGCCCACGGCCATGGCGTCAAAGCAGACCGTGTTCATCAGCGCGGCATCGGCCTCGCCCGGCTCGCCGGCGCGGTTGAAGTACAGCGTGCCGGTCTGCGCGTCGCCCGCGTGCAGCTTCAGCACGTTCGGCGAATTCGCGGCCAACTGGTCGATGGCGGCCTTCACGCGCGGCATGCCGGCGGCGGACACGGTCACTTCGGTATCGGCGCCCGCCGCGTTCTTCAGGGTCAGCGTCCGGTCCTTGCCGTCCAGCGTGGAGTGATGGTCATTGATGTGGAGGATCGTCAGCTCAAGCGGACGCGCCTGCACGGGAGGTTCGGTAACGGGCGGCGTTTCGGGGTCGCTGGTGTTGTCGTTGTCGTTGTCGCCGCCGCAGCCGGCAATCAACGCCATCGCGCTCATCATTGCGCAGGCCAGCGCATTCCGATTCCAGTGCTTCATGTTCCTTTTTCCCGTGGAGGCTATTCGAGGCCCGCATTCTGTTTGCCGCGTATGACGCAACGATGAATGCGAGCTGAAAACCTTCCGCGCAAGAAAATGGTCGATTTTTCGCGTCTGGACATGCTTTTGACGCGTAGCTGGTGTAACGGCAGTGGCTATTCGCAAACACGGACAGGCCGCATCCGGCCGGCCGTGTGCGCATCTGAAAACACATCCCGCACTGGAAAAACGAAGGTTCGTGCGATAAATTCATACATCGGAACAATCAGTTACATATTCATCTTCCGAAACTTTTCAGGCAAGTCACACTTCGAAAACTGGTTCTTCCACCGGCGCTTCCGGCAATGTGGCGCCGGTTTCGCTGTAAGGCATAACAGACCGCTTTGAATGGGCGACACCATCCGCTGCGTCACCCGCAATGGCGGCGCAGCAAGGTGGTGGACAGTTCCGCGGCTTGCCCGCGCAACGCCGGGGGAACCAGACGGCGCAGCACAAGGAGAAACAGAAAGGAGGCTGTAGATGAAATGCCCCCCACCTTTGCCGACCGAAACCGAGAGGCTGCGCGCCCTGTCGGAATACGGACTGGATCCGCAGCGTCCGCTGCCCAGCCTGGACCCGGTCGTGCGCATTGCATCGCGCATGTTCAACATGCCGGTGTCGGCCATCAACATGGTCGGCAGCGAGCATGTGTTTTTCGCGGCCAGCATCGGCGTCGGCGACACCGACATGCGCCGTGACGTCTCTTTCTGCGCCCATGCGGTCTTGCAGGACGACGTCATGGTCGTGCCAGATGCGCGCCTGGACGAACGCTTCCACGACAATCCGCTCGTCGCGGGCCCTGCCGGCATCCGGTTCTATGCCGGCGTTTCCCTGAATTCACCGGACGGCCATCCGCTGGGCGCGCTGTGCGTCATCGACACGGAACCGCACGCCGATTTCAGCGAGGACGACAAGGAACGGCTGCGCGAACTGGCCCGCATGGCGGCCGACCGGCTGGAGTTGCGGCGTGTCGAAGTCAGCGCCGAACGCGCCCGCGAGCGGGCCGAACTGCCTGCGGGCGCACAGAGGACGAAGCGCAGCCCCACCCCACGGCCAGGGGCGGCCCACCCCCACACGCGCCATGACGACGACGCGCGCAAACTCACCAGTTTCGATCCGCTGACAGGCCTTGCGAACCGCGGGGTGTTCTACCGGCGCGTGGAGGAAGTGCTGGCGCATCCGTGTGCCGCCGCCATCCTGATGCTGGATCTGGACGGCTTCAAGGACATCAACGACACGATGGGCCATGCCGTCGGCGACGCGATCCTGCGGGAACTCGCGGCGCGCCTGGACGGCATCGCGGGTCCGTGCGACACGGTGGCCCGCCTGGGCAGCGACGAATTCGCCATCCTGCAGCACGAAGTCGGCGACCTGAAACAGGCAATGGAACTGGCGCAACAGGCGCTGGCGCGCTTCGCCGACCCCATTTCGGTCCAGGGGCAAGAGCTGCGCCTGACGGCGAGCTGCGGCGTGGCTCTGGCCCCGCTGCATGCGCACGAAGCGCTGGAACTGGTGGGCAACGCCGATCTCGCCTTGGTCAAAGCCAAGGCGGTCGGCCGCGGCCGCATCTCTGTCTTCGCCCCCAACCTGCGCCTGGAGGCCGTGGCGCGGCGCCTCTACGGCATGGAGCTGCACCGCGCGGTCGCTAAAGGCGAATTCCAGCTCTTCTATCAGCCGCAGATCAATCTGGCGACGGGCGCACTGACGGGCGCCGAGGCGCTGCTGCGGTGGCGCCATCCCCAACTGGGTCTGCTGGCGCCGGGCGTCTTCCTGCCGTCGCTGGAAGGCGGGCCCTTGGCGGGCACGGTCGGGGCATGGGTGCTGAACGAAGCGTGCAGTCAGGCCGCGTTCTGGCGACGCAGCGGCCTGCACGACTTTCGCATCGCCGTGAACCTTTTTGGCGTGCAATTCCGCGAGGGCGACCTGGCGGCCGAAGTCGCGCAGACACTCGCCCGGCACGGCCTGCCGGCCGAAGCGCTGGAACTGGAGATCACCGAGAACATCGTGCTGAACAGCGACGACACGGTCTTGGAAACGCTGCAGCGCCTGCGCGCCCAAGGCGTAGGCATTTCATTCGACGACTTCGGCACGGGGTATGCCTCGCTGAGCCTTTTAAAGACCCATCCGATCACGCGCATCAAGATCGATCGATCGTTCGTGAGCGGGATACTGGAGTCGAACCAGGACGCCACGGTAGTCCGGGCCATTCTGGATGTGGCGCGCAGCTTTCACCTGAACACCATCGCCGAAGGCATCGAAACGGATGCGCAACGCGAACGGCTGCAGGCCGAGCATTGCGAAGAGGGTCAGGGGTATCTGTTTGGAAAGCCGATGGCGGCGCAGCAGTTTGCGCAGACGTTCGGGATCGAGACGGCGCTGCGGATCATGGCGTGAAGGCCATCGCAGCGCTATCCCCTATCCCAGACCAGCTTGCCATTGGACAGCGTGTCCTCGCCATCCCAGCGGTACGCCACCAGCGGACCGCCGGCTGCGGCCGACCAGTCCAGGCAGGCGAGCTTCCCGCTCTCGATCTTGGGCTGCCCCTTGAACCAATGGTGGCCGATGAACACGGGCGCGCCGGTGATGGGCGTCCGGTTGAAGCCCTCGGGCAACGCCAGACCGCGAATCTGCTCCTCCTGGCCCGCCGGCACCAGGGCGACCTCATGCAGGGCACCGGCCCAATCGCGCCAATTGGCAAGGCGCACGTGGTGATGGCGGTGCCCCTCCTTGTCCTCGATGTAGCGGCCGTCAGGCAGTGCCAATTCCATTCCCGACGTGAGCAGCTTCCTGGCTTGCTCCAGATCAGAGCCCTTTTGATGCGTGGCCACCAGCATGGCGTCATCCAATGACTTGCCCGGAATCCACCCCGCGTCGGTCAACGCATTGACGGCGCGGTCGTCCCAGCACGCATGCGCAACGCGGATGCCGCCCAAGTCCATGCAGGGCGGCAATTGGCGAAACCAGGCAACCCAGGCGGCATGCTCGGAGCTGCCTTCCCCTATCTGATCGATGAAGGCGCCGTGCTGCTTGCGGTTCTTCCGGCACGTCGCCGAGTCGCCGCGATTGGGCCGCAGGAACTCGCCGGGATGGTGAGGGTCTTCGACGGCATAGCCGATGGCGTTGAATTCGTGGTTGCCCATGACGCACAGCGCCTGGCCATCATCCATCATGGCGCGGACGATTTCCAGGACACGCCGCTGCCCCGCGCCGCGATCCACCAGATCGCCCAGGAATATTGCCTGCCGGCCTTGGGGGGCTCTGTAGCCTTTGCCCGCCGGCACATAGCCGAGACAACGCAGCAGCCCCTCGAGCTTCAGGTCTTCTCCGTGGATGTCGCCAATGATGTCGTACATGCGTCTTCCTTCCTGCAATCCCCCTGCCGACTTGCGAGATGCGGCTCGCAGGCTGAGGAGATGAAACCGGAGTACGTTAGCATTGCGGCCAAAATTCCCACAAAGCAAAAAGCCCACCGTTTCCGGTGGGCTTAGCGCTGGGGTACTGCTGGGGGTTACTGCTGCAGTTACTGCCAGAAGTACCGCCAAAGAATTCTGGTGGGCTGTGAGTGGCTCGAACACTCGACCTACGGATTAAGAGTCCGCTGCTCTACCAACTGAGCTAACAGCCCTGCAAGTCACTCACTTTGATCTGCTGCTGCGTTGCCGCTGTAGCGTTTCGTTATGTGCGTGCTGCGAAGAAGAAAGATTATATGGGGCTTTTTTTGTTTGTGCAAGTCGGGTGGCGAAAAAGTTTTAGATACGAGCACATCAGGCCGCGTACCCCCCATCCACCGCCAGACTCGCGCCCGTGACATAGCGGCCTTCCGGTCCTGCCAAGAATGCGACCATCCCCGCAATGTCTTGCGCTTCCCCGTAGTGCGGCAAAGACAATACGGCAATCAGATCAGCCGCGCGGTCTCCATCGGCCGGGTTCATGTCGGTGTCGATGGGACCCGGGTGTACGACGTTCACCGTGATCCCGCGCGGCCCCAGATCGCGCGCCAGGCCTTGCGTCAGTCCGACCAACGCCGACTTGCTGGCGGCATACAGCGCAACACCCGCGCGGCCCGCGCGTGGGGCCAGGCAACTGCCGATGTTGATGATGCGGCTGCCATCCGGCATCGAGCCCTGCGCCGTCTGGATGGCGACGAAAGGCGCGCGCACATTGATGTCCATCGTCCGCTCGTAGTCGTCCAGGCTGGTGTCCGCGACATGCCCAGCCAGAAAAATGCCGGCGTTGTTGACCAGCACGTCGACAGGACCAAGTTCACGGATCGCGTCTTCGACGGCGCGCTTGACCGCGGCGGCGTCCGCGGAATCGGCCTGGATGGCTATCGCGCGACGGCCCTGCGCCGTCAGCTCCTGCGCCAGCGCCCGGGCAGGCTCGGCGGACGATGCGCTGACATAGGTGAAGGCGACATCCGCGCCGTCGGCGGCGAGGCGTCGAACAATGGCGGCGCCGATGCCTCGGCTGCCGCCCGTGACGAACGCCACTTTTCCGTTCAAGTTCTGCATGGGAAACCTCGTTTTGTAGTGATCGGTACAAATATCATCGCCGCGCGCTTGCGGCACGGTCAACAATTTTTTATCGATCAACACAAAATACGCGACGCGAGTAAAATCGCGGGCATGGCTGAACGTGGGCGCCCGCGGAACTTCGACCGTGCCCAGGCCTTGCAAAAGGCCATGGAAGTTTTTTGGTCGAAGGGATATGAAGGGGCATCGCTGACCGATCTGACGGAAGCGATGGGCATCAACTCGCCCAGCCTCTACGGCGCCTTTGGTTCCAAGGAAGGTCTTTTCCGCGAAGCCGTCGAGCTCTACCGCGAGACCGAGGGCGGCTCGGCGCGTCGCGCGCTGCTGGCGGCGCCGACGGCACGCGACGCGGTGCAGGCCATGCTGCTGGCATCGGCCGAACGTTTCACCGCCCCGGGCTTGCCGCCTGGCTGCATGATCGTGCTGGGCGCACCCGCCGGTTGCGACAACCAGCCTGGCGTGGGGAATTTCCTGGGAGACAACCGGCGCGAGATGCAAAGCCGCATCCTCGCCCGTCTGAACGCAGGCGCCGCGCAAGGCGAATTGCCCGCCGGCGCGGACTTGAAGGGGCTGGCCGCGTTCTACACGACGGTGCTGCATGGCATGTCCATCCAGGCGCGCGATGGCGCCAGCCGCAAGACCTTGCAGGCGGTGGCCCGGCAGGCGATGCGCGCGTGGGACGCCCTGATCTGCGACGCCCCGCCGCCGTCCGGCGTGCCACCGGGCCGCGCCCGCAACTGACGGATGCCGTCATGTTCCGCGTCGACCTGCGGCGTCTCATCCTGTGGATCAGCCTGCTGTCGGTCGTCGTGGTGCTTGCGGGCGGCCTGCATGCCAGCTATCTGGTGCAGCGCGATCTGCTGCTGCGCAATGCCATGGACACGAACCGCATCTATGCGTCCAAGCTGGCGCTGACCACCGATGCGCTGCTGAACGACATTCGCCGCTACCTCGCCTACAGCGCCGACGAGCTGGCCGGCATGGAAAGCCGTCCCGCAAGCATGGCCGAGGAAACGCGCCGGCAGGAGCAGCAGTTGGGGCTTTTCAATTCCAGCTTTGTCTCATCACCTCAAGGCAAGGTGCTGGCGGTGTCGCCGTCGTATCCGCAATTGCTGGGACATCAGTTGGTCAGCGACGCGGTCAAGCAGGCGCTTGCCGCCCGGCAGCCGACGATCAGCGAGCCGTTTCAGGCCAGCAACGGCCGCTGGCAGATTCTCTACACCCAGCCGATTTTCTCGCGCGATTTCCGCTATCTCGGCTTCATAGCCGGGTCGCTTTACCTGCACGAGGACAACGTGCTGGATCGTCTGCTGGACCAGCATTTCTACCGCGACGATTCCTTTCTCTACGTCATCGACCGCAAGGGCACGCTGATCTATCACCCCAACAGCGCGCAGCTTGGCAAGCCGGCCCCCGACAACGAAGCCTTTGCCTCGGCGCGGCGTGGCGAGACCGGCGAGCGGCGCTTCATCGACAATGAAGGCCGCGTCATGCTGGCGGGGTTTGCGCCCGTGCCCAGCACCGGCTGGAGCATCATCGCGCAGCGGCCGGTGGACAGCACGCTTGCCCCGCTTTCGGACCTGTTGATGGCCACCGCCCGCAACACCCTGCCCTTGCTGCTGCTATCGGTGGCGCTGATCTGGCTGTTGTCGCGCTGGATCGCGCGCCCGTTGGGGCAGATGGCCAGCATTGCCAAGCGCATGCAGGACCCCGATTCCGCGGACCGTATCCGTGCCGTGCGCTCGTGGTATTTCGAAGCCGCGCAATTGCGGCGCGCGCTGCTGATGGGACTGGCATCGTTTCATCACAAGCTCAGCGACCTGCGCCGCGAAAACACGACCGACACGCTGACTGGCTTGCTGAACCGCCGCGGCATGGATGAGGCGCTGGCGCTGCTGGGCGCCGAAGGCACGCCGGTCGCCATCGTGGCGATCGACATCGATCACTTCAAGCGCATCAATGATCGTTATGGCCACGCGGCGGGCGATCAGGCCTTGCAGGCGCTGGCCGGCGTGATGCGCGAGGGATCGCGCAGCGGTGATGTGCTGACGCGGCCGGGCGGCGAAGAATTCGTGATGCTGCTGCCGGGCGCCGGCATGGCAGCGGCCATCGCGATTGCGCAGCGGCTGCGCGCGCGGCTGGCGACGCCGGCGGTGACGCCGCTACCCGCCCCCCTCACCATCTCGGCCGGCGTGGCGCATTATCCGGAACAGGGCGCGACGCTGGAGGCGGTCTTCGAGCGCGCCGACCAGGCGCTCTACTACGCCAAGAACCATGGCCGCAATGTGGTGTGCGCGGCCGACGAGGCCGCGCCGGATGGCTTTCGACTGATGCCCGGGGGCTGACCGTCACGCGCCGTGGCGGGACGGGGACATCTGCGGTCACGCCGGCCCGCATATTCCTCTCATCTGGGCGGAGTCGGCGCATCCGCCGCCACGCGCCCGCTTACTTCTTGGCCGGCGCCGGCGCCTTGGGCGGCTTGCGCATCTGCTCCAGCAGCGGGCCGCACGCATTCTCGTCGTTGGCGCTGGGCGCGATCAGCGCCAGCAGCCCGGCCGCCGGCGTCAGCAGCACGCCGAGCGCCACCATGCCCGCGCCGCGCGCCGCCAGCGGGGCGACATGCACGCCCACGTCGGGCGATCCGAACGTCCCGCGCACATACAACGGCGAGCGCAGCGAGAAGATGCGGAACCCCTTGCTGTCTGGATCGATGTCCAGGTCCATGGTCTCGTCCTTGAAGTTGGCCGAGCCGGTGATGGTGATCAGCGCGTTGTCGGTGTCGAAAACGAAGATGCGCGGCGTCATCACGCCGTTCTTCAATTCCAGGTCCGCCGCGCCGCAGTTGATCTTCACTTCATCGTCGCCGAACAGCTTGGAGACCACGTAATTGGCGACGTTCAGCCCGGCAAGCTCCATGAGGCTGCGACTGATCACGCCGTCGTTGACCAGCATCTTGACGTCGCCATTCGCCGAGCCCAGCAATGCCGCCACGGAGTTGCCGGTGCCGCTGATCGCGAGGTCGCCGTTCAGCTCGCCCAGCGTCTTCTGCATGGCTTCCGCCGACGGAAAGAGTTGCTTGAGCTGCAGGCGGCGCGCTTGCATGTCGATACGGCCGGTGAGCGGCGCGCGCGAGCCGTCCAGGCGCGCAGTGGCGTTCATGGTGCCGCCCGCCATGCCGAAGCGCAGCGGATCCAGCGTGAGTTTGCCGTCCTGCAGGATGACATGCACCGACAGCTTGGACAGCGGCAGCTTGCTGTCATGGACGATCCGGGCGGCGTCCAGCGAGACATCCGCGTCCATGTCGCGCCAGCGGTCCGTACGGAACTCTTGCGTGGGCAGGACCTTGCCGCCCTTGGGCTTGGCGGGCGCGTCCTTGGATTTATCCACGGCCGACTTCGGCCCACCGCCCGACTGCACGCCGATCAGCGGACCCAGGTCGGCCATTTGCAGGAGCTTGGACGACAGCTTGCCGGTCAGCTTGGGCCTGGGCGCGCCCAGCGCGAAAGTGATATCGCCGTGCAGGTCGCTGTCGCCGACCTTGCCGTTGAAGTTCTTGTAGTCGAACACCGCCCCGCCGGGATTCTGCAGCTTGGCCACCAGATGGCCGTCGGTGCTGTAGGGCGGCGTGTCGGGCAGCGTCACGCCGGTCAACGGATAGAGCTGCGCCATGGACGAGCCGGACAGTTTCAGGTGCAGGTCCAGCGCGCCCAGATTCACAGGATCGGTCAGCGTGCCCGCGACCGATGCGCGCGTACCGCCGATGGACACGTCGGCCTGCAAGGGGAACGGCTGCTTGGGGTCCTTCAGGGCCAGCATGCCGCCGACCTTGCCTTCGCCCTTGGTGGCCAGCCCTTTGTACTTGCCGTCGACCTTCCAGCCGAACACGTAATCGCGCGGCGCCGGGGCCGTGCCGTCCTCGGGCACAAAAGACTTACCCGTTACGTCGGCAAACGGCACGGGCTTGCCCAGCGGGTCGACCAGCACCGTCAGGTCGGCCTTGAGCATTTCGTCGGCATAGCCGACGCGGCCTTTGTCGAATCCGATCTCGTTGATGTCCAGCACCCAGGGCGAGGGCTCGCCCGATTCCGGCAGGGTGAAGACCCAATTGGCGCGGCCGTCGGCCAGCCGTTCCAGGTCGGCGGCCGGCTCCGTCAGCTGGATGTGCCGGATGACGACGTGCTGCGCCAGCAGCGGCAAAGGAGACAGGCTGAATTCCGCGCGCTTGAGCGTGGCGAAATGCGGCGCCTTGCCCCACTCCGTATTGGCGATCGTGATGTCGTTGGCGACCACGCGCGGCCAGGGCACCCAGGACCGCAAGCCGCTTTCGCCGGGCTCGCGTTGCCATCGCACGCTCAAATCGCCGTTGATTGCAAAGGGGCGCCCCATGGCGGCGGTGGCCCGTTCGTTGATCATAGGCTTGGCGCGGTTCCAGTCGAACGTGGCGATCACGATGATCAATACCGCCACCAGCAGGGCAATGCCCCCTACAATCCCGATCGCTATTTTTCTTGTGCGCGTCATGGTTACTATCCTTGGCTTGGCTGCCGGCCGCACACCGCTGGCCGGACTTGCTACCCCAGGGTATCGCGGCCTGTTGCGGCGGTCGGACGGAACGACGCCATAATGTGTGCGGATTTTTCCGGGCGGTCGCGCCGGGCAGTCATGTCAACGGCACGAACGTCCGCGGCGTTGCGCAGCAAGTGCTGTGCCCGGGTGCCGGTACGGCCGTTACAAACAGAGACCACTAGGGCGTGCGAAGAACGGCCTTATCGGACGCCCTTACAGAATTTTTGACGCCGGCGCGGTTCCAATGCCAAATGACCGATTCCGCCCGCGCCGGGTGGTGAAGCAGGACAACCTGGAGGCCCGATGCGGCATTCAACCTTGATTTTCGTGTTGGCGGCGTTTGCGCTGCTGACGCTCAGCCGTCTGGCGCTTGCGCTGTGGCAATGGCAGCGCGTGCGCATTGCCGGCGGTCTCGCGCCCTTGCTGCTGCGGGGACTGCGCATCGACGCGCATCAGATTGCGGTGCTGGCCGCGCTGCCGGCCGTCCTGTCGCCGCTTTTCGGTCACATTCCTTTGGCGGCAAACCTGGCCGCCGGCTGGTATCTGGTGGCGTTCGTGCTGCTGGCGTTCCTGGAAGTGGCGACGCCGCCCTTCATCATCGAATACGACTCCCGCCCCAACCGCCTGTTTGTCGAATACCTGAAGCATCCGCGCGAGGTTTCCGGAATGCTGTGGCGCGGTTACAAGGGCGCGCTGCTGGGCGGGCTGGGCGCGCTGGCGCTCATCGGCTGGGCCGCCTGGACCTTGCTGGGCCACGCGCGTCCCGACGCGCCTTTGACGTGGTGGCAGATGCCGCTTGCCAGCGTGGCGATCCTGGCGGTGGTGATCCTGGCCATACGCGGCACGCTGAGCCACCGTCCGATCAACCCGTCTTCGGTGGCCTATAGCTCCGACGGGATGCTCAATACTCTGGCGTTGAACTCGCTGTACAACGTGTTCTACGCGGTCTACAGCATGAAGAACGAAAAGTCGGCCTCCGCCGTGTATGGCGGCATGGACGACGACAAGATGCACGCCCTGGTGCTGGCGCAGTCCGGACTGCCGTATCCGCCGCCGAACCCCGATTACCCCAGCCTGCACCGCCAGCCGGCCACCCGCAAGACGCATCGCCCGCTCAACCTGGTCATCATTCTTGAAGAAAGCCTGGGCGCGCAGTACAGCGCAGCGCTGGGCGGCGCCAACCTGACGCCGGAACTGGATGCGCTGGCGCGCGACGCCTGGTCCTTCACGCGCGCCTACGCCACCGGCACCCGTTCGGTGCGCGGCCTGGAAGCCGTGACCACCGGCTTTCTTCCCACCCCCGCGCAGGCGGTGCTGAAGCTGCCGCGCTCGCAGCGCGGGTTCTTCTCGCTGGCGGATCTGCTGGGACGCCACGGTTATCACTCGCGCTTCATCTATGGCGGCGAGTCGCACTTCGACAACATGAAGGGCTTCTTCCTGGGCAACGGTTTCAAGCAGATTGTCGACCGGGCCGATTTTGTCGACCCGGCATTCGTCGGCACCTGGGGGGCCTCGGACGAGGACATGTTCAACCAGCTGGACCGCCTGCTGCGCGAAGACGGCGACCTGCCGACCTTCACGCTGGCGTTCAGCGTGTCCAACCACACGCCGTGGGAGTATCCGGCGGGCCGCATCGAGACCGACGGCAATCCCGCCACGGTCGAGAACACGGTGCGCTATGCCGACTGGGCGCTGGGCCGGTTCTTCGAGAAGGCCAAGGCGTCGCCGTATTGGGAGAACACCGTCTTCCTGGTGGCGGCGGACCACGATTCGCGGGTGTTTGGCGCCAGCCTGGTGCCGGTGCGCCACTTTCATATCCCGGCCGTGATCCTGGGCGCCGGCATCGAGGCGCGGCGCGACGACCGCCTGGTCAGCCAGATCGACCTGCCGCCGACGCTGCTGTCGCTGATCGGCGTGGATACCGAGCATCCGATGATCGGGCACGACCTCACGCGCAGCACGCCGGGACGCGCGATCATGCAGTACGACAGCACCTACGGCTATCTGAAGGGCGACGACCTGCTGGTGCTGGCGCCCAACAAGACGGCGGTGCAATACCGCTACACCGCGCCCGAGGACTACGCCCCCGCGCCGCTGAATCCCGAACTGGCGACCGAGGCGCTGGCGCACGCGTTGTGGCCAAGCTGGGCTTACCGCGAGGGGCGTTACAGCCTGCCGGGGCAGGCGCCGGTACAGACCGGGCAGGAGAACGGCCGCGCAGCCTGACGCGGGCCGTTTAATACAAGGCGTCAGCCGGCTGGCCGCACGGGCGGACGCACGGGCGGACGCACAAACGCCTTGCGCTTTTTCTCGATGATGGCGTGGCAATGACAGCCCGGGCTGTGGTCATTGACCATGCCCACGGACTGCATGAAGGCGTAGACCGTGGTGGGCCCCACGAATTTCCAGCCAAGCTTCTTGAGCGCCTTGGACAGGGCTTCGGACTGTTCGGACGTTGACGCGCCGTAGGTGGACCCCTTGGCGGGTGGCGCTTCGAAGCGCCAGAAATACGCGGCCAACGATCCTTCGCGGTCGATCATTTCCAGTGCCCGGGCCGCGTTGTTGATCATGGCTTCGATCTTGCCGCGATGGCGCACGATGCCCGCATCCGCCAGCAGCGCCTGGACTTCCGGTTCGCCAAAGGTTGCAAGCTTGGCGGGATCGAAGTTGGCGAAACCGCGGCGGAAGGCCTCGCGCTTGTTCAGGATGGTGCGCCAGCTGAGGCCGGACTGGAAACCTTCCAGGCAGAGTTGTTCGAACAGCGCGCGATCGTCGCCTTCGGGGCGGCCCCATTCGGTGTCGTGATAGGCCATGTATTCGGCCGACGTGTCCACCCAGCCGCAACGGGCCAGGCCATCTGGAAAATCGGTTTTTGCGGACAAGAAAGCGCTCCTCGGGACTGACAGGGTACCGATGCTACTCCTGCAATGTCCCTGAAAAAAGTCGTAGCGGCCGCAACGCAAATCCAGATAATATTTCCGGCCTTCGGACCTACGCCCATGTCCCTGCCACTGACCTCGCTCGTCTCGTTTGTCTCGCCCGCGGTGCTGGCCGGCGACGACCCGTCCGCCAATCCCTGCCTGGACTGCGGCGCCTGCTGCGCGCATTTTCGCGTGTCGTTTTACGTCGGTGAACTGGCCGGCGAAAACGGCGGCCACGTGCCGCTGGACCTGGTCACCCAGATGAGCCCGCTGCGCGCCTGCATGAAGGGCACGGAAATGGGCGGCGGACGCTGCATTTCACTGCGCGGCGAGCTGGGCACGCCCGGCATCCACTGCGACATCTACGAGAGCCGGCCCACGCCGTGCCGCGAGTTCGACATCTGGATGCCGGACGGCTCGCCCAATCCGGATTGCCAGCGCCTGCGGCTGTCGCTCGGCTTGACGCCGGTACCGCCCCGGCCGGACGCGGAAAACGACCCGGAAGGCCCGTTGCATCCGGACCAGCCTGCCGCCGCCTGACTGCGCTGCCCCCGACTGCGTGGCCCCCTGACTGCGCTGCTCCCTGACTGCGTGGCACGCCTGACCGCGTTCAACCCCTAACCGCGATCCGCCAGATACCGCGTCGGCGTCATGCCGAACGCCGTGCGGAAGCTTCCAATGAACGCGCTGGTGCTTTCATACCCGACCGACAGCGCGGCCTGGGTGACCGATCCGCCCCGGAACAGCATTTCCAGCGCCCGCAGCAGCCGGGCCTGCTGGCGCCACTGCCCCAGCGTGACGCCGGTCTCCTGGCGAAAACGGCGCATCAACGTGCGCGACGACATATTCAGCCGCTGCGCCCATTCGTCAATGCCCGCCGTGTCGTCCGGCGTGTCCAGCAGCGTGTTGGCCAGATCCTGCAGGCGCGGATCGGCTGGCATCGGCAGCGGCGCGGTGGCATCGGATGTGCGCTGCCGCAGTTCCTCCAGCAGCACGTCGAACAACTGCGCCTGATAAGACGGCGTCGCATCCTGCCACCTGCCTTCCGTAAAACGTTCGACCAGCGCCTCGATCAGCCGGGAAGACGGCCACGCCTGGCAGTTCGCCGGCAGGCGCCCGCAGATGTCCGGATGCACGTGCAGGAATGACCCGCGCGCCTCACCGAACCAGCGCGCCCCGTGCTGCACGCCGGGCGGAATCCACCCCAGGCTGCCGGGCAGCACCGTCAGTACGCGCTCGCCCGACTGCACCATCACCAGCCCTTCGTGGACCAGCACCAGCATGCCCTCGGCATGGGTGTGCGCAGGCACGGAAATGCCCTTGGACTCCCGCCGCCTGCGCAGGCTGAACGGCGTCAGCAGGACGTCGGGCAAAGGGGAAGCGGCAGCCGCTTGAAGCATGGTTGGCAGGTTTGAGGTACAGGTTGACGGGTTCCCGTTAGCGGGTCCATTTGAAAATGTACATCATTCTCATCAGCCGGGTATCAGCCCCCCGGATGGAGAATCGACATGGACCACACACGGCTGCGCGACGCCGGCATCAAAGCCACTTTCCCGCGGATGAAGATCCTGGACATCTTCTACCGCCACGCAGACCAGCACATGAGCGCCGCGGATATCTACCGCCGCCTCATCTCGGATCACAGCAATATCGGCCTGGCCACGGTTTACCGGGTGATCACGCAACTGGAGCACGCCGGCCTGCTCAAACGCATCCAGCTCGATACGCACACCAATGTGTTCGAACTGAACGACAAAGGCCATCACGACCATCTGGTCTGCACGCGTTGCGGACAGATCCGGGAATCCAGCGATCCCGCCATGGCCCAACTGGTCAGGAAGATCGCGCGGCGCAGCGGGTTCGAGCTGGATTCCTACAGCCTGGTGCTATACGGCAGCTGCGGCTGCGCCAAGGACGATCCCGCCCTGCCCCACGGAGCCTTCGAATGAACCACGATCAGTTTTTCTTCCACGACCTGTCGCAATTTCCCATCGTGACCGCCCGCCATGGCGGCGCGCCGCTGGGCTACTCGGCCTCGTGGATTCGCGAGATGGAGCTGCTGGTGGACAACCCGCGCAGCTTCGTCATGGTGGTGCCCGATACCCGCCATGAGGCCGCGCACGAGGACCGCAAGGCGATGATCGAATGGCAGACGGCCAACATGCCGCGACTGCGGGCACGCTGCCGGGCATTCATCGCCGTCGAGCGCGATACCGACGCGCTGGACAATCTGCGCAAGCGCGGCGAAAAGATGGCCCGCGCCTTCGGCCTGCCGTTCCTGGTGGTCGCGACGCCGGGCGAAGCGGTCCAGTGCGCCCGCGAACTGCTCGGGCAGGCGGGCCCGAGCGGCTTCAACGTCGATTAAGGGGCCGGATCGCGATTTAAGACTGGGCGTGCGCGGCCGTTGTTCAATGACAGGCGCCGCCATCCGCGCGGCCGCCTTCGAACAATTCGCACCGGCCGCCCGACGCATGAACCACGCCCTCGCCTGTCTGTTTTGCCAATCGACGCTCGCGCAGGGCGCGCCGCTGCTCGAACAGAACGGCGCGGCCATCTGCAAAACCTGTGTGGACCAGTTCGCCATCCGCTTCGCCGAGCGCGCGTGGGCGATGGCCGCCACGCCGCAAGAGCAGCTGGACGTGCTGCTGGACGAAAGCAGCCGCGCGCTGGCGCAAAGCGAAACGCTGGCCGAGCGGGCGCGGTGCTGCGGTCTCAGTCTGAACGACCTGTCGGCGGCGCTGCCCGCGCGCACGCTGTCCTGAGCGTTCGCCCGTCAGAAAGACCCCAGCGCGCTGCCCAGCGCAATGACGGCGGCCAGCCCGATGATGGGCCCCACGATGCCCACCACGACGATGTTCATGTAGCCCTCGCGGTGCGTTGACCCGCACACCGCCAGCAGCGTCACCACGGCGCCGTTGTGCGGCAGGCTGTCCAGTGTGCCCGCGCCGATCACCGACACGCGGTGCATCAGCGCCGGATCGATGCCCAGCGTCTGGGCCAGCTCCATGTACGTCGCGGCCAGCGACTGCAGGGCGATGGTCAAGCCGCCCGACGCCGAACCGGTCAGCGCAGCCAGCACGTTGGTCGCCACCGCGAGCGATACCAGCGGCCCGCCTTCGATCGACAGCACCCAATCGCGCACCGCGGCGAACGACGGCAGCGACGCGACCACCGCGCCAAATCCCACCAGGCTTGCCACGCTAAGCAGGGGCAGCGCCGACGCGTTCACGCCCGCATCCATGGTGTCGCGCAGCGACGGCAGCCGCCGGAAGTTCAGCACCACCAGCACGGCAATCGCGGCCAACAGCGCGGTGATCACCGACCAGACCCCGCCCACCGCGGCCAGGCTGGTGCCGCCCCAGCGCGCCTCGGCCAGCCAGGCGGTGTCCATGCGCGGCAGGACCACCAGCGTCATGAACAGGTTGACCAGGATGACGACCACGAGCGGCGTCGCGGCCACCAGCGTGGACGGCGCGTCGGGGCTGCGCTGGCCGTG
Source organism: Achromobacter sp. ACRQX (assembly GCF_022346505.1). Taxonomy (NCBI): domain Bacteria; kingdom Pseudomonadati; phylum Pseudomonadota; class Betaproteobacteria; order Burkholderiales; family Alcaligenaceae; genus Achromobacter; species Achromobacter sp. ACRQX. The sequence goes on from NZ_JAKRML010000022.1 coordinate 39,125, forward strand.
GTGCATTTCGGCCGGATCGAACTCGCGCGCGACCGTGGCACGCTCGCGCACCAGCACGTCGTCAGACACGTCGGCGGCCATGCCCGCTGGCGCCACATAGCCCTCGCCCGCGCGCCGGGCCGACGCTTCCGCCCGGCTCAGCCACCACAGTCCGAAACCCAGCATGATCGCGCTGGCGATGATGCCCAGTCCGGGCGCGGCGAACGGCGTGGTCGCAAAGAACGGCATGGGAATCGCGTTCTGCACGGCGGGCGTGCCGGGCAAGGCGGACATCGTGAAGGTGGATGTGCCGAGCAGTATGGCCGCGGGCATCAGGCGCACCGGAATCCCGGCCGACTTGAAAAGCGCGTGCGCCATGGGCGCCAGCACGAAAAACGCCACGAACAGGCTAACGCCGCCGTAGGTGACGATGGCGCCGGCCAGCACCACCGCCAGAATCGCGCGCCGCGCGCCCAGCTTGCGCGTCATCGCGTCGGCAATCGCGGTGACGGACCCGCTGTCGGCCATCAGCTTGCCAAACAGCGCCCCCAGCAGAAACAACGGAAAGAACTGGGCCACGAATCCGGCTGCACCGCCCATGAACGTCTGCGTCCAATGGGCCAGCAGCGGCTCTCCCGCCGCGGCCGCCGTCACCATGGCCGCCGCCGGCGCCAGCAGCAGGATGCTCCAGCCGCGGTAGGCCAGCCCGATCAGTAATACCAGCGCGAGCAGGATGCCGAAGAGTCCCATGGTCAGACCTCGCCCAGCAGTTCGTCTATGTCCAGCGATGACCGCTTGCCCAGGTCATCGCCATGTTCGGCCAGAAAGCGGTCGGCGGCCTTCCTGCCCTCGTCGCGCAACATGCACAGGAACGGCCATTCGGCGTTGAGCTTGGAGGAATAGCCCAATTCCACCATGAGGTCGGACGAGACCCGATGGATGCGCATGTCCGCCCACATCTTGCCCTCGCCATTGCCGGGGTCGGCCACCTGGCGCAACAGCGCGATCATGCGCAGCTCTTTCAGCAGCGACGCGTTGAACGTGACTTCGTTCAGTCGGTTCATGATCTCGCGGGCGCTGCTGGGTAGCCCTGGGCGTTCGACCGGGTTGATCTGCACCAGGATTGTGTCGTGCGACTGGCATTCCCGCACCAGCGGCGTGATGGTGGGATTACCGCTGTAGCCGCCGTCCCAATACGGGTCGCCGTCGATCATCACCGCCCGGAACATGGTCGGCAGGCAGGCCGAAGCCAGCAGCACGTCGGCATTCACCTCGGCATTCTTGAACACCCGGCCGCGCCCCGTGCGCGCATTGGTCGCCGTGATGAACAGATCGATGGGCGCGCGCGCCAGTTCATCGAAATCGATGACTTCCTGCAGGATGGCGGCCAGCGGATTGGCCGCAGCGCTGAGGTCATAGGGCGAAAACACCCGCGACGCCAGGTCGAAGGCGATGAACATGGGCGAATGATCCAGCGACCAGGAACCCATCAGGATGTCGAGCGGACTGCGGCGAAAAGGGCTGTAGCGCGCGGAGTCGGACACGCGGCGCCAGAAGTCTTCCAGCGCCGCACGGGCGCCGTCGGCGCCGCCCCGTGCATGCCCCAGCACCAGCACCGCGGCATTCATGGCGCCGGCAGAGGTGCCCGAGATGCCGTCAATGCCAAGCCAGGATTCTTCGAGCAGCCGGTCCAGCACGCCCCAGGTGAATGCGCCGTGGGCGCCGCCGCCCTGCAGCGCCAGGTCGATCAACAGGGGATCGCGGTCAGTCGGCGACGCTTTGGATCGGGCCACGGCGGTACTCCTTGCGGGAGGCTGGGGGGTGAGCGGGCGATCAAATGATTGCGATATGAACCATGTTGCGGCGCACATATCGTTCGGCAGTTATACGCGATGGCTTTGAAAAACAAAAGACATCACGGGCGGCCGCGCGCCTTCTACGACCAAAGACCGATGCGCCTGCACCGGGCCGCTGCTACTGTCCGCCTCGAGCAAACCAGCCCCCGGCCTTGAAGGTGCGTGACATACGCGGCTGGATCCGCCCGCGGGGCGCTCAGCCGACGTTGGCGCGGCTTTTTCCGCCGGCATGCAGCAGGAGATAGCAATGGAAAAAATGGAACAGCAGGTTCAGCAAGGCAACGCGGAGTTCCGCATCGAAGCGATGACCGCCGACGAGATCAACCAGGTCAGCGGCGGAATCGGCCCGAACCGCTCCACGGGCGCTTCGTCCTACAACCCGCACGCCCAGCTCTCCACGAAGCCCAATGTTCAAAAGCCCAGCACGGCAGGGATCAGACAGGTTTTCTTGAGCTGAACTGACTGACGAGCATTGCGGGGGCCGTCCGAGCCCGGACAGTCCCCGCAGCGCGAAGCCTCTCACGTTCCCGATCCGTGCCGCTCTACCGCGACCAAGCGCTCGCCGCGCAACGCATCTCCGGCCTGGGCGACATCGTCCTGATCCGGCCGGTGTCCTTCGCCCTTGCGACGACCGTTCTGGCGGGCTTCGTGCTGGCCGCCTGCCTGTTCCTGGCGTTCGGCACCTATACCAAGCGCGCGACCGTCAGCGGCCAACTTGCCCCGGACGCGGGACTGCTCAAGCTGTACGTGCCGCAACCGGGCATCGTGCTCGAGCGCCGCGTGCAGGAAGGCCAGCACGTGGCCGCCGGTGAGGTGCTGTATGTCGTGTCGGGCGACCGGCAAAGCGCGTTGGGCGACACGCATCAGGCGATCAGCATGCAGATACGGCAGCGCCACGACAGTCTGCACGAGGCCCGGCAAAAGACGGCCCTGCTGCAGCAAGGCGAATTCGGCACCCAGGCCACCGCCATCGCCAGCCTGAAGGCGCAGCTTGCCGCCCTGGACCAGCAGATCGCCGGCCAGCGCGAACGCATCAAGCTCGCTCAGGATAGCGCCCAGCGCTATCGGCAACTGATGGATAAGGGTTATCTGTCGCCCGAGGAAACCGATCAGAAGCGCGCAGAACTCCTGGACCAGCGCAACCTGCTGCAAGCGCTGCTGCGCGACCGCATCGGGCTGGCAACCACCCTTGCGGCACACGAACAGTCGCTGGCCGAGCTGACGCTGCGCCATCAGAACCAGCTGGCGCAACTGGACCGGGAATTGTCCGCCGTGGCGGTCGAACTGACCCAGAACGAGGCGCGGCGCCAGATCGTCCTGACCGCACCCCACGCGGGCGTGGTCACGGCCGCCACCGCCGATCCCGGCCAGGCGGTCGACAGCCGCCGGCCGCTTGCCACAATTGTTCCGGACGGCGCGAAGCTGCTGGCCGAACTGCTGGCGCCCAGCCGCGCGGTCGGTTTCGTGGCGCCGGGCGACAAGGTGCTGATCCGTCTGGCCGCCTACCCGTATCAGACCTTTGGCCAGCAGACCGGCATCGTCCAGGACGTGGCGCGCAGCGCCCTGCCCGAATGGCAGCTCGACGACGCCAAGCGCAACACGCCAGACGACGAGGCCGTCTACCGCATCACCGTGGCGATTGAGACGCCCGCCCACGGCCCGCAAGGCCAGGAACTGGCGCTGCGGCCCGGCATGCGGCTGGAGGCCGATTTGCTGCAGCAGACGCGCCGGCTGTACCAGTGGGCGTTCGATCCGGCCATGCGCCTGGCGGAAAAGCTATGAGCGCGCTGGAGCGCCTGGCGCTCGGATTCAAGCGGCGCGTGCCCGGGCTACTGCAAACTGAAGCGGCCGAATGCGGCCTGGCCTGCGTGGGGATGATTGCGGGCTATCACGGCCACCACCAGAGCCTTGCGGCCCTGCGCGCGCGCTTTCCGGTGTCGATGAAGGGCGCGACCCTCGCCACGCTGATTCAGGTGGCCGGCCAGCTTGGCCTGGCGGCGCGTCCCGTCAAGGCCGGACTGGGCGCGCTCGGCCTCCTGAAGCTGCCCTGCATCCTGCACTGGGAGTTCAATCACTTCGTGGTGCTGACGGCCATCAACGCGCGCTCGGCAACCTTGATCGACCCGGCGAGCGGCGAGCGCACCTGCTCCCTTGCGGCGCTGTCAGCGTCCTACACCGGCGTCGCGCTGGAACTGTGGCCAACGCCGCAGTTCCAGGAGACGCGCGCAAGCGCACCTGTGCGCCTGCGCGAACTCACCGGGCGCATCCACGGCCTGGGCGGGGCATGCTCGCAGGTGCTGCTGCTGGCGCTGGCGCTCGAGATCCTGACGGTCGTGCAACCCTTCTTCCTGCAGTGGGTCGTGGACCATGTGCTGAACACGGGCGACCGCGACCTGTTGACCACCTTGGCGCTGGCCTTCGCCCTGCTGATGGTGATGAAGCAGCTCACCTCGGTGGCGCGCGGCTGGATGCTGATGGTCATGAGCACGACGCTGAACCTGCAATGGCGCACAAACGTCTTCACCCACCTGCTGCGCCTGCCGGTCGCCTGGTTTGAAAAGCGGCACCTGGGCGATGTGGTGTCGCGCTTCGGGGCCGTCGACGAGATCCAGCGCACCTTGACGACCTCATTCCTGGAAGCCGTGCTGGACGGGCTGGTGATGCTCATCACACTGGTGCTCATGTTCGTCTACAGTCCGCCGCTCGCAGGAATCTCGCTGGGCGCCATGACGCTTTACGGCATCGTGCGCTGGACCGGCTATACGCCGCTGCGCAATGCCACCGAGGCGCACATCGTGCACGCGGCCAAGGAGCAAACGCACTTTCTCGAAACGGTGCGCGGGGTGAAGGCGATCAAGCTCTTCCAGCATCAGGACGACCGCCGGTCGCGGTGGCTGTCGCTGCTGGTCAACGAGATCAACGCGGATCTTCGCACGCAGAAGTGGGCGCTGTTCTTTCGCACCTGCAACGGCCTGCTGTTTGGCCTGTCGTCCATCGTCATCCTGTGGCTGGGCGCCAGGCTCGTGCTGGACGGCCAATTCACCGTCGGCGCCCTGCTCGCGTTCATCGTCTACAAGACACTGTTCGACCAGCGCGTGGCGGCGCTTCTGGACAAGCTGGTCGACGTGAAGATGCTGAGGCTGCAGGGCGAGCGCCTGGCCGACATCGTGCGCCAGGCACCCGAACCGATGGAAGACACGCCCCAGGCGGACGACATGCCCGTTCGCCCGCCCGTAATCGAAGTGCGCAACCTGCGCTTTCGATACAGCCCGCAGGAACCCTACGTGCTCGACGGCCTCAGCTTCCGGATCGAGCCCGGTGAATCCGTCGCCATCACGGGGCCGTCGGGCGGCGGCAAGTCGACGCTCATCAACATCCTGCTCGGCGTCCTGGCGCCGACGGACGGCGACGTGCTGATCGACGGGGTGCCCGCCCGCGGCGCCGGCGCGGCCTGCCTGCGCCGGATGGCGGGCACCGTGTTGCAGGACGACGCGCTCTTTGCCGGGTCCCTCGCCGAGAACATCAGTTTCTTCGATCCGCAGTACAGCCCGGAGCGCGCTGCCCAATGTGCGCAGATCGCCGCAATCCACGACGACATCCGCGCCATGCCGATGGGCTACAACACGCTGGTGGGGGACATGGGCACGGTGCTGTCAGGCGGCCAGAAGCAACGGGTGCTGCTCGCGCGCGCGCTGTACAAGCGGCCAGCCGTCCTGTTCCTGGACGAAGCGACCAGCCATCTGGATATCGACCGGGAATGTGCGGTCAACGCCGCGATTGCGGGGCTTGAGATGACGCGCGTGATTGTCGCGCACCGTCCGGACACGATCAGCGCTGCGGACCGCGAAATCGCGCTGGCGGACGGCAAGGTGGTCCGGGACAGCGGCCGGCGCGCATTCGCCGCAGCAAGGGTCGTCCCGGCCTAGACCGGCTTGCCGAACACGCCGCCGCGCCGCGCCACCAGCGTGGCCTGCGTGCGGTTCAGCACCCCAAGCGTGCCCAGGATGGCCGACACGTGCGTCTTGACGGTCTTTTCCGTCATGTTGAGCTGTTCCGAGATTTCCTTGTTGCGCAGGCCATCGCACATCAACCGCAACACCTCGCTCTGGCGCGGCGTCAGCGCGCGCAGCAGCGCCGCCTCGTCCTGCGCGGCGCCGGCACTGCCGGCGGACGGGGCGTACACGGTTCGCGCCGGCGCTTCGTCAATCGCCAGCAGCGCGGCCGCCAGTTCCTGGCAGCTGGCGGACTTGTGCATGAATCCCTGCGCCCCCGCGTCCATGGCGCGGCGCCGGTCCTCGGGATCCTGCGACGCCGACAGCACCAGCACACGCAGTTGCGCCCGCCGCTGGCGCAGGCGCTTGAGCAGATCCGCGCCCGCGATGTCGGGCAGATAGAAATCCATGATGACGTTGCGGATGGCGTCGTGCTGGTCCAGCACCTCCAGCGCCTCCTGCCCGCTGGCCGCCGGGTGGATGGTCACGTCGGGCAGCGCATCGTCAAGCGCCATGACCAGTGCTTCGCGGAACATGGCATGGTCGTCGATCAATAGCACTGCCGTCATTCGGCGTCTCCGGTCAGGGGGTGAACAGGGGTGGCCTGAAGCAGTCCGGCCACGCGCTCGCGCAGTGCCTGGACCTGCACGGGCTTGTGCAGCAGCGGCACCCCGCGGGCGGCGGCCTCGGACAGCCGGGCCGGATCCGTGTCGCCGCTGACCATCAAGGCCGGCAGGTCCGGATCGTTGTATTCCTCGCGCAGCCTTTCGATGACGTGGATGCCCGTCTCGTGGTCGCGCAGGCGGTAGTCGCTGATGATGAGCGCGGGGCTTTCGGCCAACGGCAGCACGCGCTCGAGCAGCGCATTGCCGCTGGTGGCGGCGATGACGCGGCAACCCCAGCTCTCGAACAGCATGGACAGGCCCGCCAGATTCTGCGGATCGTCGTCCACCAGCAGAACCAGCTTGCCCTCCAGGCCGCCGCTGGACGCGGTCACCTGCGGCATGCCGGGCTCCGGGTCACGCACAGGCGGCTCCGACGCTGCACGTTCCGCGATAGGCGCCGTCAGGGCAAATACGGTGCCGCGCCCCACCTGCGAACGCAGCGACAGCTCGTGCCCCAGCAGCCGCGCCGTACGGCGCACGATGGCCAGCCCCAGTCCCAGGCCTTTGCTGCGATCGCGTTCGGGGTTGCCCAATTGATGGAATTCCCAGAACACGCGTTCCTGCTCCGGCTTCGGAATGCCCGGGCCGTTGTCCCAGACCTCGATCCGCAGCCGCCCGCCGGCGCGCCGGCATCCGATCAGCACTCGCCCGCCCGCCGTGTGCGTGATGGCGTTGCTGATCAGGTTGCGCAGAATGCGTTCAAGCAGGATGGGATCCGATCGCACGCTGACCGCGCAGGCCCGCACCCGCACCGTGATGCCCTTCTCGGCCGCCTGGGGCGCGTATTCCGCCCGCAAGCGCTCAAGCAGCGGCTGCAGGGCAAAGGCCTCGACGCGCGTCTCGATGACGCCGGCATCCAGCCGGGACAGGTTCAAAAGCGCGTCGAACAGCTGGCCCATCGCCGCCATCGCGCTGGCGATGTTGTCGACCAGATAGCGGCCATGCCGCGACAGGCGCTCGTTCGTGAGCAGCCCCAGGAACAGGTTGACCGCGTGCACCGGCTGGCGCAGGTCGTGACTGGCGGCGGCAAGGAAGCGCGACTTTTCCAGGTCGCTGCGTTCTGCGGCCGCCTTCTCCTGGCGCACCTGTTCCAGCAGCGCCAGGTTTTCATAGCCCAGCCGCAAGGCGTCCAAATGCGTGCGGTTCATGCGATGGATGAACGCCAGGGTGGCGACCAGATAGGCCAGCCCGCTGGTGACCAACGCCAGGTGGATGGCGGACGGCTGCGCCGCCAGCGCGATGAACATGGGCGCGAAGGCGGGGATCTCGAACGCGTACATGACCGGCAACATCATGTAGTTCGAGTAGATGGCGCCGGTGCCCAGACCGAACAGGATGACGATGAAGAAGAGCTGGTATTCCAGCGGAACGATGAACGTCCAGTAGGCGAACGGCAAGCCCCACAGGATGCCCGAACACAGGTTCCCCACCAGCATGCGCCGCACCCAGATCCGAGCGGCGGCCGGGTCGGCACGGCGCCGGTCGTAGGCCAGCATGGCACCCAGGCGCAATGCGCCGACCACCAGCGTGACGGCAATCCACAGCAGGATCTGCTGACGGGGCAGCACGTCCAGCAGCGCAAAGACCGAGAAGCAGGCGGTGATCAGCGATCCAGCCAGCGCGAAGGGAAACATCCGGCGCAGCGCGTCCACCTGCACCTGATGGATGCGGGCGGCATACACGGAACCTTGCGGCGGAGGAGCGGAAATCGGGCCGATGGCAGGTTGCACGGTTATGAGCGCCAGAGGGCACGGCGCAACGCGATAGGCGGGGCCGCCGTCAGGCAGCCGGCGTGGAAGAGTCCCGATTTTAGACGTTACACGCTACATGTAAACGGACATTTCACACCACGCGCTGTCTCGTCCGTTTCAGCCGACGCACCCGCATCGAGTCTGCCCCGCTGTCTCAGCGCCCGCCCTTTCCGCAGCCCGCTCATGAACGCGCGCAGCGCTATCGCACTTCAATCCGTATCCGCCGCGCCGTTCGTCAACCGCCAGTACGTTTCATGCACTGCCAATTTCAGGGCGGTGCTTTCCAACCCCTTGAGCTGCGACGCGTAGGCCTGGATGGCGCGCGCCTTGCTTGCCGCGTCCACGGTCAGACGAACCGGCGTGGCCATGACGCCCCGCGCGTGCAGTTGCGACAGCCGGGCCTGCACGACGCCGGGCCGCTCGCAGTGCGGCACATCCTCGTAGCCAAACCAGGCAACGCCGGGCAACGCGTCGCGGATCATGAGGGCGGCGTCGCTGACGCGCTCATGGTCGCAATGGAAAACGCCCAGCGGCATCGCCACGCTCGCGGGCGCCAAGCCCGCCAGCAGGTGAAACAGGCGTTCGGTGATCTGCGGTCCATCCTGATCCGCCGTCGCGGTGTACTGACAGTCCAGAAAGCCGAGCTCCCGCCCCACTGCCCCCACGATGCCAAGCGCCTCCCTGTCTTCGGCCAGCCGGCACGTCATCGCGGCGTCCGCGCTGTCGAACCCGCATCGGCGGTCCCAGTCGGTCAGCGGATGCTGCGCGGGCGCCCGCGCGGTAAAAACCGTCACGACCGTGCTGCCCGGCCGCGCCGCCAACAGGCCAGCGCAACTCAGGACGGCGTCATCCAGATGCGGGGAGATCACAACGAGGGGGGATGGCGGCAGCAACGGATCGTCAGCCGGGTTTGGCGCTTGCGCAAGGTCCATCGGGTGATTTCGATCCGCGAGGGATCGCAGTGAATGGCAACCCCGTCATGCAGCAAGCGCCATGCCGGGCTGCATCCACACGCCCCCTCGCCCCCTTCCACCGCGCGACGCAGGCACGCGAATTGCGGCGCCCGACGTCTGCCCGGCACCGGAATCGTCGACGACCGCGTCAGCGTGCGGATCGATCACCTGCCTCTTCGAATCCTGCCGCGCCGGCACGCGGCCTCGAAGCGCATCTGATCCGTCTGTTGATCGCCCCAACAACACGGAGCTGTACCGACATGAGAATAAAAGAAGGGCCGCTTCCCCGTTCCGCTGGCGGACTTCTCGTCCTGCTGCTGATCGCCTTTGTCGGTTTTCTGGCGGCAATGCTGTTCTCGCTGCACCTGTCCGTCGACAAAAGCGACGATATGGCGGCGATGCGCCAGAGCAAGGAGCTGCAGCAGGCAATCAGCAACACGCTGGACGACGTGGCGCAGGCGCAGGAAGCCGTCGCCATCTGGGACATGCTGGCCGATGAACTGGCCAAGCCCGCGCCCGACCAGGCCTGGCTCGACGACAACGTGGGGGCCTTTCTGCATCGGCTGTTCGAACAGGATCTGGTGTTCATCCTTGGCCCGGACAACACGGTGCGCTTCGGCAATGTCCACGGCGAACTGGTTCCCCCTGAACGCTACGCCGTGTACGAACCGGACCTGCGCCCGTTCATCGCGCTGACTCGCGGACAGGACACCCGGCCCAACAACGACCATGAGCGCCTGCCCGGCCAGCCTCCCTCCACCAATTCGTCGGTGCGCACGACGGCTGCCGCCGTGCATGCCACCGACCTCGCAACCATCGGGCAAAGGCCTGCGGTGGTGAGCGTGATGCGCGTCGCGCGCTTTCCGCCCAACCTCGATACCCCGGCGGGCGAGACGCCCAATCTGCTCGTGAGCGTCAGATTCGTCGACGGAGATTTCCTGCGCTCGTTCGCACGGGACAACCTGATAGACGGGCTTCATTATCATCCCGTGCGCACGCGTCACGATGGCGTGAACGAGCGCGAAGAGCCCCTGCTGTCGTCCGATGGCGCGTTGCTCGGCTATCTGATGTGGCGGCCCGACCTGCCCGGCTCCGAACTTTGGCGCTCGATGCTGCCCGCCGTGGCCGCCATGCTCGCCAGCGCCTTCATCCTTGTCGCATGGCTGGCGCTGCGCACCTATCGCCTGCTGCGCCAGCAACAGGCGCACCTGAGCGCACTACGGACGGCCCATGTCGAACTGAAGGCCAGCGAAGCGCACGCGCAGCATCTCGCCTTTCACGACGTGCTGACCGGGCTGCCTAACCGCGCCTATTTCAATACCTGCGTGGACCAGGCGCTGGTCCGCCGCCGGCCCGATGCGTGCTGTGCGGTGCTGCTGCTGGACCTGGACCATTTCAAGCAGGTCAACGACACGTGGGGTCACGCCGCGGGCGACGCGCTCATCGAAGAGTTCGCAAGACGGGTCAAGCTCATCCTCGGGCCGGACGATGCGGTCGCGCGGCTGGGCGGAGACGAATTCGCCGTGCTGATGCAGAACGCGACCGAAGCTGGCGCGACCGAGCTGCTGCAACGCATCCTCGCGGAGGTGCGCGAGCCCTTCGACCTGCTGGGCGGCCGGGCCTTCGTGGGCGCCAGCATCGGCGCGTCGATGGCCCCGCGTGACGGCACGACGCGCAGCGAGCTGCTGCGCAAGGCCGACATCGCGCTGTATCGCGCGAAGGAGCTGGGCAGGAACCAGTACAGCTTCTTCGCCCCCGACATGGACGACACGCTGAAGGCCAAGGCGGTGATCGAGGAAGACCTGCGCCGCGCGCTGGCTGACAGCGGCCAGCTCCAGGTCCATTTCCAGCCGCAGATCGACAGCAGCACGCAACAGCTGGTGGGCGTGGAGGCGCTGGTGCGATGGAACCATCCGGGCAAGGGCCCGGTGTCGCCGCAGATCTTTGTGCCGGTGGCCGAATCCACGGGGCTGATCGTGCCGCTGGGCGAATGGGTACTGAAGGAAGCCTGCCGCGCCGCGTTGCAATGGCCGGGCCTGTCCATCGCCGTGAACCTGTCGCCCGTGCAGTTTCGCGGCCAAGGGTTCGCCGAGCGCGTCATCGACCTCGTGCAACGCGCAGGCGTGGACCCCGCGCAGATCGAACTGGAGGTCACTGAAGGCGTGTTCATCGAAGACGATGGCCGGGTGCAGAAAGCGATCGCCAAACTACGCGCCGCGGGATTTCGGATCGCGCTGGATGATTTTGGAACCGGCTATTCCAGCCTGAGCTACCTGCAGCGGTTCGCGGTCGACAAGATCAAGATCGACCGCAGCTTCGTGGCCAATATCGGCGAAGGCAGCGATTCGACCGCCATCGTGAATGCGGTCGTGATGCTGGGACGGTCAATGGGACTGACGATCAATGCGGAAGGGGTCGAGACAGCCGCCCAACGCGATTTCCTGCGCGCTGCGGGCTGCGATGAACTGCAGGGCTTTCTGTTTTCGCGCGCGGTGCCGGAAGCAGAAATTACCGAGTACCTGCGTAAGGCGCGGTCAGTAGGCGGCCGCTGACCCTCGACGCCAAGGGCGCTTGGATCCAAACGCAAAAACGCCGCTATGAATAGCGGCGTTCACAATGTCCTGCGAATTGGGGTGGTGGGTTGTGCGAGACTCGAACTCGCGACCAACGGATTAAAAGTCCGCTGCTCTACCGACTGAGCTAACAACCCGACCGAAGCCCGAAATTATGGCGGATTTCGATGGGCTTGTCAAAAAATGACAGCCGGTCGTGTTGCAGGCGCGATCTGTCCGCATCCCGCCACCGCAACCCGCCAAAAAAAACGGCCGCTCGCGGCGGCCGTCTTCAGAACGCGTCCAGCTCCTGGATTACCAGGCGGCCACCACGGCGCCCTTGAACTTGGTCTGGATGAATTCCTTCACAGCGGGGCTGTGATAGATCGAGACCAGCTTGGCGAACTCGGGACGGTCCTTGTCTTTTTCACGCACGACCAGCACGTTGGCGTACGGCGAATCGGGCGATTCCTGGGCGATGGCGTCCTTGGTCGGGTTCAGGCCGGCTTCCAGCGCGAAGTTGGTGTTCACGGCCGAGGCGTCGGTGTCGTCCAGCGAACGCGGCAGTTGGGCGGCGTCCAGTTCGATGAAGCGCAGCTTCTTGGGGTTTTCGACCACGTCGATCGGCGTGGCCTTCAGGCCCGCTTCCGGACGCAGCTTGATCAGGCCATTGGCCTGCAGCAGCAGCAGCGCACGGCCGCCGTTGGTCGGGTCGTTGGGCAGCGCGATGCGGGCGCCTTCCTTCAGTTCGGACAGCGACTTGATCTTCTTGCTGTAGATGCCGATCGGGAAGATCACGGTCTTGGCGATGCTGACCAGCTTGTAGCCGCGATCAGCGTTGGCGTTGTCCAGGTAGGGCTGGTGCTGGTAGCTGTTCAGGTCCAGGTCGCCCGCGGCGAGCGCCACGTTGGGCTGCACGTAGTCCGAGAACTCGATGACCTGCAGGTTCAGACCCTGCTTGGCGGCTTCGGCCTTGACCACATCAAAGATCTGGGCGTGCGGGCCGGCGGTGACGCCGACCTTCAGGGGCTTGTCCTGAGCCAGCGCGGGCTGGGCGAAAACGGCGGCGCCCAACGCGAACGCGGCCAGCGACTTCAAAACCTTGATGCTCATGTTGCGATATCCCGATATGACGGAAGTAGGAAAAAACAAAGTGGATCAGCGATGCGACATGCGGCGCACGAAGCGGTCGCCCAGGCTCTGGATGGCCTGCACCAGAACGATCAGCACGATCACGACCGCGGCCATGACGTCGGACTGGAAGCGCTGGTAGCCGTAGCGGATCGCCAGGTCGCCCAGTCCGCCGCCGCCGATGGCGCCGGCCATGGCCGAATAGCCGATCAGGCTGACAACGGTCACGATGGTGGCGGCGATGAGGCCCGGCAGGGCTTCGGGCAGCAGCACCTTCATGATGATCTGCATGGGCGACGCACCCATCGCGCGCGCTGCGGTGACCAGACCCGGATCGACTTCGCGCATGGCGTTTTCGGCGATGCGGGCCATGAACGGAATCGCGGCCACGGACAAGGGCACGATGGCGGCGGTGGTGCCGATGGAGGTCTGTGCCACCAGCCGCGTGAACGGGATGATCGCGACCATCAGGATCACGAACGGCACGGAGCGGGTCGCGTTGATGATGGCGCCCAGCACGTGGTTCACGGGCTGGTTTTCAAGCATGTTGCCGCGCGCGGTCACCGTCAGCGTCACGCCGAGCGGAATGCCGATGACCACCGCGATGGCGCTGGCCACGCCCACCATCAGCAGGGTGTCAAGCAGCGACGTAATAAGCAGGTCGATCAGTTGCGGACTCATGAGCTATTTCTTCAACGGTAATGTCACGGGCGTTCAGGGCGGCGATGCCGTCCTTGAGCGCGGCGGGCGCGCCTTGGGCCAGCACGAACATCGTGCCCACGGCCACGCCCTGGATGTCTTCGACACGCGCCTGCACCAGGCCCACGTCAAGCGCGAACTGCCGGGTCAGGTCGGACAAGAAGGCGCCCGAGGCGTCGGTGCCGGTCAGCGACAGGCGCAGCAGACGCACGGCCTGGCCGGGCTTGGCGGCGGTAAGCGCGCGGATGCGTTCCTGGACGGCGGCCAGCGTGGCGTCGGTCAGTTCCGACGCGGTGGCGGCCGACACCATGTTGCGCGTCACGTCGTGGCGCGGCTGGGCGAACACTTCGCGCGTGCTGCCCACTTCCACCACCTCGCCCTGCGACAGCACGGCGACGCGGTCGCAGACCTCGCGCACGACTTCCATCTGGTGCGTGATCATGACCACGGTCACGCCGGTCTTGCGGTTGATGTCGCGCAGCAGCGCCAGGATGTTGTGCGTCGTTTCCGGATCGAGCGCAGAGGTGGCTTCGTCGCTCAGCAGGACGTCCGGATTGTTGGCCAGCGCCCGGGCAATGCCGACACGCTGCTTCTGGCCGCCGCTGATCTGGCTGGGGTAACGGTCGCGTAGATGCTCCAGGCCCACCAGCGCCAGAAGGCGCTCGACGCGCGCCGGGATCTCGGCCTTGGCCACGCCCGCGATTTCCAGCGGCAGGGCCACGTTGCCGTACACCGTGCGGCGCGACAGCAGATTGAAGCCCTGGAACACCATTCCGATGCGGCGGCGCTGTTCACGAAGCTGCGCTTCGTTGAGGCCCGTCAGGGCCTGGCCGCCGATGGAGATGTTGCCTTGGTTGGGACGTTCCAGCAGGTTGATGCACTGGACCAGCGTGCTTTTACCGGCCCCGCTGGGACCGATGATGCCGAAGACCTCGCCCTGCTCGATGTGCAGGTTGATGCCGCGCAGCGCCTGGAATTCTCCGTGCGGCGTGGCATAGGTCTTGGATAGGTTCTCGATGTGAATCATGGCAAGCGATTTTGTATCTTTTCTCTTCTAAAGAGAACGACCGTTTTTTCCATTTTTAATAACTACAAGTAATATGAGTTGCCGGCGCGGCCCCGCTGCGCTTCTCAAAGGACGCGCAAGTGCCCCGACAACGGCGATCCGGCAAAGACACAAAGGGCAGCCGGGAAGGAAAGCCTTCCTGACTGCCCTTTTAATTGGCGGCCGACGGGCGGCCGATCCGGGTTCAGCGAGCGCGCGAAATGCGGACTTCCGCGCCGCGGCGCTTCACTTCCAGGCCTTCGGACGGCGAAATCCGCAGCCCTTCCAGCCCCTTGATGTAGCTCGAGCCCTGCATCTGCATCACGCGGATCTTGTTGCGCATGACGACCGGGTTATGCACCGGCATGCCGAACATCCAGACCTCGTCCAGGATACGGGCCGAGTTGAACTCGCCCGTATGCTGCGCGGCCGGTCCGAGACAGAGCATATGACCTTCGCGGCCAAACACCGGGAACTGGCCCAGCTCGCAATCGATGGTCCAGGTGGTGCCACCCTCGTAGCGGTGGCCGGTGTTCAGATCCCACCAGGCCTCGCCCTTGGGCAGGTAGACGCGCACCTGATTGCCCGGTTCGGTGACCGGCGCCACCAGCAGGGCCGGACCCAGCAGGTATTGCAGATCCCATTCGTGGGCGTGCGGATCGTTCGGGAACGACAGCGCCATGGAGCGCTGCACCGGCAGGCCGGTACGGGCCGAGTCCTCGATGGCGCCCAGCACATAGGGCACCAGGCGGTAGCGCCACTGCATCCAGGTCTTGGCGTGGGACAGGGTTTCGTCGCCGAAATCCCAGGGCATCAGCCCTTCCACGCCTTGGAACGAGAAATTGGCCGAGAACACGCCGGCGGTCAGCCAGCGCAGGTAAAGCTCGGACGTCATGCCCGAACGATCACGCGCGGCTGAACCGATGTTGTGCACCTGGACGGGCACGCCGCTCGAACCGATCGACAGGGACGTGCGCAGCGTGTGGCGCAGGCCTTCCCAGGTGTTGTCGACCTGGGGCCCCACCTGCCACGGCAGGCGCTGGGCCGCCGGAAAGAGGTCGGCGCTGGGCACCACGCCTTCGGGCGGTACCTTCAGTCCGGCCACCGCGTCGAACAGCGCGCGGCGCACCAGCAAGGGGTACATGGAGCGCAAGGCCGGGCCGGTCTCGCCGTTGCGGGCGGTCACGCCATCGGGGATGGCGATCTGCGCGTCGCAGGCGGGCGCGTCCAGGCCGTCTTCCACCAGTTGGCGATGACGCTCGACCCACAGGTTGTAGATGTCGCGGTAGGTCAGGTCCAGCAGGCCGTAGGGCTGGCCGGACGTGGCGGCGTTGCCGTCGAACACCTGGGCGGCGCCGTCGTCCTTGGTCAGCAGCCAGCCGCGGTCTTCCAGCTCTTCAAAGAGCGGACTGGTCTTGATGACGCCCGGAAAGCCGGAGGCCGCCACATGCACGTTGTGCTTGTGAAAGAGCGCCAGCATCTGCTTGGCGTCGGGAAAGCGCTGGGCGTCCCATTCGAAAACCGTTTTGTCCGCCTGAAAGCCCCACGCGATCGGCTGGGCCAGCGTCACGGCGTCGACGGGAATCTGGTTTTCGCGCATGCGCGCCACCAGAGCGACCGTCTGCGTCGGCATTTCGCCGGCAGCCTGCTGCAGCCACGCACCCATTGCCCACAGGACGGGCTGGCCGGCGCGGCCGGTCAGCGCGGTGTATTGATTCAGGATTTCGGCGGGTTCGCCGGCAAAGAGGAACAGGTCCAGCACGGCGTCGTCGACGGTCAGCACATAGGCCGAATCCGCGGGCGCGACGCCCACCGAATGTTCCACGCGGCGCATCGTGTTGGCGTAGACGCCCCAACCGCGCGGGCTCCATGCCAATGGCAGCGCACGATGCTCGGGGTCGTCGGAGACCACCGATTCCTCGCGGCGGTTCAGGTCCCCGGGCGTTTCGCCCAGGCCGAACACCCGCTCGTCGGCAGCCAGCGTGAAGCCGGCCGTCCAGACAGCGTCATCGGCCTGGTCCAGCGCGTTGTACCCGAATGCGGGCGTATGCGCGGAAACCTCGGATTCGAAGACGCGGTCTTCGTTGCGGTACAGGGCGACGCGCACAGGGTTGGTCTGAATCTCCAGGGCGACGTCGCCCTGTGTGATTCGCCAGCCGTCCCCGCTTTCGCGGGGCGCGATGGTAGCTTCGCCCACCGCCTCCTGGCGTGCGAGCAGCATTTCGGCCACGGCGCGCACGCGCGCGCCGGGCTTGTCATCATTGAAGTGGTTCGCCTCGCCGCAGCGCAGGCGAAAAACTCCAGGCGCATGCGCCTCGACTACCAGGTGCAACCCATCGCCCGCGTCGAAATCGATGCGACTGGGGCGGGACGTCAACAGCTCGACATTATCGAGCTGGGTAGTATGGGCAAAGTCGAACTTGGGCGGCACAGAGCATCCCCCGGCTTAAGCCAAAAACCATCAAAAGACGCTATTTTGACGGATTTGAGCTTTGAAATAAACTCGATCCCTCTTTTGGACGGTTAATTCATCCAAAAAAGGGGCATGAAGCCCTTGGCCTGCGCCAGGCGCGCAGACGCCGCCGAGTCGCCGAATTGCCGTCCCGAAAGGTCAATTGCGGCCTATTCGCGCCAAATTCCGGCAATTCTTACAATTCTACGCCAGCCCGGCAAAGCCCCCGCCGCGCATTAAATTTTTTTCATCGTGGTGAAACAAGCTGGGCCAGATCGGTCTCCAGCGGCAGCGGTTCGGCCATCAGACGGGCCGCGATCAGGTCTCCCATCAGCGCCGACCACGACAGCCCCCGCGATGCATAACCCGCGGCCAGCCACAGACCCGGGGCATGCGGCAATTCTCCGACCGCGGGCAGACGGCCCGGCAGGACGGCGCGCCACCCAGCCCACCCGGGCAGGCTGCCCGGCACCAGCGCGTCAATTGCCGGAAAACGGCCATCCAGCAGCCCGGCCGCCTTGCCCAGCGTGACGCCCTGCCCTTCGGCGCCCACCACGGCCTCGACGGCGCCGTGGACATAAGTGCTGCCGACGACGCAGCCCACGCCGATGTCCGGCAACAGATACCCCTCGCCCCCGACGATGCACCGCGGGCCTCCGTCCAGCGCCGCGGCAGGGATCAAGGTGACTTCGCCGGCCAGCGCGTGCATCTGGGCGACGCGGGGCAGCGGGTCAAGCAGGCCGCTGGCCGCCAGCACCTCGCGCGAACCGGCGGCATTGGCCAGGATCACGGTGTCGGCCCGGGCCAGCTCCGCACCGGACGCGTCCAGCACGCGCCAAGCCTGGCCCGCAGACGACACCCGCTCGGCGCGACCGGGGATCACCACCGCGCCGGACGCGGACAGCAACGCGTCGATCAGCAGCCCCGGCTGCACCAGCATCCCTTGCGAAAAGAACACGCCGCCCCGCGCGACCGGCAGTCCGGCCAATGCGCTGGCTTCTTCGCGCGACACCTGGCGCACCCAATCCGACGGAAACGCCAGCGCTTCCAGGGTGCCGGCCAGCGTCGCCGACCGGCCCGCGTCCCGCTCGACCTGGACGGTGCCGCACACCCGTGGCGCCGCGCCGCCCGGCAGACCCTGCCAGCGCGCCATCGCCCGCTCGCTGCCCGCCCGCGACAGCCGCGCCCGTGCGTTGTCATCCCGCGCGACCACCGGTGTAAGCGCCGCAGCCAAGTGGCCGGCATGCGCCGGCGCGCCCAGCGACCGGGCGGCGTCCAATACGGTGACGCGCCAGCCTCGGCCCGCCAGCGCGTGAGCAATGCCCGCACCGGCCAGCCCCGCGCCCACGACCACCGCATGCCGTTCCGATGAGACTGCCGCCGGCAGCGCCGCACTTCCGGCCTGGAGGACCCGCCCCACCGTCATGTGCCATTTGCCCCCATATCCGGGCGCCCGCCGCACGTCGAAGCCGGCATCGGCCAGATTGCGGCGCAGTTCGCCGGTGCAGGCCCACGTGGCGACCGTGGCGTCCGGCGCCGCCAGGCTGGCCAACGCGCGCAACAGCGGCGGCGCCCACATCTCGGGGTTGCGCTCGGGCGCGAAGCCGTCCAGGAAAAACGCGTCCACCCGTGCGCCCAGGCGCGGCGCCAGCACCTGCGCATCGCCAAAGCCCAGCGTCAGCGTGACGGCGCCGTTCTCGAATTCCAGCCGATGCAGTCCCGGCAGCAGCGCCGGCCACTGCGCAGCCAGGGCGCGCGCCAGCCCTGCCAGCGGCTCGGGCGCATGGCGCGCCAGCAGTGCGGCCAGGTCGTCCCGGGAAAATGGGTGCGCTTCCATGGAGACGACGTGCAAAGCCGCAGACCGTTGCGGATCGTCCCGCCACGCTTTCCACAGCGCCAGGAAGTTCAGCCCCAATCCAAAGCCCGTCTCGCAGACGGTGAACGAGGCGCGCCCCCGCCAGCGCTCCGGCAGTCCGTTGCCGCGCAGGAAGACGTGCTCGGCCTGGCCCAGCGCCCCCGACGGCGAGTGATAGACATCGCCATAGACGGAACTGACCAGCCTGCCGTCGGCATCGACATCAACCTTTGCGGGAACCAGCGGAACGTAAGTCACAGACATCCAGCCCAATAAATACAAACACGATGAAGCGCGAATTATCGGGCCACCGGCCGATTCGCGTTGGATGCGCACCACGCGGCCCAATGGATTAGTCCGTTTGCCACGGGTTTGACGCATGGACGGGCTTACACTGGGCCAATGGATACCTACGATCAGCCCCAATCGCTGGCTTCGCCCATCGACCTGTGCGCCGCGATCGACGCGGCGGTCACGGCCGCCCATGCCGGCGCAGCCATCCTGCAATCCTACGCGCACCACCGCGCCGATCTCGTGATCGATCGCAAGGCCCGCAACGATCTCGTATCGCAGGCGGACCGCGAGGCGGAGGCCGCGATCATCCAGGAATTGAAGGCCCGCACGCCCAGGTTCGGCATCGTCGCCGAAGAAACGGGCGGCAAGGCGCAAGGCGCGGCCACCTGGTACATCGACCCGCTCGATGGCACGACCAACTTCCTGCACGACATCCCGCACTACGCCGTGTCCATCGCCCTGATCGCGCACGCGGGCACGTCGATGTCGGCCAACGAAACCCTGGCCGTGGACACGCCGGTCATCGGCGTGGTCTACGACCCCTGCCGCGAAGAGCTGTTCACGGGCGTGTACGGCGTGGGCGCATGGCTGAATGGCCGGCGGATCTCATGCTCGCGCACGCAGACGATCGAAGACGCCGTGCTGGCCACGGGCTTCCCGTTCCGCGACTTCTCATTTGCCGCGCAGTACATGCCAATGTTGCATGACGCCATCAACCGGTCTCGCGGCGTGCGCCGCATGGGCGCCGCCGCGCTGGACCTGGCCTGGACCGCCTGCGGCCGATACGACGGCTACTGGGAAATGGGCCTGGCGCCCTGGGACGTGGCTGCGGGCACGCTGATCCTGCGCGAAGCGGGCGGTGTCTGCACCGACATGCACAAGCAGGATCCCTGGCCGATCGGCGGGCGCGTCGTGGCGGGCAATCCCGCCATCGAACGCGCGCTGCATGAAATGATTGCCCCGCATCTGAACAAGCAGGGCTGAAACGCAAACCGCAGGCAGCCAAACGGCGGCCTGAATGACAGAGGCCGCCTTGCGCGGCCTCTGTCGCTTTACGCGGACGTCTTGGCGGATGCCGCAGCGGCCTGCGCGTCCGGCCTCAGCTCGCGGCGCAGGATCTTGCCCACGTTACTCTTGGGCAGTTCGTCACGGAACTCCACAAAGCGCGGGCGCTTGTAGCCCGTCAGCTTGTCCTTGCACCACTGCTGCACCTGTTCTTCGGTCAGCGCCGGGTCCTTCTTCACGACGAACACCTTGACCGCCTCGCCGGAGTGCTCATCGGGCACCCCGATCGCCGCGCATTCCAGCACGCCGGGATGCTGCGCGACCGCCGCCTCCACTTCGTTCGGATAGACCTTGAATCCGGACACCGCAATCATGTCCTTCTTGCGGTCCACGATGCGCGTGTAGCCCTGTTCGTCCATGATGCCGATGTCGCCCGTACGGAAGTAGCCGTCGGCCGTCATCGAATCGCGCGTTTCATCAGGCTTGCGCCAGTACCCCAGCATGACCTGCGGCCCGCGGATGCCGACTTCGCCGCGTTCGCCAAGCGGCACCTCGTTGCCGGCATCGTCCAGAATCGCCACATCCGTCGACGGCAACGGCAGCCCGATCGAACCGGAATACGCCGTCGCGTTGGTGGGATTGACCGTTGCCACCGGCGACGTCTCGGACAGGCCGTAGCCTTCGATCAGCGGCCGCCCGGTGATCTTCAGCCAGCGTTCGGCCACCTGCTGCTGCACGGCCATCCCGCCGCCCAGCGTCAGCCGCAGGCCGGAAAAATCCAGCTTCGCAAAGTCTTCGTTGTGCGCCAGCGCGTTGAACAGCGTATTGACGCCCGGAAACAGATTCACCGGCGTCTTGCGCCATGCGTTGATCAGCGACGGCTGATCGCGCGGATTGATGATGAGCACGTTGCGCATGCCCGCATGCAGGGCATACAGGCCGCAGACCGTCATGGCGAACACGTGATACAGCGGCAGCGCGCTGATGATGGTGAGCTGCTGGTCCGCCAGGTCATGCACAACCGGCTGCGCCACCGCTTCGGTCTGCAGCACGTTGGCCACCAGATTGCGGTGCGACAGCATCGCGCCCTTGGGCACACCCGTGGTGCCACCCGTGTATTGCAGCACCGCCACGTCGTCCATGGAAATGGACGGCGGATTGAACGGCAGGTGCGCGCCTTCATGCAGCAGCTTGGGCAGCGCGTGCGCGCCGTCGATGTGCCACGCAGGCACGATCTTCTTGATGTAGCGCGCGGCCAGATTGACCAGCGGCGCCTTCAGGCCGCCAAGCAGATCGCCCGGGCCGGTCACGACAATGTGCTTGAGGTCGCCGCGATTGGAGACCTGCTGCAAGGTATGCGCGAAGTTTTCCAGAATGACGATGACGGACGCGCCGCTGTCCAGCAATTGCCGCTGCAATTCGTCGGCGGTATAGAGCGGATTGACGTTCACCACGGTCATGCCCGCGCGCAGCGATCCCAGCATGCACACCAGATACGCCGGCACGTTGGGCATCATCAGCGCCACGCGCGCGCCCTTGTCGAGGTTCAGGCCTTGCAGCCATGCCGCGAACGCGCGTGCCTGCCCGTCCAGCTGCGCATAGGTGATGTTGCTGCCCATCGCCGTGCAGGCGATGCGTGATGCGTAACGCTTGCAGGCCCGGTCCAGCAAGTCGGTGAGCGAGGAATAATCCTCGGTGGAGATCTCCGCAGGAACGCCTTGGGGATACTGAGCAAGCCACGGACGCGTCATGGTATTTGTCTCCATTAAATTGATTTTTGAATGATGATACCCTTTGTCCGTTCCCCATATTCCGCCCGAGTTCGCTCATGAAACTCCTTGAACCCATCGTTGCCTGGCACCAGGATATTTCCAAGATCCGACGCGATATCCACGCGCATCCCGAACTGGCCTTCGAAGAGTTCCGCACCGCCGACGTGGTGGCGGCCAAGCTCGAGGAATGGGGCATCGAGATCCATCGCGGATTGGGCGGAACTGGCGTCGTCGGCATCATCCGCGGCAACCAGCCCGGCGATCGCGCCGTGGGTCTGCGCGCCGACATGGACGCGCTGCCGATGCAAGAGGTCAACACCTTCGCGCATGCCAGCCAGAACGAAGGCAAGATGCACGCTTGCGGTCACGATGGCCATACCGCCATGCTGCTGGCCGCGTCCCAATACCTGGCCGCGAACCGCGATTTCGCGGGCACGGTTTATGTCATCTTCCAGCCCGCCGAGGAAGGCGGCGGCGGCGCCAAGCGCATGATCGACGACGGCCTCTTCACGCAATTCCCGATGGAAGCAGTATTCGGCATGCACAACTGGCCCGGCATGAAGCCCGGCCAGTTCGGTCTGACGCCCGGCCCCATCATGGCCTCCAGCAACGAATTCTCGATCGTCATCAAGGGCAAGGGCACGCACGCCGGCATGCCTCATCTTGGCATCGACCCCGTCATGGCCGCGGTGCAGATGGCGCAATCGCTGCAGACCATCGTCACGCGCAACCGCAATCCGCTGGATGCCGCGGTGCTCAGCATCACGCAGATCCACGCGGGCAGCGCGGACAACGTCGTGCCCAACCACGCCGAATTGCGCGGCACGGTGCGCACGTTCACGCTGGACGTGCTGGACCTGATCGAACGCCGTATGGAAGAGATCGCCCGCCACACCAGCGCGGCGATGGACTGCGAAGTCGAATTCACGTTCCAGCGCAACTACCCGCCCACCATCAACCACGCCGACGAAGCCGCTTTCTGCGCCGACGTATTGCGCGACATCGTCGGCGCGGACAACGTCAACGCCAACGTGCAGCCGACCATGGGCGCGGAAGATTTCGCCTTCATGCTGCAGGAACTGCCGGGCTGTTACGTGTGGATTGGCAACGGCACTGGCGAGCACCGCGACAGCGGCCACGGACTGGGCCCTTGCATGCTGCACAACGGCAGCTACGACTTCAACGACGATCTGCTGCCGCTGGGGGGCACCTACTGGGTGCAGCTCGCGCTCAAGCGCCTGGCCAAGGCCTGAACGGCCCCGCTGCTTAGTTACCCAACGTCCTGCCCGCCGACCGCCAGGCACATCGCCAGAAAGCGTTCGGCGGCGCGGGCAGCCGCATCGGCATGCGGCACCAGGATGCTCAGCGTTCGCGTCAGCGGCTTGGGCAACAGGCGCAGGGCCGCCAGTGCCCCGTCTTCGTGACGCATCGACATCACGGACACGAAGCCCACGCCCAACCCCGCACGCACGGCCTGCTTCACCCCTTCCACCCCCGCCAGCTCCAGGCCCACCGACGGCGCCAGACCGCCATCGCTGAACGCCCGTTCCACCAGCCGGCGCACGCCTGAACCGGGTTCGCGCATCACCAGCGGCGACCCCGCCAGATCCCGTAGCGTCACGGCGCCCTTGCCCGCCAGGGCGTGGTCCGCCCGCACGATCGCCACTACTTCGTCCTGCCGCCATGCGTGCACCGCCGTGTCGGCGGGCAGTCCGGCGGGCACGTCGCCTTCGATGAACGCCAGGTCCAGCGCCGGCAGGCGATCCACGATCTCGCGCGTATTGCCGTCCGACAGATGCAGGCTGACGGCCGGAAACGCGTGGCGAAAGTCCGCCACCAGGCGGGGCAGCAGGTAGCTGGCCGGCGTGGTGCTGGCGCCCAATCGCAATGCACCGGTTTCCAGGCCACGCCAGGATTCCCGCACGGCCTGCGCCTGCCGGTACACCTGGCGCAACTGCCGCGCCTGCTCGGCCAGGCGCTCGCCGGCTTCGGTCAGCGCGATGCCGTGGCCGCTGCGGCGGTACAGCGGTTCGCCAAACCATTCCTGCAAGGCGCGCAGCTGGCCGGACACCGCCGGTTGCGACAGATGCAGCGCCTGTGCGGTGCGGCTGATGTTGCCGGTATCGGCGACTGCGGCAAACGTGAGCAATTGATCCGGCGTCATGGGTTCGATATCAGAATTTCTGATAGTCAATATTTAGATTGAAGATTTTTCAAATAATACGGCCGGATCTAATATTTCGTCTAGTTATGTAGTTATGCCCAAAGGGCCAGTAATGAACACCTCCACCACGACCGCCGTCCCCCTTCCCGCCAGCCCCGCGGCCTCTGCTGCCGCAGCCCCCGCCGCTGCGGCCACGCCTTGGCGCGACAAGCTCAACGGCGTGCTGTTCGTGGGCCTGATGGCCGGCGCGGTGATGCAACTGGCCGATCTGCCCTTCATCCGGCAGCTCGGTTTTTCGCCGCTTGTCGTGGGTATCGTCGTCGGCATGCTGTATGGCAACTTCCTGCGCGGCACCATGCCCGCGGACTGGGGCGTCGGCGTGAATTTCACCGCGCGCCGCCTGCTGCGCATCGCGGTCGCCTTCTACGGCCTGAACATCAGCATCCAGCAGATCGCCGCCGTCGGCATGCCGGGGCTGGCCGTGTCCGTGGCGGTGGTGGTGGGCACGCTGCTGATCGGCACCGTCGTCGGCCAGCGGTTGCTGGGGCTGGATCGCGACACCGCCATGCTGACCGCCGCGGGCAGCGCCATCTGCGGCGCCGCCGCGGTGCTGGCGTTCGAACCCACGCTGCGCGCCGCCCCTCACAAGAGCGCGGTGGCTGTCGCGACCGTGGTGCTGTTCGGCACGCTGTCGATGTTCCTGTATCCGGTCTTCTATCACGCCGGCTGGCTGAACTTCGATACGCAGGCGCTTGGCATCTACATCGGCGGCACGGTTCACGAAGTGGCGCAGGTCGTGGGCGCCGCCAGCAACATCGACCCCGCCACCACCGAGGTCGCCACCATCGTCAAGATGACCCGCGTGGCGCTGCTGGTGCCCGTGCTGCTGGTGCTGGGCATGTACCTGCGCAGCGCCGCCTCCCATGCGGGCGGCCAGGGCAAGAGCGCCAAGCTTCCGATCCCCTGGTTCGCCGTCGGGTTCCTGGTGCTGGCCATCATCAATTCGCTCGACATCATTCCCGCCGATGTCGTCGCGGCCATCCGCCGGCTCGACGTCTTCGCCCTGACCATGGCCATGACCGCGCTGGGCATCGAAACGCGCTTCGCCCAGATCCGCAAGGCCGGCCCGCGCGTAATGGCCCTGGGTTTCATCCTTTACGTCTGGCTGTTGGTTGGCGGCTACGGGATCGTCAAGCTGGCCATCTGATGGCCGCGCCGGGCCGGGCGGCGGGCGCCGACGCGCACGCCGCCGTCTCGTTTTTCCTGCATAATCGGCTGGTTCTCTAGCATTGGAGTCGGCCGCATGACCTCCAGCACCAAAACCCCGTTCACGACTCTGCCTGCCCATCGCGACGCGGTGTTGCGCGTCATGCCGATGCCGGCCGATGCGAACATCCACGGGGACGTTTTTGGCGGCTGGATCATGGCTCAGGTCGACATCGCCGGGTCCATCCCCGCCGCCCGCCGCGCCGCTGGCCGTGTCGCCACCGTCGCGGTCAATGCCTTCCAGTTCAAAGAGCCCGTGTTCGTGGGCGACCTGCTCAGCTTCTACGCCGCCATCGTCAAGACCGGCACCACGTCCATCACGGTCTCCGTCGAGGTCTACGCGGAACGCCAGCGGCTGGACGCCGAAGTCGTCAAGGTCACCGAGGCCACGCTGACGTATGTCGCCACCGACGAAGCGCGGCGCAGCCGCCCTCTTCCCACACTTTGAGCCGTAACGCATGACGCAGTCCGCCGCCGCGCAGAAACCGCCCGCGACGCCACGCCGCCTCGACCCGGAAGACGCCCAGACCGCCCTGGCTGAAGTCCAGGAGCGCCTGCGGCGCCAGCAGCTTGTCGAAGACCTGGTTCACCGCCAGGAAGAAGGCGACGCCAAGGCTCCCCTCGTCGAAGACCTGGTGCACCGCCAGCACGAGGCCGAGCTCAAGACGCTGGTCGACAACCTGCACCCGGCCGATATCGCCTTCATCCTCGAATCGCTGCCCAAGGACGAGCGCCAGGCGATCTGGAAGCTGGTCAGCCCCGAACACGACGCGGACGTCCTGCTCGAAGTCGAAGACTGGGTTCGTGAATCGCTGATCGAAGCGATGGACCGCCAGGATCTCGTCGCCGCGACCGAAAGCATGGACGCGGACGAGCTCGCCGACCTGGCGCCCGACCTGCCGCCCGATGTGGTGGCCGAAGTCCAGAAGGGTCTGACCGAGGAAGAGCGCGCGCAGCTGCTGGAAGCCATGGGCTATCCGGAAGACAGCGTCGGCGCCATCATGGACTTCGAGATGGTGCGCGTGCGCGAGGACGTCACGCTCGAGGTCGTGCTGCGCTACCTGCGCCGGCTGCACGAACTGCCCGATCACACCGACCAGATCTTCGTCGTGGACCGCCAGGACAAGCTGCAGGGCATCCTGCCCTTGTCGCGCCTGTTGGTCAGCGAGCCCGAAACCGAAGTGCGGGCGGTCATGAATTCCGACTTCCTGACGCTGAACCCGCTGGACTCCGACGCGGACGCCGCCGGCGCCTTCGAGCGCTACGACCTGGTTTCCGCCCCCGTGATGGACGACCAGGGCCGGCTGATCGGCCGCGTCACCATCGCCGACGTCGTGGACGTGATGCGCGAAGACTCGCAGGAACAGGCGCTGTCGCGCGCCGGTCTGCAGGAAGAAGACATCTTTGCCCCCGTCAGCACCGCGCTGCGCAACCGCGCGCCGTGGCTGCTGTTCAACCTCTGTACTGCCGCCACGGCCTCGTTCGTGGCGTCGCAGTTCGAGGGCACGGTCAGCCAGATCGTCATCCTGGCGTTCCTGATGTCGATCGTGGCCGGCATCGGCGGCAACTCGGGCAACCAGACCATGACGCTCATCATCCGGGCGCTGGCCATGGGCCGGATCACCGGTCGCAACCTGTGGCAGCTCGTCAAGCGCGAGCTGTTCGTGACCTTGCTGGTGGGATTGTGCGGCAGCCTCGTGGCCGCCCTGTTCGCGTGGGTGATCTCGCGCTCGCTGTCCATCGCGCTGGTGATGATGGCCGCCATGATCTGCAACATGCTGGTCGGCGCCTCGGTCGGCGTGCTGGTGCCCATGGTGCGGGCGCGCTTCGGCAAGGACCCGGCAATGGGTTCGTCGGTGCTGCTCACGTTCGCCACCGATTCGCTCGGCTTCTTCATCTTTCTGGGCCTGGCCACGATCTTTCTTCTGTAGCGCTGCCGCCACATCCGTGCGCCGCATCGGATGGCCGCAGCCCCTGCCGCCCCCCGGTGACAGCCCGCTGACAGGGAAGATGACACGCGCTCCGTTACAGTAACGGAACTGTCATCTTTACCTGGGTCCTGCGATGACCGCCAGATTCCGCGCCGCGCTGCTCTGCGTACTGTTGTCCGTTTTCACCGTTTCCGCACACGCCTGCGACGGCATGCCCTCGTGGGCCCAGTCGGCGTGCAATCGCATCGACCAGATCTGGTCCGAAGGCGGCAACGACCTCTATGTCAGCGGCTGGGCCTGGCACAACCGCGCCAAGTACAGCGCCGACAAGATCGACAGCTTCCGCGAACTTGCCTGGGGCGGCGGCTACGGCCGCAGTATCTACGATGAAGACGGCGACTGGCAGGGCCTGTACGCCATGGCGTTTCTGGACTCGCACTCCAAGGTGCAGCCCATCGCCGGCTATGGCTTTCTGAAGATCGGCCAGGTCAGCGACAACTTCCGGCTCGGCGCGGGCTACACCGTGTTCCTCACCGCGCGCCACGACATCATGAGCTACGTGCCATTTCCAGGCATCCTGCCGCTGGTCAGCGCGGGCTACAAGGACGCCATGCTTTACGCGACGTACATCCCGGGCTCAAGCGGCGCGGGCAATGTGCTGTTCGTGTTCGGCCGCTGGCAGTTCTGAAACGCGTCAGAACGCGTGACCCAGCTTGCGCACCAGATCGCCCAGCCGCCAGTCGTCGATGCCATGCGCACGCAGCGCGCGCGCCGTTTCCACCACGTAGTCCAGGCACGGTCCGGAATGTCCGACCGCATTGCGCACCGACGTCAGCAGGCGGTCGTCGCAGAGATCGGCGGCATACTCGCGGCAGGTGCGATTCAGCAGGAACACCAGTCCACGCACCGGCGCGGCCTCGGTGTGACAGGTCAGCCAGCGCGGACGGTAGGCGCCCGTGACCATCTCCCGGCGCCATAAGGCTTCAAAGACCTGCGGCACGTCGCTGGCCGCGATCTGAAAGGCCACGCCGCGGCAGCAACCGCCGCGATCCAGTCCGAACACGAGACCAGGATTGTCCGGCGACCCGCGGTGGTCATGCGACCACAGACACAGCGAACGGTGATAGCCCCGCACGGTGGCCAGGCGCCTTTCGCGCCAGGCAAACCCGGGATGCCAGATCAGGGAACCGTAGGCAAACACCCATAGGTCGTCGACGCCATTCCAGCCGGCCAGGAGGTCATCCACCGATGCTGCTTGCCGCGATTCTTGCAATCCGGCGCAGCCGGCGGGCACTGCCAACGACATAGGGTCCTCTGATATCCCAATTCACTCCAAGACTGGAGTGAGCGATATCCTACGCCGCGCCCCGCGCAAAAGCATTGCCAGATTGGGCCCGCGCAACACGCAGAAAGAAATTTGCATCCGCGGCGGCGGGGGACTCAGGAAAAAATTTGCGCGCCCGGCGGCTACACGGCGCCCAGCGGCAATTCCGTGGTGCTTTTAATGACTTCCATCGAGAAGCTGGCGCTGACGTCCAGCAGATCCACCGCGCCGATCAGCCGTCGGTAGAAGCGGTCATACGCCGCCATGTCCTCGACCACCACCTTCAGCAGATAGTCCACGTCGCCGGCCATGCGATGGAATTCGACCACGTTGGGCAAGGCCATCACGGCATTGATCAGGCTTTGCGTCCATTTCTCGTTGTGCTGGCTGGTGCGAATGGACACGAACACCGTCAGGTTCAGGCCCAGCGCGCGGGGATCCAGCAGGATGGCGTTGCGCGCAATGACGCCGTCGTCCTTCAGCTTCTGGATCCGGCGCCAGCACGGCGTCACGGAAAGGTTCACCTGTTCGGCCACTTCCGCTACCGAGCAGGTGGCGTCCTTTTGCAGCAGCGCGAGTATCTTCAGGTCCGTCTGGTCCATGGGATGTCTTGACGCCATCAGTAGGTTCCGGGGTAGCCGCCCCCGTCGATCAGCAGGCTCTGCCCCGTCATGTAACCCGAGTGCGCCGAGCAGACATACGCGCACAACGCACCCAGTTCCTCGGGCTGGCCGTACCGGCCGGCGGGGTTGCTGCGCGCCCGCTCGTCCCACAACTGCTCGAACGTCTTGCCGCCCTGCTCCACCATGCCCTGGATGTGCCGGGTCTGCGCATCGGTGGCGAAGGCGCCAGGCAGCAGATTGTTGATGGTGACGTTGTGCCGGACCGTCTGGCGCGCCAGGCCGCCCACGAAGCCGATCAGGCCCGAACGCGCACCGTTGGACAGCCCCAGCTCGGCATGCGGCGCCTTCACGCTGCGCGACACGATATTGACGATACGCCCGAACCGGCGCTCGACCATGCCGTCCACCACGCGGCGGATCATGTCGATCGGTCCCAGCATCATGGCGTCGAGCGCGGCGATCCAGTCGTCACGCGACCAGTCGCGGAAGTCGCCCGGCAGCGGGCCGTCGGCGTTGTTGATGAGGATGTCGGGATGCGGACAGGCGGCGATTGCCGCGTCGCGCCCCTCGGCAAGCGTCAGGTCGGCCGACACCCACCCCACGCCGATGCCGGTTTCGCGCGATATGTCGGCGGCGGCCTGTTCAAGCGTCTGCGGATTGCGCGCCGCGATGGTCACGGCCACGCCTTCGCGCGCCAACTGCAGGGCGCAGGCGCGCCCCATGCCGCGGCTGCCGCCAAACACCAGTGCTTTTTTGCCGCTGATCCCCAGGTCCATGCCTGCCCTCTCTGCTGTCGCGTTGACGGCGCCGGACCTCCGCGGCCCGCCGCTCCGAAGCGGTCCAGTATAGGAGCGCGCCCGCCGGCAGGGAATTTTTTTCTAATCGGACCGGCCAAGAAAAATGGGGCCCCGCGAAGGGCCCCATCGGCAATGCAGCGCGCTGCGCTTATTGCATCAACCCATCCATTGGCTCACGGGCGCCGCGGTATCTTGCAGCGGCTGCGCGATCACGTCGATCAGCGCAGGGCCGTCGTGCTCCATGGCGGCCTTGATCGCGGCGTCCAGCTTGGACGGGTCCTCGACACGCCACGCCTTCACGCCATAGGCCTCGGCGATACGCGCATGGTCGGTGCGATTGAAGTCCACGCTGTAGTAGCGCTTGTCGTAGCCGGCCTTCTGGCTGGCCTTGATCCAGCCGTAGACCGAGTTCGAGAACACCACCATCAGCAGCGGCGCCTTGTGGCGCACGATGGTTTCCAATTCACCCACCGTGAAGCCGAAGCTGCCGTCGCCCATCACCGACACGCACTTCGATTGCGGACGGCCGACCCAGGCGCCCAGCGCCGCCGACATCGAAAAGCCCAGCGCGCCGTGGGCGCGGTTGGTGATGAAGTGGCGGCCGGGACGCGAGACGTCGTAATAGGCCGAAAAATACGGGCACGGCGTGCCGGGGTCCGCGCAGACTACCGCGTCGTCGGGCAGCAGGCGGTTCAGCGACTGCACCACGCGCTCGGGGCGGATCGGCGCGTCCAGGCTGGCGGCCAGCGGCTCAAGCTGCGCGCGGCGTGCCTCCTTGGCGCGGCCGGCCAGCACCGCTCCGTCGGTCGCATCGGACGGCCGGTGCTTGATGCGCGCCTGCACTTCGGCGGACAGCGCTTCGAGGGCCAGCTTGGCATCGCCCACCAGACCGACTTCGGTCAGGTAGTTGGCGCCGATCACCATCGGGTCGATGTCGATGTGCAGGATCGGCACGTTGCGGTTCGGGAAGCGCCAGTGCTCGGTCGAGGTCGACCCGGCGCGGCAGCCCACGAAGAGCACCACGTCGGCAGCCGCCACCACATCGCGCGTCGCCATCACGCCGCCGTTCGATCCCACCACGCCCGCATTCAGCGGATGGGTGTCGGCCAGGCTGCCCTGCCCGCTCACCGTCACGCACACCGCCGCCTTCAAGGCCTCGGCAACTTCCTGCAGCGCGCCGCAGGCGCCGGCGATGACCACGCCGCCGCCGCAGATGATCACCGGCGAGCGCGCCGCCACCAGGCGTTGCGCGGCGCGTGCCACGTCGGCGGGATCCGGCGCGAAGCGCATGGCGGGGAAGCTGCCGTGCTCGGGCTGCGCCCACACGTCGGACGCATCCACTTCCTGCTTCATCACGTCATAGGGAAAGCACAGGTGCGCGGAGCCGGGCTTGCCGGTCGTCATGGCGCGGAAGGCCGCGCGCACCATGCCCGGAATCTGGTCCGCGCGGTCGATCGTGCGGTTCCACTTGGTCAGCGGGCGGTAGAGCGCCTCCTGGTCCAGTTCGGTCAGCGGATACTTGCCGCGCGAGCCGACGGCCACGTCCGACGTGATGCCCAGCACGGGAATCGACGACTCGTTGGCTTCGACCAGGCCAGGCAGCAGATAGGTCGCGCCGCCGCCGCTCGGGCCTTCGCAAACGCCGACCTTGCCGGTCACGCGCGCATAGGCGTCGGCCATGTAGGCCGCGCTGCGCTCGTCACGCGTCAGGATGTGCTGCATGCCGTGATCCAGACGGTACAGCGCGTCGTAAAGCGGCAGCGTGGTGTCGCCGCACAGGCCAAAGATATGTTTGACGCCGTTGTGTTGCAGCATCCGCACCATCGCTTCGGCGCCGTTCATGTGTTCCATGTCATCTCCACGTAATTCGGGAGCCGGGCCGGGGCGGCTGTCAGCCGCCCCGGCACGACGCCGTTCAGTTGTCCAGATTGATGTTGCTGCTCTTGATGAAGGCGCTCCAGCGGTCGTACTCCGACTTCACGTACGCATCCAGCGCAGGACCATCAGACGCAACGATCTCAAAGCCCGCTTCCGTGATCTTCTTCTTGATCTCGGGATCGGCCAGCACCGCCTGGAAATCGGCCGTCAGCTTCTTGACGGTGGCTTCCGGCGTGCCCTTCGGGGCGAACATGCCGCTCCACGAATAAGCGACAAAGCCGGGGAAGCCCGATTCGGCCACGGTGGGCACGTTGGGCAGTTCGGGCAGGCGCTTTTCACCGGCGACGGCCAGCGGCTTGATCTTGCCGGCCTGGATCTGGCCACGCAGCGCGGCAAAGCTCAGCCACGTCATGTTGGCCTGCCCGCCGACGACGGCCTGAATGGCCGGTCCGCCGCCGCCATACGGCACGTGCAGCAGCTCAACCTTCGACAGCCGCTTGAGCTCTTCCGGCGCCAGATGGTTCAGCGAGCCCACGCCCGTGGACGCATAGTTGAACTTGTTGGGCGGCTGCTTGGCGGCTGCCGCGAGGAACTCCTTCAGGTTGTCCCCAGGCACGCTCGGATTCGCGCCGATCACCAGCGGAAAGCGCACCGTCTGCCCGATGGCGACAAAATCCTTGAACGTGTCGTACGGCAGCTTGGGCTTCACGGCCGGGTTGATGCCGTGGTTGTCGAAGCTGACCAGCAGCGTGTTGCCGTCCGGTTCGGCGCGCGCCACGAACGCCGTGGCGATCTGGCTGGCGGCGCCCGGACGGTTCTCGACGACCACCGCGCGGCCGCCCATCTGCTGCGACAGGCGCGGCTGCAGGATGCGCGCCAGGATGTCGGTGCTGCCGCCCGGCGGATACGGCACGACGAGAATCAGCGGCCGTTCCTCGGCCATCGCCGGCGCGGCGACAAAGGCGCCCCCGGCCGCGGCCAGCGTGCATACCGCCGCCAGCGCCCGCTTGATCGTTCTATTCATCAGTTTTCCCCTGCTGTTGTGGTGTTGGCCGGCACTACCGTGGCGGGTTCGGCCTGGTCCCGCATGTAAATCGTTGAAAAGCCCGTGCGGATGACGTCGGTGATCTGGTCCAGCCGACGGCCGATATGCGCGCTGATGAGGCCGGGCAAGGCCTCGATGTCGCGCTTTTGCAGCGCGTCCACGATGCGCAGGTGCTCGCCTTGCGTATGGCTGCGGCGTCCTTGCTGCATGTCGATCCAGCGCACGAAATGAATGCGCGCGTTGACGCTTTCCAGCGCCCGCACGAATTCTTCGTTACGCGAGTAACGCGCCAGCGCCAGGTGAAAGGCTTCGTCCAGTTCCAGCAACCGGGCGGCATCACTGTCGTCGGGCTCGTCGCGCGAGCGTTCGACGAAGGCGCGCAGGCTGGCAAGCTCCTCGTCGGTCGCGCGCTCGCAGGCTGCACGCACGATGCCGGCTTCCAGCACCGCGCGGTATTCATAAAGACTGTGGATCTGCTTGGCGTCCAGCAGGCGGGCAATGAAGCCGCGATTGACCGCGCGCGTCAGAAATCCTTCGACCATCAACTGGTTCAGCACCTCGCGCAGCGGCGTGCGGCTTACGTGCAGCCGGCGCGCAAGCTCAACCTCGTTGATGCGTTCACCCGGCTTGAACTCAAAGCGCACCGCCATGGCCTTGACGGCGCCATACAACTCGGCCTGCCCGGCCGAGGTGCGGGCCGCGCGGGCAACGGGGGTGGCTGCAGGTTGGGAGAGCGTCATACCGGATCGCCTGTGGCAATGTTCCAGTCGGGATGAAGTGCATACTAAAGTGCATACACTTTGACGGGCAACCCGGGTTTGCCCCAGGCGGGCACCCTTTCGCGCGGCCGTCGCCCACGGCCGCCTCGTGACGGGGACGGGCAGGCATGAAAAAGCCCGCCAGGCGGCGGGCTATCGGCAAGCAGTCGGTACGTGGAAGGCTACAGTCCGGTATCCAGCGTGTAGTGCGCGCCATCGCGATTTTCGAGGGTCAGCGTGGACAGGACAGGCGTCTGCGCAGCGTCGTCCTGCTGGACGTGAATGCGCAGGTTCGCCAGCGGCACGTCCCAGCCGCCGTTGGCGGCTTCGGCAGTCACCCCGGCCACCAGCGCCAGACGCTCGGCCACGCCGCGGGCGTCCGCCGCGCGCGCATCGATACGATGCAGGCTGCGGGCGCCATTGGGATGCGCCATCAGCTCGGGCGACCAGACGCACTCGGGCGTCAGGTGTCGGCAGAAATACATGCGAATGCCGGGCAAGGGCTGCTCGGCAAATCGCACGGTATGGAAACGGGCCTGGACTTCCTGACCGTCCAGCATGGCCGGACGGGTCAGTTCCTGGACGGGATTGACGGCAAAGCCGGCGTCCTGCAGCCGCTTGTAGGTGGCCTCGGCGTCATAGGTCCGGAACACCAGCGCTTCCAGACCAAACGGCGAATCGGCAATTTCCTTGCGCGCGGGCGGCGCGCCCGGCGGCCAACCCAGCAATTCGACGTACGTGCCTTCCAGCACGATCAGGCGATTGCACGACCCCAGGTTGTGCACAGCCTTGTCGCTGAGGTGAAACCCCTGCCGTTCGTAATGGGGCGCCAGCGCATCCAGCCGGTCTCGCACCATGACGACGGCGTGGTCGAATTCAGTGCGGCCGACGGAATGCAGCATGAAGGCTAACCCCTTTTATCAGACCAGCTTACCGTGGCACTGCTTGTACTTCTTGCCGCTGCCGCACGGGCACGGATCGTTGCGGCCGACCTTGGGCAGTGCGTTGCGCGCGGGTTGCGCACCCGTTTCCTGCGCATCGGAAGCCAGCGCCTCGTCGTAGTCGGAGTGGTGATACTGCACGTTCTGCACATGCGACTGCGCCGCTTCGGCTTCGGCCTGCTCGACCTGTTCCGACGATTGCACGCGCACCGTCATCAGCACCTTCACCACGTCGTCGCGCACGCGTTCCAGCATGCCCGAGAACAGTTCGAAGGCTTCGCGCTTGTATTCCTGCTTGGGGTTCTTCTGCGCATAGCCGCGCAGATGGATGCCCTGACGCAGGTAATCCAGCGCCGACAGGTGCTCGCGCCAATGCGTGTCGATCGCCTGCAGCATGATCGAACGTTCGAACTGCGACCACGATTCCTCGCCCACCTGGTCGACCTTGGCCTGGTACGCATCGCGCGCCGCGGCCACCACGCGTTCGCGCAGTTCTTCGTCGTTCAGGTTGGGTTCTTTTTCCAGCATCTCGGTCAGCGGCAGATGCAGGTGCCAGTCGGCTTCCAGCGCCTTCTGCAGCGCGGGGATGTCCCACTGTTCTTCCACCGATTCCGGCGGCACGTACGTGTTGAACAGATCGGTCACCGCGGCGTCGCGCAGGTTCTGCACGGTTGCGCTGACGCTGGCGGCTTCCAGCACGTCGTTGCGCTGCGAGTACAGCACCTTGCGCTGGTCGTTGGAAACGTCGTCGTATTCCAGCAATTGCTTGCGGATGTCGAAGTTGCGGCCTTCGACCTTGCGCTGCGCGGTCTCGATCGAGCGCGTGACCATGCCGGCCTCGATGGGCTCGCCCTCGGGCAGCTTCAGGCGTTCCATGATGGCGCGCACGCGGTCGCCCGCGAAGATGCGCATCAGCGAATCTTCCAGCGACAGGTAGAAGCGGGACGAGCCCGGATCGCCCTGACGGCCGGCACGGCCGCGCAGCTGGTTGTCGATACGGCGCGATTCATGGCGCTCGGTGCCGATGATGCGCAGGCCGCCCGCAGCCTTGACCTGATCGTTCAGCGGCTTCCATTCGGCGCGGATCTTTTCGATGCGCGCCGTCTTTTCGGCTTCGGACAGCGATTCGTCGGCGCGGATCAGGTCGACCTGCTTGTCGACGCTGCCGCCCAGCACGATGTCGGTACCGCGACCGGCCATGTTGGTGGCGATCGTGATGTGGCCCGGCTTGCCGGCTTCGGCCACGATCTCGGCTTCGCGGGCGTGCTGCTTGGCGTTCAGGACCTCGTGCGGCAGCTTGGCCTTTTTCAGCAGGCCCGACAGCAGCTCGGAGTTCTCGATGCTGGTGGTGCCCACCAGCACAGGCTGGCCGCGCTGGTGGCAATCGCGGATGTCTTCGAGGATGGCGTTGTACTTTTCGCCGTCGGTCTTGAAGACCTGGTCGTTCTGGTCTTTACGGACCATGGGCTTGTTGGTCGGGATGATGACCGTTTCGAGCCCGTAGATTTCCTGGAATTCGTAGGCTTCCGTGTCCGCCGTACCGGTCATGCCGGACAGCTTTTCGTACATGCGGAAGTAGTTCTGGAACGTGATCGACGCCAGCGTCTGGTTTTCGTGCTGGATCTTCACGCCTTCCTTGGCTTCCACGGCCTGGTGCAGGCCATCGGACCAACGGCGGCCCACCATCAGGCGGCCCGTGAATTCGTCAACGATCACCACTTCGCCGTCTTGCACGACGTACTGCTGGTCGCGGAAGAACAGGGTGTTTGCGCGCAGCGCCACCATCAGGTGGTGCATCAGCGCAATGTGGCGCGGGTCGTACAGCGATTCGCCTTCGGGCAGGATGCCCAGACGGGCAAGAATGCCTTCGGCGTGTTCATGGCCGGCTTCCGACAGGTAGACCTGCTGGCTCTTTTCGTCGACCCAGTAATCGCCTTCGGGTTCCGGCTCCTGCGGCTTGGGCTCGTGCGCCATGCGCGTCAGCAGCGGCGGCACCGCGTTCATGCGGACGTAGAGTTCGGTGTGGTCTTCGGCCTGGCCGGAGATGATCAGCGGCGTGCGGGCCTCGTCGATCAGGATCGAGTCCACTTCGTCGACGATGGCGTAGAACAGCACGCGCTGGCGGCGGTCTTCAACACGGAATTCCATGTTGTCGCGCAGGTAGTCGAAACCGAATTCGTTGTTGGTGCCGTACGTGATGTCGGCGGCGTACGCGGCCTTCTTTTCGTCGTTCGGCTGCTGCGGCACCACCACGCCGGTGGACATGCCCAGGAACCGGTACAGGCGGCCCATCCATTCGGCGTCGCGGCGGGCCAGGTAGTCGTTCACCGTGACCACGTGCACGCCCTTGCCGGCGATGGCGTTCAGGTAGACGGGCAGCGTCGCCATGAGCGTCTTGCCTTCACCCGTGCGCATTTCGGCGATCTTGCCGTTATGCAGGGCGATGCCGCCCAGCATCTGCACGTCGAAGTGCCGCATGCCGAACACCCGCTTGCCGGCTTCGCGCACAACGGCGAAGGCTTCGGGAAGCAGATCGTCCAGGGACGTGCCCTGGGCGTGGCGGGAACGGAATTCGTCGGTCTTGGCCGCCAGTTCCGCGTCGGAGAGCGCGGAGATCTTGGGTTCGAGCCCATTGATCTGGGTTACCAGCTTGCGATACTGCTTAAGCAGCCGGTCGTTGCGGCTACCTATGAGTTTTTTGAGCAGAGAAACCATGCGTATGTCGGCCGCACGAGCCACACCACACCCGAAGCGCTTGGGGCAGCGTCACCCGTGACTTGATGTTATTGGTTGAGCGGGGGTCCGCCGGGAAACGAACCAGTTTAACGCACCTGGAGCGTAATAGCCTGGACCTATGACCAGGGTAGCACTGTCGGCCGGTTTGACCGGCCAACCCGCGAAGGGTTCAAGGCGCGGCAGCCTGCGCGACGGCGGGCGGCGCGTGCTGAGGCTGCGGCCCCAGGAAGAGGCGCGGATCCAGCGGTTGTCCGGCAAGGCGGACCTCGAAATGCAGGTGCGGGCCGGTGGATCGGCCAGAGCTGCCGACGCGCGCGACCTGCTGGCCGCGCTCGACCAGATCGCCCTGCTTGACCAGCAACGACGACGCATGGGCGTAGCGGGTGATCAGGCCGTCGCCGTGGTCGATCTCGACCATGTTGCCAAAGCCGGGCGCCCACTTGGCCTCAAGCACCACGCCGCCGGACGCGGCCAGAATCGGCGTGCCGGAGGGCGCCGCGAAATCCAGCCCTTCGTGCATGGCCGAGCGGCCCGTCACCGGGTTGCGGCGCCAGCCATACGAGGACGACAGATAGGGGTAATCGGTGATCGGCATGGCGGTCGGCATGCGCGCCTGATCCGCCGAACGCTTGGTGAGCGCCGCGTCCAGCAACTTCAGGTTGTCAGTCTGCTGCGACAGCCGTGCCTGGATCTCATCGAGCTGCCGGCCCAGCGCCTCGGCCGACGCCGCGCTGGGCGGCGGATGGTCGGTAAAAAGGTCGTCCATGACCTGCGTGGCCTCGGGATGCGCCGGCGCCTCGGGCTGCGCCGACGCCAGCTGCTGGGCCAATTCGGGGTCGGTGTAGGCCACGCCCGCCACCTTGGCCACGCGCTGGCCCAAGCCGTCGATGCTGACCAGCTTGGCCTGCAGCGCGCCGACCTTCGAAGCCAGCAAGTTCATGTTTTCACGCAGGAAATCGGCGTCGCGCCCAGGCTGCTCAGAGAGCGGCCATCCCATCGTGTGGACGGCGGGAAGGATCGGAGTGATGTATCGTTGAAGCGCTGCGCCAAAAATGGCCGCGGTAATCAAGGCGCCCCCCAGGAACAACGCCAGTCGCGCGCCGCCCAGGGTGAAATGCCCGTCCTGCCCGTCGCGGGCGTGCATAATCACGATCTTCAAGGTTTGCTTCCTAATTCTTTTAAAGCCGGCATGAATAGACCCGCTTCATACCGTCAACGTTCCAGTACCAGCCGGCGCGTAGAAAATACCGCCCTGGGATGGCTGGGTCATGACATGCGGGGCGCCGGTGTATTGGCGACTGCCCGCAAGCATCTGCAAATTCAATACGCGGTGGCGGCGGTATTGCCCGCCCCGCTGGGTGCTGTGTGCCAGGTCGCCAAGCTGGAAAACCTGTGTCTGCACCTGGTGGTGCCGACCGCCGCGCATGCGGCCAAGATGCGTCAATTGGCGCCGCGCATCGCGCGGTCACTGGCGGACCAGGGCTGGAACCTTAACGAAATTGCCATCAAGGTACAAGCGGGGTTACCCAAGCCCGGCGCCCGTCAGCCGCGCCCTCCCACAGAGGCCCAGCCGCTGAATGACAAGGCCCTGGGTGCGTTCGAAACGCTGCACGGCAATCTGCGGCCAGGTCCGTTGGCCGATGCCGTCGCCAAGCTCTTGAAGCATCACAAGAGTAGCTGAGCAACCCGACTTTGTCCGGCAACTCAAAGGGCCGGAAACGTCGCGAAACCAACTTTTCAGACCGATGGCCGGATGGTTGGCTACCGGATTGCGACTATCGCGCGAGGGGATGACGGCCAGCGTCGTCCCTAAGGAGAAACCCAAGCGGGTATCTAAGCAGAAACCCGCGCTGAGCCGGGGGTGGCCCCCGTGCGCGGGTTCAGCGGAAACCTGGCGTCAGGCCAGTTTCCATTCATGGCGAAACGCCTGGGGCGCTTCTGCCTGCGATTCGTACGTGACGATTTCCCAGGCGTCGCGCTGCTCGAGCAGCGCGCGGGCAAGCTGGTTGTTCAGGCCGTGGCCCGATTTGCACGCCACATAACGTGCCACCAGCGGCTTGCCCAGCAGATACAGGTCGCCGATGGCGTCCAGGATCTTGTGCTTGACGAATTCATCGTCGTAACGCAGCCCGTCGCTGTTCAGCACGCGGTACTCGTCCATGACGATGGCGTTGTCCAGGCTGCCGCCACGGGCCAGGCCCATCGACCGCAGGGCCTCGACTTCATTCACGAAACCAAAGGTGCGCGCCCGCGCGATTTCGCGAACGTACGAATGCGTGGCGAAATCGATTTCGGCGAAATTTGCCGTGGAGTCGATGGCGGGGTGACGGAAGTCGATCGAGAAAGCCAGCGCGTACCCTTCATGGGGTTCGAGCCGGGCCCATTTCTCGTTGCGGCCTTCGCCTTCACGCACTTCCACCGGCTTCAACACACGGATGAACTGCTTGGGCGCGTTCTGCTCGACGATGCCCGCCGAGCGCAACAGATAAACAAACGTCGCCGCGCTGCCGTCCATGATGGGGACTTCTTCGGCAGTGAGGTCGACGTGCAGGTTATCGATACCCAGGCCGGCCAACGCCG
The DNA here is from genome assembly GCF_022346505.1 of Achromobacter sp. ACRQX. NCBI lineage: Bacteria > Pseudomonadati > Pseudomonadota > Betaproteobacteria > Burkholderiales > Alcaligenaceae > Achromobacter > Achromobacter sp. ACRQX. The sequence goes on from NZ_JAKRML010000022.1 coordinate 79,169, forward strand.
ACATGAGATGTTCCACGGTCGACACGCGAACATTGCCCTGTTGCAGCACGGACGCCATACGGGTGTCGCCCACGCCGGTGGCTTGCGCGGGCAGGTCGACGACCTGCGGCAGATCCACCCGGTGAAAGACGATGCCGGTATTGGGCTGTGCCGGACGCAGGGTGAGCTCCACCCGCCGTCCTGAGTGGACGCCGACGCCTGTCGTGCGGACGAGATTCTGGATGCTGCGCTGTCGGAACATGAGACTTGGAATTTTGAACCCGGAAGCCGGCAAGATAAGTACGGATTGCCGGCGTAACCGAAGTATTGTAACGCTGTCCGATCCATGCCGCCATTCAAACTGACGTTCTGATCGGCCGAAACCTCCGTCCCTTATTTAACGTGCAAGGGAAACACGGACCGCTCTGCCTCCGGCTCGCCCGTGGGGACAGGCGAGCCGGAGTGAGGGAGTGCAGTTAGAGCCGTTGACCGGCTCTAGGTTCAGTCCGCCTGCTTACGCAGGAAGGCCGGGATGTCGAAATGATCCATTCCCGAGCTTTCCAGCGCCCGCACCTGGGCCGACGCCTGGCTGCGCGGATTGCGCATGACAGACGGCATGTCCAGATTGCGGTAGTCGCCGCCTTGGCCGGCCGGCATCGTGCCCATGGGCATGTTGTCGGTGCCGGTGCGCAGCACTTCAGCGGTGTTCTGCACCAGTTGCGGACGGGCTTGCGCACGGCCAAGGCCGGTTGCAACCACCGTGACACGCAGGTTTTCGCCCATGGACTCGTCGTAGGCGGTGCCGAAGATCACGGTCGCGTCGTCCGAAGCGTAGCTGCGGATCGTTTCCATGATTTCGCGCGTTTCGCGCATCTTCAGCGAGCGGCTGGCGGTGATGTTGACCAGCACGCCACGCGCGCCGTTCAGATCCACGCCTTCCAGCAGCGGGCAAGCAATGGCGTGCTCGGCGGCAACACGTGCGCGATCCGCGCCCGATGCCGACGCCGTGCCCATCATGGCCTGGCCCTGCTCACCCATGATCGTCTTGACGTCTTCGAAGTCGACGTTGACGTTGCCTTCGACGTTGATGATTTCGGCGATACCCGCGCACGCGTTGTGCAGGATGTCGTCGGCCGAACGGAAGCAGTCTTCCTGCGTCGCGTCCTCGTCCATCAGTTCATACAGGTTCTCGTTGAGCACCACGATGAGCGAATGCACGTGCTTGGCCAGTTCCGAGATACCGTCCTCGGCCATCTTCAGGCGCTTGTTGCCTTCAAAGGAGAAAGGCTTCGTGACCACGCCCACGGTCAGGATGCCCAGTTCCTTCGCCACTTCGGCCACGACCGGACCTGCACCGGTACCGGTGCCGCCGCCCATGCCCGCGGTGATGAAGACCATGTGCGCGCCGTTCAGCGCGGCACGGATTTCCTCACGCGCGGTTTCCGCCGACGCGCGTCCCTGCTCGGGCTTGGCGCCCGCGCCCAGACCGGTACGGCCCAGGCGGATCTGCACCGGCGCATTGGTTGCCGCCAGCGCTTGCGCATCGGTATTGGCGCAGATGAAATCCACGCCGTGCACACCGCTGCGAATCATGTGCGCGACGGCATTGCCGCCCGCACCACCCACACCAACGACCTTGATTACGGTCCCTTTGGTGTTGTTCTCAAGCATCTCAAAGTTCATCATGATGACTCCCTCACAAGTCCGAATTTGCAAATCACAAAAATTCCCCGACAACCTATCTTTTGTGAATCGCCTCAAAGCCGACGCCGGCTACATAGGCCCGCTACGGGTTTGAGACGCCTCCTCTTTCTGGCGCTCCCCGCTAGACAGCCGCGGTTCGCACCAAGGAGCAGGCCCCAACCTGCACCCTTTAATTCATGAACCACTCTTTCATGCGCGCAAGCAGGCTCTTGAAGTTGCCCGTCTGCGCAGCCACCTTGCGGCCACGCACACGCTGCATGCGCGCTTCCTGCAGCAGCCCCATCACCGTCGAGAAACGCGGATTGCGCATCACGTCGGCAAGGCTGCCTTCATACTCGGGCACCGCCACGCGAACCGGCTTGAGGAACACGTCCTCGGCCAGTTCGATCATGCCGGGCAGCTGCGCGGATCCGCCGGTCAGGACAACGCCGGAAGCCAGCAGGTCCTCGTAGCCGGAATCGCGCACCACCTGCTGCACCAGCGTGAACAGTTCTTCGACGCGTGGCTCGATCACCGCGCCCAGCGCCTGGCGCTTGACTTGGCGCGGGCCGCGGTCGCCCAGGCCCGGCACTTCCACGGACTCGTCCGGGCTGGCCAGCACCTGCTTGGCGACGCCGTAGCGCAGCTTGATTTCTTCGGCATCGGGCGTGGGCGTGCGCAGCATCGCCGCGATGTCGTTGGTGATCTGATCGCCGGCGATGGGCAGCACGGCGGTGTGGCGGATTGCGCCGCCGGTGAAGATGGCAACGTCGGTCGTGCCCCCGCCGATGTCGACGAGAACGACGCCCAGCTCCTTTTCGTCGGCGGTCAGCACGGCCAGGCTGGAGGCGAGCGGCTGCAGGATCAGGTCCTGCACTTCCAGGCCGCAGCGGCGGACGCACTTGACGATGTTCTGCGCGGCGCTGACGGCGCCGGTCACGATGTGCACGCGCACTTCCAGGCGCAGGCCGCTCATCCCGATGGGCTCGCGGATGTCTTCCTGGCCGTCGACGATGAACTCCTGCGTCAGCACGTGCAGCACCTGCTGGTCCGTCGGGATGTTCACCGCCTTGGCGGTCTCGATGACGCGGGCGACGTCGGTGGCGGTGACTTCCTTGTCCTTCACGGCGACCATGCCGCTGGAATTGAAGCTGCGGATATGGCTGCCGGCGATGCCGGTGTAGACGTCTCGAATCTTGCAATCTGCCATCAGCTCGGCTTCTTCAAGCGCGCGCTGAATGGAATTCACAGTGGTCTCGATATTGACGACCACGCCCTTGCGCATGCCGCGCGATTCGTGCTGGCCCAGGCCAAGCACCTCGAAGCGGCCTTCAGGCAGGATTTCAGCCACCACAGCCACCACCTTGCTGGTGCCGATATCGAGGGCGACGATAAGGTCCTTGATGTCACGGGTCATGGCGTTAGCGTTTCTTGGGAGGTTTCGGTGTGGATTTGGATTTGGTTTCCGACGCGGGCAACGGGGCCAGCGCCAGGGCGAAACCATTCGGATAGCGCAGGTCGGCCTGCGTGACGGTGCGCCCTACCAGGCGCCCCGATACGGTGGGCCACGCCTGCACAAAGCGTTGAATACGAGCCGCGAACGGCAAGGCGCCGGGCAGGCCGTGCGGGTCCGGCGCATCGGCGCCCGGATCCCGGCCCAGGTCCAGCAGCATGCCGTTGGAAAGCACGACGCGCCAGGCGTAGCGCGGGCTCAGTTCCAACTGTTCCACATGCATGTCCAGCGGCGCGAACCAGCGCGCCAGCTCGGCGTAGCGCTGCACGACCAGCGCTTCCGTGCCGTCGGGTCCGGAGAACTGCGGCAGCACCGTGTCGTCGTCCACCTCGCCCGTGTTGGCCGTGAACGCCTCGCCCCAGGTGTTGATCATCTGGTTCTCGTTCCACAGCGCCAGGGGCTGCTGTTCCTCGATGCGCACACGCAGCACGTTCGGCCAGATCCGCCGCACGGTGGCATGCCGGACCCAGGGCACCGATTCGAAGATCTCGCGCGCGTCGTCCAGGTCCACCGTGAAGAAGTTGCCCTTCACGCGGCCCGCGATCGCCGAACGCACGGCGCCCGTCGACACGTAGTGCAGTTCGGTGTCCGGCATCGATTCCAGCTCGATCGCCGACAGCGTGAAATACGGACGTTGCGCTACCCACACCACGCCCGCGATGAGCATGGCGGCAACCGCCAGCACGGCGAGCGTGTTGGCGATCAGGTTGGTAGTACGAGCGTCGTTCCACACGGAGTATCCAGATCAAGCGTTGCGGGCGTGGCCGTGCACCTTGCACGAGGCCTCGGACAGGATGGCCACGCACAATTCTGCATAGCTGATCCCCACGGCCTTCGCGGCCATGGGCACCAGGGAGTGGCCGGTCATGCCGGGCGAGGTATTCATTTCAAGCAGCCAGGGCCGGTTGTCGGCATCGAGGATGAAATCCGCGCGGCCCCAGCCCTCGCAGCCCAGCGTCTGATACGCCTTGACGGCAATCCGCGCGACTTCTTCAGCAACGTCCGCGGGCAAGGCGGCCGGGCAGAAATACTGCGTGTCGTCGGAGAAATACTTGTGTTCGTAGTCGTAGTTGCCGCCCGGCGCCGCGATCTCGATCACCGGCAGCGCGCGCGCCGCCTTGCCCGAGCCCAGCACGGCCACGGTCAGCTCGCGCCCAGTGATGAATTGCTCGGCCAGGACCTCGCTGTCGTACTGCGCGGCTGCGGCGTAGGCTTCCTTCATGTCTGAGTAGCCGACGACCTTGGTGATGCCCACGGTCGAGCCCTCATGCGGCGGCTTGATGATCAGCGGCAGTTGCAGGCGGTCGGGGACCAGGCGCAGTTCGGTATCGGCGTCCAGCACTTCAAAGTCGGGCGTGGGCAGGCCATGCTGCAGCCAGATGCGCTTGGTCATGGTCTTGTCCATGGCCAGTGCCGAGGCCATCGGGCCGCTGCCCGTGTAAGGAATGCCCAACAGTTCCAGCGCGCCCTGCAGGGTGCCGTCTTCGCCGTAACGGCCGTGCAGCGCGATGAACACACGGTCAAAGCCTTGATCGGCCAGTTCGGCAAGACTGCGCTCGCCGGTGTCGAACAGGTGCGCGTCCACGCCGGCGCTGGTCAGCGCCTCGTGCACGCCTTTGCCGGACATGAGCGAAACTTCACGTTCGGCGGACCGGCCGCCGTACAACACACCCACCTTGCCGAATTGCTTGCTCATGCCAGCTCTCCCACCTGGGCGGGGACCTTGCTGATCGAACCCGCCCCCATCACGATGACGACGTCGCCATCGCGCACGAAATCCACAACCGTCTGCGGCAGCTCCGCCACGTCTTCCACGAACACCGGCTCGACCTTGCCGGCCACGCGCAACGCGCGCGACAGGGCACGTCCGTCAGCGGCGACCAGCGGCGGTTCGCCAGCGGCATAGACCTCGGTCAGCAGGACGGCGTCAGCCGTGCCCAACACGCGCACGAAATCCTCGAAGCAATCGCGCGTCCGCGTGTAGCGGTGCGGCTGGAAGGCCAGCACGATGCGACGGTCGGGCCAGGCGCCGCGCGCCGCGGCCAGCGTTGCCGACATTTCGACCGGATGGTGGCCGTAATCGTCGATCACCGTGAACGTGCCGCCGCCGTGGTTGGCCGGCACCGGAAATTCGCCCGTCTGCGTGAAGCGGCGGCCCACGCCCTTGAACGCGCGCAGCGCCTCGCAGATGGCAGCGTCGGACACGCCCAGCTCGGTCGCCACGGCGATCGCGGCCAGCGCGTTGCGCACGTTATGCAGGCCGGGCAGATTCAGTTCGACGTTCAGGGGCGGCAACAGCGTGTCGCGGTGAGTGCGCTGCACGTTAAAGCGCATGCGCGTGCCGTCAGGCTGCACCTCATAGGCACGCACCTGCGCTTCCTCGTTCAGGCCGTAGGTCGTGATGGGACGCGACACGAACGGCATGATCTCGCGCACGTTCGCGTCGTCCGAGCACAGCACGGCGCTGCCATAGAACGGCAGGCGCTGCGTGAATTCGATGAACGCACTCTTGAGCCGCGCCACGTCGTGCCCGTAGGTGTCCATGTGATCGGCATCGATATTGGTCACGATGGCCATCACGGGCAGCAGGTTCAGGAACGAGGCGTCCGACTCGTCGGCCTCGACCACGATGTAGTCGCCCTGCCCCAGCCGCGCATTGGCGCCCGCCGAATTCAGGCGGCCGCCGATCACGAACGTGGGGTCCAGGTCGCCCGCCGCCAGCACGCTGGCGACCAGGCTGGTCGTGGTGGTCTTGCCGTGCGTGCCAGCCACGGCGATGCCGCGCTTCAAGCGCATCAGCTCGGCCAGCATGATGGCGCGCGGCACCACCGGAATACGCGCAGAGCGCGCCGCGATCACTTCGGGATTGTCGCCCGCCACCGCGGTGGAGGTGACGATGGCGCTGGCGCCCGTGACGTTGCTGGCGGCATGGCCGATCGCGATCTTCACGCCCAGGCCGGCCAGGCGGCGCGTCACCGCCGACTCGTTCAGGTCGGAACCGCTGATGTCGTAGCCCAGGTTCAGCAGCACTTCGGCAATGCCGCTCATGCCCGAACCGCCGATGCCTACAAAATGGATATGTTGAATTCTGTGTTTCATGATGAACGCCCCGCTGCTTGTTCACAGACGTCGGCGATATGGGCGGCCGCGTCGGGACGCGCATGCGCGCGGGCCCGGACGGCGACAGCCTCGAGTTCTTGTCGGGTGCGCTGGCTCAGCCAGTCCGCCAGCCACTCGGGCGTCAGGGCGGTCTGCGGCTGCAGCCAGGCGGCCTGCGCGTCGCTCAGGAAGCGCGCGTTGGCAGTCTGGTGGTCATCGATGGCGTGGGGGAACGGCACGAACAGCGCCGCGACGCCGGCGGCCGCCACTTCGGACACCGTCATGGCGCCTGCGCGGCAGATGAGCAGATCGGCGTCGGCCATGGCGCCCGCCATGTCGTCGATGAAAGCGCGGCAATCGGCCTGCACACCCGCCTGGGCGTAGGCCTGTTGCAGCGCCGGCAAATGTTGTTCACCGGCCTGGTGGACGACCGTCGGCCGGTTCTCGAGCGGCAGACGCGCCAACGCCTGCGGCACGGTGGTGTTCAAGGCTTGCGCCCCCAGGCTGCCGCCCACCACCAGCACGCGCAGCGGACCGGTGCGGCCGGCATAGCGTTCGGCGGGATCCGGCAAGGCGCACAGGTCGGCGCGCACCGGGTTGCCCATGGCTTCGCCCTTGGGCAGCACGCCAGGAAATCCGCTCAGCACACGGCGCGACATCTTCGCCAAGCACTTGTTGGCGGTGCCGGCGACGGCATTCTGTTCGTGCACGACCAGCGGCGTGCCGCGCAGCGCCGCGATCACACCGCCCGGAAATGCCACGTAACCGCCCATGCCCAACACCACGTCGGGACGCACGTCGGACAGCCGCGACCACGCTTGCGCGAACGCGCGCAGCAGCAGGAACGGCAGCTTCAGCAACGCGGACGCGCCCTTGCCGCGCACGCCTTGGAAGCGCAGCGGCACCAGTTCGATGCCGCGCGGCGGCACGAGGCGGCCTTCCATCTTTTCGGGATTGCCCAGCCACAGCACGCGCCAGCCGCGCTCGCGCAGCACGTCGGCCACGGCGAGACCCGGCATGATATGACCGCCGGTGCCACCGGCCATGATCAGGATCGTGCGAGCGGCGGTCATACCCGTCCCCCGCGCATCATGATGCGGTTTTCCACGTCGACCCGGATCAGCATCGCCAGCGCGCACAGGTTCATCACCACGCCCGAACCGCCGTAGCTCATCAGGGGCAGCGTCAGGCCCTTGGTGGGCAGCAGGCCCAGGCACACGCCCATGTTGATGAACGACTGCACGCCGAACCACATGGCCACGCCGTGCGCGACCAGGCCGGCGAACGTGCGCTCCATGGCGATGGCCTGACGGCCGATGTCGAATCCGCGGTACACGATGATGGCGAACAGCGTGATCACCAGCATGACGCCGGCAAAGCCCAGTTCCTCGCCCACCACCGCCATCAGGAAGTCGGTGTGCGCCTCGGGCAGGTAATGCAGTTTTTCCACGCTGGCGCCCAGGCCCACGCCGAACCATTCACCGCGACCCAGCGCAATCAGCGAGTGCGACAGCTGGTACGCGCTGCCGTAGGCGTTGTCTTCGTTCCAGGGGTCCAGGTAGGCGAACAGCCGCGCACGACGCCACGGCGACAGCCAGATCAGCATCAGGAACGTGCCCACCAGCACGGCGAGCAGGCTGCTGAAATATTTGCCGTTGATGCCGCCCAAGAACAGGATGCCGATGGCAATGGCCACGATCACCATGAACGCGCCCAGGTCGGGCTCGAGGAGCAGCAGCATGCCGACGCCGGCCAGCGCGAACGCCATCGGCAGGAAGCCGCGGGCAAAGGCCTGCATGTGCTCCTGCTTGCGCACGGTGTAGTCGGCCGCGTAAAGCAAGGCGGCAAGCTTCATCAGCTCGGACGGCTGGAAATTCAGCGGACCCAGCGGGATCCAGCGGTGCGCGCCGTTGACTTCGCGGCCGATGCCCGGAATCAGCACCGCCACCAGCAACACCATCGTCACCACGAAAAGCGGCACGGCCAGACGCTGCCAGACCCGGATGGGGATCGACAGCACGATGGCGGCGCCGACCAGGCCCGCGCTGACGAACAGGCCGTGGCGGATCACGAAGTAATAGCGGCCATAGGACGCATAACGCGGGCCATCGGCCAGCGCGATCGATGCCGAATACACCATCAGCAGGCCGAGCAGCAGCAACGTCGACGCCGCGATCACGAGCGGCATGTCGAAGTTGCGCATGCGGGTACGGCCGGGCCGTACGGCATTGACGCTGGCGGTCAGGTCGGCGATCAGGCTCATTGTGCGGCCTCGGCGCCACGCGCCACGGAATTCGCCCAGGAGGCGGCGTTGCGGTTCATGCCACCTCTCCACGGTCGCGGGCCAGGTCTTCGACCTCTTCCACGAACACCTGCCCGCGATGCGGGTAATTGCGGAACATGTCCAGGCTGGCGCACGCCGGCGACAACAGCACGGCGTCGCCCGGCTGCGCCAGTTCGGCCGCACCGCGCACGGCGTCGCGCAAGGTCTCGACAGTCAGGCACTTGACGCCGGTCGGCTCCAGCACGCGGCCGATCTCCGGGCCATCCAGGCCGATCAGCATCACCGCGCGCGCATGGCGCGAGACGACGGGAATCAACGGCGAAAAATCCTGGCCCTTGCCCTGGCCGCCGGCGATCAGCACCACGGGCTGGCCCAGGCCTTCCAGCGCGGCCACGGTGGCGCCCACGTTGGTGCCCTTGCTGTCATTGATGTAGTCCACGCCGCCAATGGTGCGCACGAAGGCGGCGCGATGCGGCTCGCCCGCGTAGTCGCGAAGCGCGCGCAGCATGGCGCCCCAGCCCAGATCCAGGCAGCGGGCAAGCTGCAACGCGGCCAGCGCGTTCAGCGCATTGTGGATGCCGCGGATGCGCAGTGCGTCCACGGGCATGAGGCGGCTCATGCGGCCCTTGGCGCGCACCGGTTCGGGCGCGTCCTTCTTGCGCCGCGTGGGCGGTGCCGGCTCATCGAAATCGTTGGACTCGCAGGCCGTCAGCCACGCTACGCCCTGTCCCAGTTCAAGGCCCATGTCGCCCACCAGCTCAGGCACATCGCGGCCAAAGCTGCGCACGTTCATGGCGTTCAGCGACGACACCATATCAACGGTCAGCGGATCGTCGCGATTGACGATGGCGATACGCGCCATCTTCAACAGGCGGCCCTTCGCATCGGCATAGGCCTGCATGCCGCCGTGCCAGTCCAGGTGATCCTGGGTCACGTTCAGCACGACGGCCGCATCGGCCATCAGCGTGCGCGTCGTTTCAAGCTGGAAGCTGGACAGTTCAAGCACCCACACCTGCGGCAGCGCGTCCGTGTCCAGCGCGTCCATCAGCGCGGACAGCGCAGCAGGGCTGATGTTGCCGGCAGCGATGACCGTCAGCCCGCTGGCTTCGACCAGTTGCCGCGTCAGCGCGGTGACGGTGGTCTTGCCATTGGTGCCGGTCACGGCCAGCAGACGCGGGCGATACTCGCGATCGGCGGCCAGATCCGCCAGCGCGCGGGCAAACAGTTCGATCTCGCCGACGATTTCAATGCCGCGGGCCTCGGCCTCGCGCAGCACGTCGGCGGCGGGCGCCTGCGAGGGCGCCAGACCCGGGCTCAACACGACCTGCGACACGCCATCCAGCAGATCGGTGGCAAACGACTCGTCGCAGCCCAGCCGGTATTCCACTTCGTTTTGCGCCAACGCTTCGCGCAGCGCGGCCAGACCTCCCGGTTCCGAGCGCGTGTCGGCCACGCGCAAGCGGGCGCCCAGGCGGGCGCACCAGCGTGCGGCAGCGACGCCCGTCTCGCCCAATCCGAGGATCAGCACGAGCGGCGCGTCAGCGCGGGAGGATTCCATCATGTTCATCGCAACTTCAGCGTAGAGAGGCCAATCAGCACCAGCATCATGCTGATGATCCAGAAACGCACGACCACCTGGGTTTCCTTCCAGCCGCCCACTTCAAAGTGATGATGCAACGGGGCCATTCGGAAAATGCGTCGACCTGTTCCATAACGTCGCTTCGTGTACTTGAACCAGGTCACCTGGATCATCACCGAAAGCGTCTCGACGACGAACACGCCACCCATGATGAACAGCACGATTTCCTGGCGCACGATGACCGCAATCGTGCCCAACGCACCGCCCAACGCAAGCGCGCCGACGTCGCCCATGAACACTTGCGCCGGATACGCGTTGAACCATAAAAATGCGAGCCCCGCGCCCCCGATCGCCGCGCACAGCACCATCAATTCCGATGCGCCGGGGATGTACGGAAACAGCAGGTACTTCGAATAGTCCACGCGACCGACCACGTAGGCGAAGATGCCCAGCGCGCTGCCGACCATCACGGTGGGCATGATGGCCAGGCCATCCAGCCCATCGGTCAGGTTCACGGCGTTGCTGGTGCCGACGATCACAGCCCAGGTCAGCGCCACGAAACCCAGCACGCCCAGCGGATAGCTCACGGTCTTGAAGAACGGGACGATCAGGTCGGCACGCGTCGGTAGCGCCATCGTGAAGCCGCTGCCCACCCAGGCCTTGAACAGGGGCCAGAGTTCGGTGTTGGCGGGCGCGGACACCGCGAACGCCAGATACACCGCAGCCACCATGCCGATGGTGGCTTGCCAGAAGAATTTTTGACGCGCCGGCATGCCTTCGGGATCGCGATAGACCACCTTGCGGTAGTCGTCACGCCAGCCGATCCAGCCAAACCCGAAGGTCACCAGCAGCACGACCCACACGAAGCGATTCGTCCAATCCGCCCACAGCAAGGTGCTGATGGCGATGGAGATGAGGATCAACACGCCGCCCATGGTCGGCGTGCCGGTCTTGACCAGATGCGATTCGGGACCGTACGTGCGCACAGCCTGGCCGATTTTCATTTCGGTCAGCTTGCGGATGACGCGCGGACCGGCCACCAGGCCGATCACCAGCGCCGTCGCGCACGCCAACACGGCGCGCAGGGTGATGTATTCGAACACGCCCAGCGCGCGCACATCGTCGGAAAGCAGGCGGGCGATCTCAAGCAGCATGCTGCTCTCCCTGCCCTGCGGCTGCCGTACCGTCATTCAAAGAAAAAGCCGTCACTACCCGCTCCATGCGCATAAAGCGCGATCCTTTTACCAATACGCAGGACGGGCGCAAGCCGCGCAAGGCGGCAACGACTTCGTCTACCGATGCGCAGGCGTGCGCGCCAGCGCCGAATGCGGCAGCTGCCGCCCGGCTGGCTTCGCCTAGCGTGATGAATGCGTCGAGCCCATGCTCGCGCGCGTAATTGCCCACCTCGACGTGCATGGCGGGGCCGTTGTCCCCGACTTCGCCCATGTCGCCCAAGACCAGGACGCGCGTGCCGCCGATGCGCGCAAGCACGTCGATGGCTGCGCGGACCGAATCGGGGTTGGCATTGTAGGTGTCATCGATGAGCAACGTTCCGTCACTCATTCGCTTGTGCTGCATGCGGCCGGCCACCGGGCTGAATCCCGCCAGCGCACGCACCGCGATCTCGAGCGGCGCGCCCGCTGCAATGGCGCTGGCGATGGCGGCCAGCGCGTTGCGCAGGTTGTGCAATCCCGCCACCGGTAGCGTCAGATCGGCAACGCCGACCGGCGTCACGACACGGCAGCGCGTGGCGTCGACTTCCGCGATGATCTGTTCCGCGTAGACGTCCAGGCCGGGCTGCAGGCCGAACCGCAGCACGCGGCGCGGCGCGGCCAACGCGTCCCAGATGGCTGCGTAGGGCTCGTCTCCGGGATACACGGCGACGCCATCGGCCGGCAATGCGGCAATCGCGGCGCCGTTCTCATGCGCGACCGCTTCGACGGTGTGCATGAATTCCTGGTGCTCGCGCTGCGCGTTCGTGACCAGCGCCACGGTAGGCGCGGCAATGGCGGCAAGCTGCGCGATTTCACCGGGGTGGTTCATGCCCAGCTCGAACACGGCGGCGCGATGACCCGCGCGCAGGCGCAGCAAGGTCAGCGGCACGCCGATGTCGTTGTTCAGGTTGCCGGCCGTAGCCAGGCGCCCCGCGTCGCCCTGCCATTCGGCGAGCATCGCGGAGATCATTTCCTTGGTGGTCGTCTTGCCGTTGCTGCCGGTCACCGCCACCACCGGCAGCAGGAACCGGGCACGCCAGGCGGCGCCGATGCGCGTCAGCGCCACGCGCGTATCGCCCACGACAAGCTGCGGCAATCCGGCATCGGCAACCTGGTGCGCGACGAGCGCCGCGCAAGCGCCGCGCGAAGCTGCCTGATCCAGGTAGTCGTGCGCGTCGAAATTCTCGCCCACCAGCGCGACGAAGAGTTCGCCTTCGCCGATGCGGCGCGTATCGGTGGACACGCCGGGCGTCTGCTGCAGCAGCAGCGCCACGCGCGCCCATTCCCGATCGTCGAAAGGCAGCTTCTCGCCACCGATGTCCTGATAGGTTTCGTGACCCTTGCCGGCAAGCAGCACCACGTCTTCCGGCGACGCCGCCCAGATGGTCTGCAAGATGGCGCGCGCGCGATCGACCTGCACGTCGGCATGCGCCGTTTCGGGCACGCCGGCCAGGATCTGCTGGACGATCGCCTCGGGCGATTCGGTGCGCGGGTTGTCGCTGGACACCACCACGTGGTCAGCCAGCTCCGCGGCAATGGCGCCCATCACCGGACGCTTGCCCGGATCGCGCTCACCGCCGCAGCCGAACAGGCAGACCAGGCGGCCGGAACGCGCCGTGGCCACGGCACGCAGCGCCAGCAGCGCACGGGACAACGCGTCCGGCGTGTGGGCGTAGTCCACCACCACCAGCGGACCGCGTGCCATATGCGCTGGCAAGCTCACTGCCGGTTCCACGGTCTGCAGACGGCCATCGACGGGATCCGTCGCCGCCAGTTCACGCGCAATCTGCGCAAACGGCAGGCCCAGCTTGTACAGCACGCCCGCCACCAGCAGCAGGTTCGAAACGTTGTGCGCGCCCAAAAGGCGGGTCACGATCTGGGCTTCGCCATGCGGCGACACCAGCGTAAAGATCTGGCCTTGCGACGTTGCCTGCAGGTCCCGCGCTCGCATGGCGGCCGGAATTTCAGGATCGTCGCTCAGGCTGTAACTCATCGGCGTCACGCCGTCCGGCAGGCTGGCCAGCATCCGCCGCCCGGCTTCATCGTCGGCGTTGATCACCGCGGCGGTCAGGCCGGGCCAGCGGAAGAGGCGCGCCTTGGCCGCTTCGTAGCGCTCCATCGTGACGTGATAGTCCAGATGGTCACGCGTCAGATTCGTGAAGGCGGCCAGCGCCACGCGCACGCCGTCCATGCGGCCCTGCTCGATGCCGATCGACGAGGCCTCCATGGCCACGGCCTTCGCGCCGGCGTCGCGCATCGCGGCCAGCGTGCGGTGCACAGTCAGCACATCCGGCGTCGTCAGGCTGCCGCCCAGCGTCTGGCCGTCGGGCAGCACGGCGCCCAGCGTGCCGATGGTGCCGCAAGCCTTGTCGTTGCGGCTCAGCGCGTGGGCAATCCATTGCACCGACGACGTCTTGCCGTTAGTGCCGGTCACCGCAACCACGGCCAGCGCCGCCGACGGACGGCCATACCAGGTGTCGCCCAGTTCGCCCAGCAGCGAGCGCAGGCCGGTCACCGCAAGCATGGGCGTGCCGGCCGACGCGGCTTGTACGGCATCGGTGGCAGGCGCTTCGAACAGCACGGCGCTGGCGCCCAGCGCCAACGCCTTATCTATATAGAGCCGGCCGTCGCTCGACAGTCCCGGGCAAGCAACGAACACGTCGCCCGGCTCGATGTCGCGCGAGTCCAGCTTGAGATGCGCGGTCAACGACACGCGCTCATGCAACCACGCCACGGTCTCGGCAACCGTGGCGGCAGGGGAAGAGTGGAAGCCGTTGGCGCTCATCTGCCTGGCTCCTTGATACCAGCAACAATCGTGGATTCAAACGGTGCGTCGGGCCGCACCCCCATCAGCCTCAGGCTCCCCCCCACGATATGGGAGAACACGGGCGCGGCAATGGCGCCGCCGTAATAGCCGCCGATCGTCGGTTCGTCGATGGACACGGCCACCACGATCTTGGGATCCGACACCGGGGCAAAACCCACATACGAGCTGCGGTAACGTTGCGTGCTGTACTTGCCGTCCACGATCTTGCGCGCGGTGCCGCTCTTGCCCGCCACGCGGTAGCCCTGCACCTGCGCGGCCTTCGTGCCATCGGGGCCGGTGGCGGCCTCCAGCATGGCGCGCACCAGCGCGGTCGTCTTGGGCGTGTAGATCTTGACGCTGGTCGGATCGCTATCGCGCTTGACCAGCGTCAGCGACACCATGTCGCCGTTACGTGCAAAGACGGTATAGGCGCGCGCCACTTGCAGCAGCGACACGGACAGGCCGTAGCCGTAGGCCATCGTGGCCTTTTCGATCAGGCGCCAGCGTTCCCACGGACGCAGACGGCCGGGCGCGGCGCCGGGGAATCCCACTTGCGGCGCCTGGCCGAGACCCAATTCGGTGAAGCGATCCCACATTTCACGGGATTCCAGCTTCTCGGAGATCATCGTCATGCCGATGTTGCTGGACTTGCGCAGCACGCCCGCCACATCCAGCGTGCCGTTGCGGCTCACGTCGCTGATCGTGCTGCCCTGATACGTGAACCGGCCGTTGCCCGTCTCGAACTGCGTCGACGTGCTGATGCGGCCCAGGTCCAGCGCCAGCGCTGCGGTAAAGGGCTTCATGATCGAGCCCGGCTCGAACGTATCCGTGATCGCCTGGTTGCGCAGGTTGGCGCCATGGAAGGTTTCGCGGTTGTTCGGATCGAAGGTCGGCACGTTGGCCAGCGCCAGGATCTCGCCCGTGTGCACATCCACCACCACGGCCGTCGCGCCCTTGGCGCGGTGCTTGTCCATGGCGTCCTTCAGTTCCTTGAACACCAGGTACTGCAGGCGCGTGTCAATGGACAGGCGCAAGTCCCGGCCATCAACCGGCAACGTGACGGCCTGCACGTCTTCGATGACGCGGCCCAGCCGATCCTTGATGACACGGCGGCTTCCCGGTCGGCCCGACAACTGCTGGTTGAACGTCAGCTCGACGCCTTCCTGCCCCTGGTCCTCGACGCTATTGAAGCCCACCACGTGGGCCATCACGTCGCCGTCCGGGTAGTAGCGGCGGGTTTCGGGCTGCTGGTGCACGCCCGGCAAGCCCAGCTGTTTGATCTTGTCGGCCACGTCCATCGAGACCTGGCGCTTCAGGTACACGAAGTTCTTGTCCTCGTCGACGAGGCGGCGGCGCAGATCGCCCGCCGGCGTGTCCAGCAGCTTGGCCAGCGAATCCAGCTGCGCGGGCGTGGCCTGCTTCACGTCTTCGGGAATCGCCCAGATGGCGCGCGCCGGCACACTCGATGCCAGCACCGCACCATTACGGTCCATGATCTTGCCGCGCGTGGCGGCCAGCGTCAGCGTGCGCTCGTAGCGGCGCTCGCCCTGCTGCTGCAGGAATTCCGTCGACAATCCTTGCAGGAACAGCGCGCGGCCGGCCAGCACGGTAAACCCGCCAAACAGCAGGATCAGCACCAGGCGGGCGCGCCACGTAGGCAAGCTTCCGCGCAGCACGGGATTGTCGAAGAAGGGCACGCGCTTCATTGCGTGCCTCCGGCGGCCGCGGGCACGGGCGCCTGATTCATATAGAGCGTACGGTCGGGGACGATGGGAATCATCTTCAGACCGTCACGCGCAATGGCGTCGACCCGCGCATTGCGGGCCAGCTCGGCGCGCTCAAGCTGCAGGCGCCGCCAGTTGGTTTCGAGGTCGCGCGCATGCGCCTGATCGCGGCCCAGCTCCACGAAGAGCTGGCGCGACTGATACCGGCTGGTGACCAGGGAAATGGCCGACAGCATCAGCAAAGCCGCAACGATCAGGTTGACGCGACCCATCAGCGGCGCCCTCCCTTGCCGCCACGCCGGGGCGGCGGGGCGAGGTCGCTGCCGGGCAGCGAACCGATCTTCACAAATGCAAAGCCGCCCTCAGCGGGCAGCGGCGTTTCCGTACGTTCAGCCGCGCGCAGGATGGCGGAACGGGCGCGGGCGTTGGTCGAGACTTCGTCGTCCTCGGCCACGACTTTGCCCAGGGATCGCACAACAGGTTGGGGCATTTCGCTTTCGCGCAGGGGCAGGCGTGCATGCGCAGCAGCCGGCCTGGCCGCCGCCGCGATGCACTGCTTGACCATGCGGTCTTCAAGTGAATGAAAGCTGATCACCGCCAACCTCCCCCCCGGGGCAAGCAGGTCTAAAGCTGACGCGAGGGTGCGCGCGAGCTCTTCGAGTTCCCGATTGATGTAAATCCGTAAAGCTTGAAAGGTGCGTGTGGCCGGATGTTGCCCCTTTTCGCGCGTGCGGACGGCGCTGGCGACGCACTCGGCAAGCTCGAGCGTGGTGCGCAGCGGCCTTGTTGCGCGGCGAGCAGCAATCGCCTTTGCAACCTGAAAAGCAAACCGTTCTTCGCCATAATCCGCTATGACCTCCCGCATCTCATCCACACTGGCTTGCGCCAGCCAATCCGCCACCGTGGGACCACGAGTGGTGTCCATCCGCATATCGAGCGGGCCGTCTCGCATGAACGAGAAACCGCGCTCGGCATCGTCGATCTGAGGCGACGAAACGCCCAGATCCAGCATCACGCCATCGACCTTGCCGATGCCGCGCTGCTGCAATTCTTCGGCCATGGTGGCAAAGCCCCCATGCACCACAGTGACCCGCGCATCCTCGGCCGCCAGCGCGTTGGCGACCGCAATGGCTTGCGGGTCCTTGTCAAACACGACCAGCCGGGCGTGCTTGCCCAACCGGCCAAGCAACTCGCGGCTGTGGCCGCCCCGGCCGAAAGTGCCGTCTACGAAGACGCCGCTTTCGATTCGCGTAGCCACATCCTGCCCATCCTGCGGCTGCGACCGTGCCGCACCCTTGCCGCCGAAACCGGGCAGCAAAAGCGCGTCCACCGTCGGCGCCAGGAGGACGGGCCGATGTTCGAATTCCATAACTCTTTCAGAACGAAAACTGGTTCAACACGTCCGGCATACCCTTGGCCAAGTCTTCAGCCTCTCGGCTAGCCAGGGTAGCGGCGTCCCACAGCTCGAAGTGAGAGCCCAGACCGAGCAGCATCACATCGCGCGTCATACCGGAAGCGTTGCGCAGTTCAGGAGCGATCAGGACCCGGCCGGAGCCGTCCAGTTCCACGTCCTGAGCGTTGCCCAGCAACAGCCGCTGCAGCGCGCGGGCCGTCATCGGAAAAGCGGCGATCTGCTCGCGCTTCTTTTCCCACTCCGGTCGCGGATACACCAGCAGGCAGCCGTCGGGATGGCGGGTCAGGGTCAGCCGGCCTTCGGCCTGCGACATGAGCGCGTCACGATGCCGGGTCGGAATGGAGATCCGTCCCTTGGCATCCAGCGTGAGCGCGCTGCTTCCCTGAAACACCACATTTACCCCACTTAATTGCACAATTTCCTACTATTTCCCACTCTACGGTATGGGAAAGGGGCGGTCAAGCGAGCGGTTGCAATTTTTTCAATCACAACAAGGACTTAGATCAACTTGTAAATTCGCAAAAAGAAAAACCTCCCAATAAATCAGGAGGTTGCGACATACTCTAAAAGTCCTACTTAAGAAGTAGCGCCTAACGATTGCGGTTTACCGCCTGGGGCTGGGTCGATCCTTCCCGTTGGCGAGGCTTCCCGCCAAATGGGCGACCCTGGAAGTGGCAATCAACTGGCGCGGTGGGCGCCAGACGGCCGCGCGGCCTCGTCCAGATCCGCGCGCGCCGGGAAAATTCAGTGCAAGACGGGTCTATAGGCCGGATTCTGTACACCAGGTTGCCCTGGCGGACGATCATTCCTCTGCGCGGATCATTGCTGAGCCGCTCTAGCCATCTACCCGCATGCTCGGACGGAGCCGCCCTTCACGGCCGTGAGGCCGCACGCATGCCTATTTGATGTTGCTCCGGATAGAGGTTGCCGCGTTTCACCCTGCGATGCCGCCGCCCGTCGCCGGACGGCGCAATACGGAGATGGCCGTATCAGTGCGCGCAAAGCGCGCCCGCGCCGCAGTCTCGTCTCTGTGGTCCTATTCCTCAGCCATGCCCGAAGACACGACCGGACGGCCGTTAGCCGTTACCCTGCCCTGTGGAGTCCGGACCTTCCTCGATGGGCTTGCACCCACCGCGATCGTCCGACCCATCTTGCAGTGCGTATTCTATTACAGCCGTCCGCTCTGTCCCCAGGGCGCCCGCAAGAACCTCGGGGCGGGTTCCTGCGACAATACGCGCTGATCCGCTTAGATGCCGCAGACACCAACACTACATGGCCCTCGAAACTCTCATCACCCTGACCGACGTCCAGCTCGCATATGGGCACCATCCACTGCTGGACCATGCCGACTTCGCCATCCAGTCCGGCGAGCGCATCGGCCTCATCGGCCGCAACGGCGCAGGGAAGTCCTCGCTCCTCAGACTGCTCGACGGCCGGACGCAGCCCGACGACGGCGCAATCGCGCGCAGCTCGAGTCTGCGAGTGGCCACCGTCGAACAGGAACCCGAGCTTGACGACAACGCCACTGTCTTTGACGTCGTATGCAATGCAGATGGCGACCACGAAGACTGGCAGCGCCCCTCGCGCGCGCGCGCCGTCATCGAAAAGCTGGGCCTGCCCGCCGACGTGCAGATCGCCGGCCTGTCCGGCGGCACGCGCAAGCGCGTCGCGCTTGCCCGCGCCCTGATCGACGAGCCGGATCTGTTGCTGCTCGACGAGCCCACCAACCATCTGGACTTCGAAGGCATCGCCTGGCTGGAAGACATGCTGCGCGCCTGGAAAGGCGCCGCAGTCATCATCACCCACGATCGCCGGTTCCTGGACGCCGTCACCACTCGCATCGTCGAACTCGATCGCGGACGCCTCCTGAGCTTCCCGGGCAACTTCTCGCAGTGGCAGGAACGCAAGGCCCAATGGCTCGAGTCCGAAAGGCTCGAGCAGGCGCGTTTCGACAAACTGCTGGCACAGGAAGAAGTCTGGATCCGCAAGGGCGTGGAAGCCCGCCGCACCCGCAATGAAGGCCGGGTGCGTCGCCTGGAAAGCCTGCGCGTGCAGCGCGCCGAACGCCGCGAGCGCGTAGGCAACGTGTCGCTGGCGCTGGCCGAAGGCCAACGCTCCGGCAAACTCGTGGCCGAACTCGAACACGTCAGCAAGCGCTTCGGCGACAAGATCGTGGTCGACGACTATTCCACAACCCTTCTGCGCGGCGACCGCATCGGCATCATCGGCCCCAACGGCGCAGGCAAGACCACACTGCTCAAGCTCATCCTGGGTGAACTGCAGCCCGATAGCGGCGCGACGCGCCTGGGCACCAACGTCGCCGTCGCCTACTTCGACCAGATGCGCGCGCAGCTCGACGAAAACGCTTCGCTCGTCGACATCATCAGTCCGGGGAGCGAATGGGTCGAGATCGGCGGCGTGCGCAAGCATGTGATGACCTACCTGGGCGATTTTCTCTTCTCGCCGGCGCGCGCCGGATCACCGGTGCGCAGCCTGTCCGGCGGCGAACGCGCTCGCCTGCTGTTGGCGCGGCTCTTTGCCCGGCCGGCTAACGTGCTGGTGCTGGACGAGCCCACCAACGATCTGGACATCGAAACGCTGGAGTTGCTGGAAGAACTGCTGCAGGAATACGCAGGCACCGTGCTGCTCGTCAGCCACGATCGCGCCTTCCTCAACAACGTGGTCACGCAGACGATCGCCTACGAAGGCGACGGCCACTGGCGCGATTACGTGGGTGGGTACGACGAATGGGTCGCACAGCGCCCGGCGCCTGTCGCTCCGCAGGCTGAGGCCGACAAGGTCGCGAAACCCGCCGACGACGGCGCCGCACGAGCAAAGGCGGCGCGGCCCAAGCCTGCGAAGGCTGGCAAGATCAACGCCTGGGACCTGCGCGAACTCGAAGGGCTGCCGGACGCGATTGCCGCGCTCGAAGCGAAGCAAGCTGAATTGGCCGGCCAACTTGCTGACGGCAGCCTTTACCGCGATGCGCCGGCCGAGGTCGACCGCATCAACGGCGAACTGGCCAAGCTCGAAACTGAACTCGAAGAGAAGTTTGCGCGCTGGGAACTGCTGGAAGCGCGGCGCGATGGCACGCTTTGACGTGACTGCTATATATAGATAGTCCGCGCGGCGGAAAAAAGGGGTGAACGGCACAGCCGCTCACCCCTTTTTCATTTGCATGCGGCGCCAGCCGCGATCGTCCTCAGACGTGAGCGCGCCACTCCAGCGCCTCGCCCGCCGCCAGCGGGACCAGCGTCGTGTTGCCGAACGCCAACTCTTCCGGCACCTGATAGGTCTCGCGCGACAGCGTCAACGTGCCGGTATTGCGAGGCAGACCGTAGAAGTCGGGGCCATGGAAGCTGGCAAACCCTTCCAGCTTGTCGAGCTTGCCGGCCGCCTCGAACGCGGTCGCATAAAGCTCCATGGCATGCAATGCGGTGTAGCAGCCAGCACAGCCGCAGGCATGTTCCTTCAGACCGCGCGCGTGCGGCGCGCTATCCGTGCCCAGGAAAAAACGCGGGCTGCCGCTGGTCGCCGCCTCGACCAGCGCAAGACGGTGCGTCTCGCGCTTCAAAATCGGCAGGCAATACCAGTGGGGCCGCACGCCGCCCTGGAAGATGGCATTGCGGTTGTAGAGCATGTGCTGCGGCGTAATCGTCGCGGCAATCGGACCTTCCGCATCGCGAACGTACTCCGCGCCTTCCTTGGTCGTGATGTGTTCGAACACGACCTTCAGGGCGGGGAAGGCGCGCCGCAACGGCTTCATCACACGCTCCACGAAAATGGCTTCGCGATCGAACACGTCAATCGACGGATCCGTCACTTCGCCATGCACCAACAGCGGCATACCGCATTTCTGCAGGGCTTCCAGCGCCTTCGTGCATTTGCCCAGCAGATCGGTCACGCCCGCGTCCGAGTTGGTCGTGGCGCCAGCAGGATACAGCTTGACGGCGTAGACATGGCCCGACTCATGCGCGCGCACAATCTCTTCAGCGGGCGTGTTGTCGGTCAGGTACAGCGTCATCAGGGGCGTGAACGAAGCCGGATTGACGCCCGACTTGCCAAGCGCTTCCAGGATGCGGCCTCGATAGGCCAAAGCCTGTTCCGTCGTCGTGACCGGCGGCTTCAGATTCGGCATGATGATGGCGCGCGCGAACTGGCGCGCCGTATCTCCGACCACGGCTTCAAGCGCCGCGCCATCGCGCAAATGCAGATGCCAGTCGTCAGGGCGGGTGATGGTGAGTTGAGTCGTGCTTTGAGTAGACATGGAAGGCTTCTTAATCTGCCAGCGGCATGCCCCGTTCAGCAAGCGCGCAGAACATCGCACTGCCCAGGGGAATGACGGCATCGTTGAAATCGAAATGCGGGTTGTGCAGCAGGCAACCGGAATCGGCGCCGCCTTGGCCAAGACGGAAGTAGGCGCCCGGCTTGGCCTGCAACATGAATGAAAAGTCTTCGGAACCCATCGAGGGTACCAGGTCGCGCACCACGTTTTCCTTGCCGATCATCTCGGTCGCGATGTCGGCCACCAGGTTGGCGTGCTGCGGCGTATTCAGCGTCGCGGGGTAGATGCGCTCGTACACCACTTCAGCGGTGCCGCCAAAAGCGCCGGCGATGGCACTCACCAGCTCGCGCATCCGCGTCTCGACCATCTCCTGCACGGACTTACGAAACGTGCGCACCGTGCCCACCATGCGCGCCTCGCGCGGAATCACGCTCATCGCGCCCGGATGCCCGGCCTGCACCGACCCGATCGACAGCACCGCCGAATCAAGCGGATTCACATTGCGCGACACGATGGTCTGCAACGCGGTGATGATCTGACCCGCGATCGTTACCGGATCGATCGTCTGATAGGGATGCGCACCGTGACCGCCCCGCCCCGTGATCAGGATCTCGAAGCGATCGGCCGCCGCCATCATCGGTCCGGGGTTGATGCCGATCGTGCCAGGTTTGAGGCCCGGCCAGTTATGCAAGGCATAGATCGCATCGCAAGGGAACGTGTCGAACAAACCGTCTTCCAGCATGGCGCGCGCACCGCCGCGTCCTTCTTCGGCCGGCTGGAAAATCAACACCGCCGTGCCGTCGAAGTTGCGGGTCTGCGCCAGGTACTTCGCCGCGCCGATCAGCACTGCGGTATGACCATCGTGCCCGCATCCGTGCATCAGTCCCGGCTTGGTCGACTTGTGGCCGAACGTGTTGTCTTCCGTCATGGGCAGCGCGTCCATGTCGGCCCGCAATCCAATCATGCGGCCGCTGTCGCAGCGCTTGCCGCGGATCACGCCCACCACGCCGGTTTTACCGATACCGCGGTGCACTTCGATGCCCAACGCTTCCAGCGCACCCGCGACGATGCCGGACGTTCTGACCTCTTCAAAACCAAGTTCTGGATGGGCATGCAAATCGCGCCGGAGCGCCGTCAATTCGTCATGAAAAAGCCGAATCGATTCCAACGGAGAACGTGCGTACATAGGACGTTACAGAATGACGTGAGAGAGGGGACAGTCGGTGCATTTTAGTTGCTACAGAGGATAAATGCCTTTGTCTTTACTGTAGAGACACGTTATGCTCCGGCCGCAGGACAATTTTTCCAACAGCCAGAGAAGGAGCGCCGCATTATGGCCACAACCTCCAAACCCGCGACCGCGCGCAAGCCGAACGCTGCATTCATGAAGCCGCTGACCCCCAGCGCCGAATTGGCCGCTGTCATCGGCTCGGAAGCCGTGCCGCGTACCGAGGTCACCAAGAAGATCTGGGAATACATCAAGAAGCACAACCTGCAAGATGCCAGCAACAAGCGCAACATCAACGCCGATGCCAAGCTGCGCCCGATCTTCGGCAAGGATCAGGTCACGATGTTCGAACTGACCAAACTGGTCAACGCACATCTGAAGTAAGCAGGCAAAGGGCGTACGGCGTACGTCCCTGCCTTTGGATTGTCGCGACGCCCTGGCTTACGGCCGGGCGAGCTCGACGCCACCATGCAAGCCCCCTCCTCGCAGTTCCCCATTGCCACGTCCGTGGACATCTCCGCCCGATTTCAATAGCGACGCCATCGCCTGATCGTCAGCACTGGTGCGCCTTTGCAAGCCGACAAGCTGCATGCTCACGCACTTCAATGGCCCCTCCGGCACACGCGACGTCGATAGGCGCACGCGCCGCCTCTGAATGCGTCCTGCGCGTCGCACTCAACTAAATCGAAGCTCAGCGCCCCGCTCCTAAACAAGGCGCCCGCCCGCGTCCTTTCCGATTCCATTGAGTGCACACGCGAGCCAAGAACCATCCACGCGCATGTTCTCGCGCGTCACACGAGGCGCATGCAAAAAGGCCGGCATCAATGCCGGCCTTTCCGAGGGTACAGCCTGAACTCAGGCGTAAGACGTGGGCGCAGTGCCTTCCAGCAGCGACAGCCAACCGCGTATCAGGCGATACAGCACCCACACAATGGTTGCCGCCACGCCGATCCAGCCGATGAAGATGAGCGTCGCGATCCCACTGATGGCAAGCCACAGCAACGCCCACCAGAACGTACGCAGCAGCCAGTCGAAATGGCCGGCGTAGACGGTGCCGGCCGCGTCAGACCGCTTGAGGTACATGAGCACAACAGCCGCGATCGTGGCAATGCCCAGAAATCCACTCGTCAGAAAGCCCAAGGCATACAAGCCATAGGCCACGTGGGTCAACGTGCGAAGGTCCAATGTCGTACCGGGCACGGGGGTCTGGGGATCACTCACGATAACGCTCCAACGAATTGACTCGAACAATCTTACCGCACAAAGCCACCCCGCCCACGCGCGTTGTTATTTGGGCACATTCAGCATTGGCGCGGCTTGCAGGCCAGTGACGCACCAAAGACAAAGCCCCACCGGATACCGGTGGGGCTTTGAGGATAAGAGCTTGACGATGACCTACTTTCACAGACGTCCGTCCACTATCATCGGCGCAAAGGCGTTTCACTGTCCTGTTCGGGATGGGAAGGAGTGGTACCACCTTGCTATGGTCGTCAAGCGTAGCTGCTTGAGCAATTGACGCAAGGGTCAATCGTTCGAATCTTGGGTCTTACTTAAGTGCCGCTTTGGCACTGTTGGGCACTACGGGGCACTGCAATGGGACCTGGCGCTTACAGCCGCGCAAGGGTTCGCGCCAATCGCGCAATCAACCTCCAGCGCAACGGCCTGGTCTCTCACTAAAGACAAAACCCCGCAGGGGATACCTGCGGGGTTTTGAGCAATAAAAGCCTGACGATGACCTACTTTCACAGACGTCCGTCCACTATCATCGGCGCAAAGGCGTTTCACTGTCCTGTTCG